>JAGLIO010000040.1 GCA_023142915.1 Candidatus Parcubacteria bacterium | reverse complement strand
ATATTCACAGATGGTTTTTTTCACGGCGACCCACACCCCGGGAATATTTTTATCATGGAAAACAATATTATCGCTTTGCTTGATTTCGGCATGGTGGGACGAGTGGAAGAAAGCACTATGGCCGGTATGGCAAATTTATTAATCGCGACTATTGAAAATAATACTGATAAAATTGTTAAAACTTTGGAGCAAATGGAAATCGTTGATCCGGAAATGGAGCTAAGAGAATTAAAAATTGAAATCAAAAATTTTATTGATAAATATTACGGTGTTCCGCTGAAACAGCTGAAAATCAGCGTAATTATAGAAGAAATTTTAGAAGTTATGGTTCGTCATCAAATCAGGATGCCAAGCGATTTAACCTTGCTTGTAAAATCATTGGTTACTATTGAGGGTGTAGGAAGAAATCTTGATCCTAATTTTGATATGGTGGCTCACAGCAAACCTTTTGCCAAAAAATTAATTAGCCAAAAATATTCGCCTATCAATTTATGGAAAAAGGGTAAAAAAACGGCTGAAGAAATATTTGATTTTTTACAGATTCTTCCAAAAGAATTTTCATGGTTAATTAAAAATTTAAGAAAAGGCGATATCAATATTAATTTTAAACACAAAGGATTGGAAAAATTAATTTTGGAAATAGACCGCGCCAGTAATAGGCTGTCTTTTAGCATGATAATCGCCGCTTTAATAATCGGCTCTTCTTTAATTTTAACACAAGAAATCGGTCCTTTTATTTTCGGTTATCCGGCAATCGGGATTATCGGTTATTTATTCGCAAGTTTTTTAGGCTTGTTTTTAATAATTTCCATTCTGCGATCAGGGAGATGGAAATAATATATAAAAAAAATATGAAAATTAACAAAAAAAATTTAATCTTTATAATCATTGGAGCGTTAATTATGGCAATTGGAATTATTAGTTATAGTTTTGCTGATGGTGATAACATAATTCGTAATGGTAATCATTCATATGAATTTGTTGTTGTGCAAAAAGGAGTCGTAGAGCAAGTAGTTACCGCAGATGGTTCGGTGGTGGCTGATTCAGAAATTGAATTAAAATATCAAATCGGCGGTCGTCTTGCGCAAATTAACTATGAAGTTGGGCAGAAAATTAAAAAAGATTATATTTTGGCTGAATTGGATTCGCGTGATCAGGAGATTAGAGTTAAACAACATCAAGCCAGCTTGTCTCAGGCGCGAGCTAATTTGAATTTAAAATTAGCCGGTGTTAGCGGAGAAGATATACAGGTTTATCAAACGGCTGTATATAATGCTGAAACGAATTTAATTAAAACTAAAGAAAGCGTGAATAAAGATATTGCCAATGTTGAGGCTCAGATAAATACATCCGAAACGGCTTTAGAAAATGTTTTACAGGGATTAGAAGATGCGCAGTCACAAGCTAACAGTAGTATAGATAATGCTCTTGGAGATGCTTTAAGGGTTATGGATTCAGCTTTGCTTACTGCTCAAAATTCCCTTGACTGTGTAAAAGATACTGTGAATGATGATGATTTGGAAGATGTTTTGAGTGTTAAAGATTCTCAATATAAAGTTCAGACAAGCAGTAATTATAATCAAGCCATAATGGGTTATGGTTTGGCGGTTGATAATGTTGCGGCTGCCAAGGCCGAACCCAATGAAGCAAATATAAACATAGCCTTAACTCAGTTAAAAAATAATCTTGCGCAGATTTATAATACTTTGGATAGTTTATATAACGCGCTATACGCGACAATCACCTGTATAGACTTATCCCAAGCGGATTTAGATATTTTTAAAGCAACAATTAGCACTAGCAGGTCAAATGTTAATACTTCCTTGACAAGTGTAAATACGGAAATACAAGCCATTTCTTCTATAAAAGTAACTAACCAAACCAATATAAATACGGCGAAAGCTTTGATTGATACTGCTCAGTCCGGTATAGATTCAGCTGAAGCAAATTTAATAGCTGTTCAGGCAAAAGCAGACACGCGAATTTCTCTATCTGAAAGCGTGTTGCAAATTGCTCAAGATAAATTAATTTTAATACAAGCCAAACCTCGCGAGGTTGATATCGCCAGCTTAAATGCGTTAGTGCGTCAAGCTTGGGCATCGTTAGAATTATCCAAAGAAGAATTAAAAAAAACCAAGCTTGTCGCGCTAAGCGATGGAATTATAACTAAAATTGATGGAGAGATTGGTGAAAATATCAGTGCCGCTAATACTTTTATTACTATGATTTCTTCGCAAATACAAATTGAAGCTAATGTTCCTGAAATTGATATAGCTAAAGTCAAAATAAATAATCCTGTTAAAATAACTCTTGATGCTTACGGCGATAGAATATTTTCCGGTAAAATTATTTCTATTGAGCCGGCAGAAACAGTTGTCCAAGGAGTTATTTATTATCAAATAAAAGTGGTTTTTGATGAAGATGCTGAAAATATTACTGATGTTAATATTATGCCCGGCATGACAGCTGACCTTGATGTTTTAACGGCAAAAAAAGATAATGTTTTAATTTTACCAATAGGAAGCGTAAAAGAAGGCGGCGATGGCAAAAGATATGTTCAAGTTTATAAAAACGGCAAAAACGGAAAGATATTTGAGTTGGAAATAGAAACAGGATTAAACGGAAAAGAAAATATTGAAATTATTAAGGGATTAAATGAAAATGATAAAGTAATAAGTTTCGATTAAAGAATATCAAAATTTTTTAATTTATGTTTGATAATATAAAAATTTCAATTTTTTTAGCGTATAAATCCATTATCAGAGGCAATAAAGGCACTTTATTTTTGACCATCTTTATTATGACCTTGGCTTTTGTGAATTTGATTTTTATTTCTTCTATTTTTCAAGGCATGATTCTTGCGGTTAATGAACAGTCCATTAATAATCTTTATGGAAATGTTGTAATTGAACCGGAAAAAGATGAGCCGTATATTAAGTAAGTTAAGGCTAAGCAATCTTTAATAAACTCTATTCCGGGCGTATTGGGCAATTCGGCTCATTATATTATTGGCGCGTTATTTAGTTATGATGAATATAAAGACGGCAAGGATATAAGAAGCGGAAGCTGGCAAGTAAAATCCATTAATGTGACGGATGAAAAGCATGTGACTAATATTCATCAAACATTATTAAGCGGTGAATATTTAAAAAAGAATGATCGTGATAAAATCATTTTGGGAAATGAAATATCAGGGGGCTATGATGCTGTTCTTGAGCATCAGTCTTTAGGAGGAGTAAAAGTAGGAGATGATATAAAAATAATTTATAGCAATGGAATTCAAAGAAAATATACAGTAAAAGGCATATTTAAAACTAAGATGCCGATTGCCGACATGATAGCTTTTGTGACAGAAAAAGAAATGGAATCTGTTTTGGGTTTGCATAACGGAGCATCGGAAATAATAATCAAAACTGAACAGACAGGCGAAGAGGATAAATACATTGAAGAGTTAAAGAAAATCGGTTTTATTAAAGAAGATATTCGCGCTTGGCCTGAATATATGGGCATGATGATGAGTATAACCGAAAGTTTTGATATGATTGAATTTATTTTAGTGACGATTGGTTTATTGGTGGCGGCGGTTACTATTTTTATTGTAATTTTTGTTAGCGTAGTTAATCGTCGCAGACAGATTGGCATACTGAAAGCCATTGGCATAGAAGAGCAAACTATTATTTTTTCTTATGTTCTGCAAGCTTTATTTTACGCTGTCTGGGGAGTGGGATTGGGACTCGGGTTAATGTTTTTTGTGATTATGCCTTATTTTATTAAGTGTCCTCTTGATTTTCCAATTGGATATGTCAGTTTAAG
>JAGLIO010000004.1 GCA_023142915.1 Candidatus Parcubacteria bacterium | reverse complement strand
TATAAATTATCTATTCAATAGCCGCGCTAATTTCTTTAATATATTTTTTCAACTTCTCGCCAATCTCCTTATCTTTAATTCCTAATTTCAAAGTAGCTTTAATAAAATTAAATTTATCTCCCGTATCAAGCCATTCACCTTCAATTTTTAAGCCGATAATTTCCTTTTTATTCTGAAGCATTATTTCAAAAGCGTCAATTAAACGAATTTCACCGGATTTTCCTGATTTCATTTTTTGCAAAATTTCAATAATTTCCGGCGTAATTATATAAATGCCAACCGCTGCAAAATTTGAAGGCGCTTCATTAATTGGCGGCTTTTCAACAAATTTTTTAATCAAATACGCGTTATCTTCAATTTTATCTCCGTCAATTACGCCGAATTTATCAACTAAATTTTTATCAACTTCTGAAAATCCAAATATCGGTTTTTGGTATTTTGCGTAAGCATCTATCATTTGTTTTGCCGGACTTATTTTTGCGTCATAAAGAGTGTCGCCAAACATAACAAGAACAGGTTCATTTCGCGCTAGATGAGCGGCACAGCTTATTGCGTGGCCATCGCCTAATGGCATTGGCTGGCGGACATAAGAAAAATTTGCCAATTTTGAAATTTCTCTTACCTTTTTAACCAAATCAATTTTATTTTTTTCCACCAAATTATAATCAAGCTCAAAAGAATAATCAAAATGATCTTCTAGCGCTCGCTTTCCTCTTCCTGTAACAAAAACTATATCTTCAATTCCGGCTTTTGCGGCATCTTCAACTAAATATTGAATCACCGGTTTATCAACAACCGGAAGCATTTCTTTCGGTTGTGCTTTTGTTGCCGGCAAAAATCTTGTTCCGAAACCGGCAACAGGCAATATTGCTTTTTTAATTTTTGTCATAAATTTGTTTTAAATTTCCACTTAATAATATATTTAATCCATGATTTTATGTGGTATATTGTTGTGGGGTTTGTAAAAAATTTATACCAAGCGACTTGCGCGCTTTCGCGCGCGTGGTTATGGATTACTTTTACTTTTGGGAAATATATTACCAGCCAATTTTTATTCCAAAATCGGCGGCAAAGATCCGTATCCTCAAGGTACATAAAAAATCTTTCATCAAACAAGCCAGTCTGCTTTAAGGCTTTAGTCCTGCAAAAAGAAAAGGAGCCTAAAAGCCAGTCCACTTCTTTTGTTTCTTTATGGTCAAAATCTTTCATTAAAAGCCTGTCAATATCTTTTTTCGCGAAATTCAATTTCCCTAAAGGCGTGCGGCGATAAACAGGTGTCAATAATTTGTGCCAGCGATAACAGGAATATTGTATGCTTTTATCAGGAGAAAGCTGCTGCGGTCCGATTATGCCTATTTTTTTATTTTTTTCCATATACTCATACATTTTGACAAAAACATCTTTAAACACAATTATATCCGGATTTATCGCTGCAATATACTCGCCCTTTGCTTTTCTTATCCCAACATTGTTTCCCGCGCCCATTCCCAAATTGCTTTCATTTTGAATAAATTTAATATCCCCGTATTGCCAATTCAAAATCTCGCCGATGCTATCACCGGAATTATTATCAATCACGATAATTTCATAAGTTAGTTTCTTACCGTCCAAAACAAAATCAGCATCTTTAATAGACTTAATGCAATTCAAGGTATGGCCTTTTGATTTATAATTTAGGATTATAATGCTTATATCCATATTTTTTTACCAAAATATAATTTTTTTAACCGCCATCCAATAAAAATTAAATACGGGATTTATTAATTTTAATTTCCAATCATCAAATTCCTGATGGCTTATTTCGCCTGTTATCATCTTTACTATATCTTTATCTTTGATTTTTCGCAAGTCTTGATTGCGTTTGCGCGCGCTAATTAAATACGCCCAAACGCGCGGAGTTAAAAAATATTTCCAAACCTTGAGTTTGTCTTTAAACCATCCGTTTTTCAAAGAAAAAAATATATGTCCGATTTCCATTAAAATAAACGGTAATAAAATAAATATTAAAGTAGGAATTTTATAGCAGATTAAAATTGAAATTATCCGGTTCCTGTCCATCCAATATACTTTTTTAATTGATGTTTTAAAATTATATTTTGTATAAGCTATTGCCTTTGGCGCGATTACGGATCGCAAACCGTTAAGGCGCATTCGCCAAGGCAATTCTTGATCTTCATTATACATCCAATACTCCTCATCAAACAATCCGACTTTTTCCAAAGCCTCGCGCCTAAAAAACATGGAGCCGCCTGTTGGATAAAAAATATCTTTAATCTCTATAATTTGATTATTCCATTTTTCTTTATATCCTCTGCAAAATCCAAAGCCTAAAAAATGCGTATCATTTCCCAAAGTGGCAATTAAACTATCTTCTCCAAATAGCATCATCCTTGCCTGCGCGACAGCGATTTTTTTATCGTTTTCCATTGCACTGACAAGCTCGCTCACGCACGATTTATCTAAAACAGAATGGATGCTGACTAAAAAAATATAATCAAAATTTTGCAGCATCGCTTGGCGCATACTATCATTACAGCCTTTGGCAAAACCGTCATTTTTTGTATTTAATATTAATTCCGCTTCCGGCACCTCTTTTTGCAACAACTTAACGCTTTCCGCGCTAGTTTCATTGTCTGTAATAAAAACCTTTGTTTCTCCTTGATAATCCTGCTGTCTCACACTTTCAATACACTCGCGCAAAAAATTCTTGGCATAATCTTTGTAATTTGGGGATATTATTATTGCTACTTTTTTTACTAAACTTGACATTTTTTGTTGATTATGCTAAATTTCATTAACCAATAATTGAATTGACATTTTTTATTAAAATTACAAAATTATTAAGGAGGACAAAATGAGCATTAAAGAAATAAAGAAAAAAGTGAACAATGCGCAACTTGCTGTTTGGAATTCCAAAAAAGAACTTATAAATTTAATAGACAATTTTAAAGCTGACGCTACTCGTATAACTAATAATATGAATAGGCTTGAAAACGAATATGCGATAGCGCAAGAGGAACTAGAGATAGCACAAAAAAAACTAAACAACCATTGACGAACCTATTTAATACAGACCACAGTTTTAATTTTTAAAGTTAAATTAGAATTGTGGTCTTTTTCATTTTTTATGTTTTTGCCCTGCTTTTAAAGTTCATTTTTCCCAATACAAACGAAACAAACATTCCAAAGACCCAAGTAATTTTCAATAAATAGCACTGCCAAGCCGGATGCCATTTTTTAAAATATTTAAGTTGGGAATCTCGGAAATATTTTTGCTTCTTTGCTATGCTTACTTGCTTAAAACTTTGCCCGACATAATCAACACATTCCGCAACCGGCGTGTACCAAACTTCTTCTCCGGCATTTTTTATTTGACGGCAAAAATCCACTTCTTCAAACCATAGAAAATATCTTTCGTCTAATTTTAATTGTGGGGTATTATTTCTAACCAAAAAAAATCCGCCGCGGATTGAATCTACTTTTGCCGATTTTTCATAATCAAAATCATTTCTTAAATATTTATTTAAAATTCCCGGAAAAATATGCGGCAATTTTAAAACTATCGCCAATTGATCCCAAATTTTTGGAAAACAACGGACATACTTGATAATTTCTCCTGTTTCGTTTATTAATTTACAGCCAGCAACGCGCGCCTGCGGATTTTCATCCATCCACTTTAATAAATTTGTAAAAGTATTTTCTTTAACTCGCGTATCAGGATTAAGCAGTAAAATATACTCCCCTTTTGCTTGTTTAATTGCTTGGTTATTCGCTTTAGCAAAACCCAAATTTTCAGAATTGGCAATTAATTTAACTTGCGGAAATTCTTTTTTAACAATATCAATCGTATTATCATGCGAGTTATTATCAACCACAAAAACTTCAAAATCGGATTTATCCAAATCAGAAGAATATATCGCTTTTAAATTTCCTTTCAATTTCCCGGCCACGTTCCAAGAAACGATTATTATGCTTAATTTCATAAAAAAAATTATTCAATAATTTTTACTTTCACAACCTTAATCTTAAAAACCTTAAAAAACTCCTTTAATAAATATTGTTCAAATATTAATGAAAATATAAACATTAATAGAATATACGAAATTATGGCTACTTTGTTTATAAAACTCTGTATTTTCCAAAACTTTTTTATAATAATCAAATGATGCGATAAAGACCATTTTTTTATTTGTTTGCTTTTATTTTTTCGATTTAACGCGATCGATATTTTGTTCTCCCCAATCGCACCTGCAGTACGATCATGGTAAATTTTAGCGTTGATTGCAAGTTTTGATTTATAGCCGGCCAGAAATAATCGATAAGCCAAATCGCAATCTTCTTTATACATAAACATTAATTCATCAAAATATTGATTGTCAAATTTAACTTTTTCCAAAGCGCGAACACGATACATTGCAGCGGCGCCGCTAGGACCGAGTATTACTGATTTATCAAACTGCCCTTGATCAAATTTTCCATGCCCGATATCAAAAAATCTAAAACCGTTTTTTAATTTTATTCCAAATGAATCAATCACATTTGTTTTTTCATCGTCCGATACTGGCGCATTTTCTTTAAAATTCCATTTATATATTTTAGGCGCGACCGAGGCGAGCTTATTATCTGCAATAATCACATCAAACATTTTTTCTACCGCGCGATTATCCAAAATCATATCAGGATTTATTGCCAAAAAATATTCAGCGCCGTTCTTAACAGCCTCGTTTATCATCAAATTATAACTCTTGGCAAAACCAAAATTTTTCCCTTTTTGAATAATATTAATTTGCGGATATTTATTCAATATCTCCAGATTACTTTTACCGCCATCATCAGTACAATCAACCGCTAATATTTCAAAACCAAGATAACTTTGTTTAAACAGGCTATCCAAAAAATACGGCAAATACTTAAAAGTTGATTTACCGTATGTTATAAAACCAATTGTTAATTTTGTGTTATCTAAATTTTTCGGCATATTATTAAACCAATCTTTTCTTTGCCAAATCTTTAAACTCCGCGCTAAACTCTTTAATTGCTTTATCAACCAACGGATCAAAGTTTTTATAGATTTTTTTTTCTTTAACAATATTTGAAGCTTCCAGTAAGGAATCAAAAGTACCCGCGTCAAACCACGCGCCATCAACCATAGCGACTTCCAGTTCCCCTTTTTCTAAATACCAATTATGCAAAGATGTGATTTCAATTTCGCCTCTTTCGCTCGGGCGCACTTTTTTGGCAATACCTGCAATGCGATTATCATAAACATAAAGACCTGGAATTGCGTAATCTGAAATCCATTTTTTAGGCTTTTCTTGAATTTCTATCGCTTTCATATTTTCGTCAAATTTTACTATACCGTATCTTTCCGGATCGGAAACTTTTTTCGCGAAAATCAATCCGCCTGATTTGAAATTTTTAATCTGTTCGCTAAAATCATCTTCAAAAATATTATCCCCCAAAACCATTGCTACGCTGTCATCGTCAATAAAGCTTTCTCCGACAATAAAAGCGTCAGCCAATCCGCGCGGCACTTTTTGCACCTTAAATTCTATTCTAATATCATATTTTTCAAAAATAGAGCCAAGCAAATTTAAAAACTGCCCAGAATGTTCAGGCGCGACTATTATTAAAATATCCTTAATTCCGGCTTTAATTAAAACATTTAATGGATAAAAAATCATCTGCCGGTCATAAACCGGTAATAACTGCTTACTTGTTGTTGTTGTAAGCGGAAAAAGCCGAGTAGCCGTTCCGCCTGCCAAAATTATTCCTTTCATATTATTTTATTTTTAAATATTCTCTTAATGCCTCTTTGTAATTTCTTAAAGATTTTAATTTTGTGTTTTTTAACCCTGAAAAAGACGGTCTTTTTGCCGGTCGTTGAAAAACATTGCCGCTTACCGGTCTAATCCTAACATCGGATTTTAGCATACCAAATAATTCCTGAGCGGCTTCAAACCAGCTCACTTGCCCGGAATTGGTAATATGGTAAATTCCAAATTCTTTTTTGCTTAAAATCAAATTTTGGGTTGCTAAAGCCAAATCCGGCGCGTAAGTAAAAGAACTGACTTCATCGTCAACAACTTTTATTTCTTCCTGCTTTTTACTTAAATCAATCATTAAATCAAAAAAACTTTGTTTTGAGGCTTTACTCGCCGGCTTAGGCCCAAAAAGCCAAGATAATCTGATAATATAATATTTTAATTTTTTATTTTTGCGGGACAGAATCTCTTGCTCTCCCATTAATTTTGTAATTGCGTAATTATTACAGGGACAAGGCGCAAAATTTTCACTAAAACCTCCATTTTCCTTTGCCTCCAAAACAACAGCCGGAGTATGTCCGCCAAATATATAATCAGAAGAATAATGCACAAGCAAAGCTTTATTTTTTATGGCAATATCAGCAAGACAACCAAGCGCATGACCGTTTATTTTTTTTGCCAATTCAAATTCATTAACATTTTCCTCGCATTTATCAACCGCGTTATAAGCGGCGGCATTTATAATAATCTCCGGTTTGATTTTGTTAATTTTACCGCTCAGCGCCTCTTTGTCTGTAATATCAACATTCTCTGAGTCCCAAGCAAAAATTTGATTATTAGAGCTAAAAACTTTTTTTATTTGGCTGCCCAACGTGCCTTTTGCCCCCAAAATTAATACTCTCATAAATTACGCTCCATACTGACGGCTGTAATAATTGCGGTATTCTCCGCTTTTAATTTTTTGCCACCATTCTTTATTATTTTTATACCAATTAATAGTATGCTTTATTCCCGCGTCAAAATCAACTTCAGGGTACCAATTTAACTCTTTTTCAATTTTGGTAATATCAATCGCGTATCGCAAATCATGTCCCGGCCTGTCAGCGACATATTCAATCATTTCCTCTCCAAAACCCAATAAATTTAAAATAATTGAAGTTATTTCAGAGTTGGATAATTCATTTCCGCCGCCAAGACAATAAGTTTCGCCGATTTTTCCTTTTTTGATAATGCAATCTACTCCGCGATTATGGTCGCCGACATATATCCAGTCCCTAACATTCTTGCCGTTTCCGTATAAAGGAACTTTTTTGTTTTCCAATAAATTCGTAACAAAAAGCGGAATTAATTTTTCAGGAAACTGATATTCGCCGTAATTATTTGAACAATTGGAAATCGTAATCGGCAATTTATGCGTATGAAAATACGCGCGGACTAAATGGTCGGACGCGGCTTTTGACGCGCTATAAGGACTGTGAGGATTGTAGGGCGTAAGCTCGTTAAATTTTGGATCGCTAAAGCCAAGGGATCCAAAAACTTCATCAGTTGAAACATGATGAAAACGAATTTTGCCATTATTTTTGGCTGCGTCCAAAAGAACTCTTGTGCCATTTACATTTGTTCTAATAAAATCTTCGCTGGAAACCACTGAACGGTCAACGTGACTTTCGGCGGCAAAATGAACAATCAAATCAATATTTTTTACAAGCTCATTCACGGGCTTTTCATCGCAAATGTCCCCTTTTACAAAAGTATAATTTGGATTATTTTCAACTGCTTTTAAATTATCCAAATTCCCGGCATAAGTCAAAAGATCCAGATTAATAATTTTATCATCAGAATATTTTTCCAGCCAATAATTAATAAAATTTGATCCAATAAAACCGGCGCCGCCGGTGACTAAGATTTTCATAAAATATTGTGTAAAAAAAATAAATTAATTTTATTTTTTTACTTTTTTTGCATATTCTTAAAAATTAAATTCTTTTTTTTGCATTATCTAATCTATAAAAAAGGTGCGATACTAAACTTAACAAATCCAAACAATCTCTCTTCGTAAAAAGACCTTTATCAATCAATTTCTTTTGATATTCAGGGTTATGTGTTAATGGATTTCTGCATCCAGCCACTACCCCCTTAGACAATAAACACTGCCCATTTTGTATATTTTTTTCAGTAATATCAGAACAAAAAGTTATCATTAATTTACCATTTCCAGAATTATATATAGTGTCCATATCATTGGAATCTGAACCTGAATTGATGCCAGACTTATCTTTTGATTTCTGAACATACAATCGTGATGCTTTTTCAGCCGCATCAAAATACCTTTCATTTATATAGTCATCCTTGGTAATCAACTGAATTTTCTGATGTAAATGTCGCCAATGATAAAATGGATATTCAGGAACAAATTCCTCATGAATTGTTTTTATAACTTCACTCCATTTCTTTGGAGTTAACTCAGGATTTTTAACAATAGCTTCTACTACTGTTTTTAATTTTTCTTTTAGCTCTCCTGCAGAATTATACCAGCGATTCAAATCAATATTAGTTTTTTCTTCTATTTCTTTCTCTGCTTTCTTTCCTCTTTTTTTTCTCCAGTCTTTTTTTATATATTTAATTACTTCCTCAAGATATTCTCTTAAATTTTGCGTAACTGGATGACCCCAATCAAGGGATTGCCTGTTTGTTGAAATTACATCCTCTTTAAGATCATCTATAAAATCCACCTCAAGCCATCCAGTTAAATAAGAAAAAAAGTGACTAGAGTCACTACTTGAAAAATATTCCGGTAAATTAATTAATTTATTTCTAGAAAAAAGTGTAACGCCTCTTAAATTTGTATTTGGAGTTATTGGACTTTTTGTCGTAATAATAACTCCCTTTATATCTTTGCTATTTTTAAATTTTTTATCAACAAAATTGTCTTTTACGGGAAAATTCCATTCAAATTGTTTGCCTATATCTTCATACTTTAAATTATTTTCAATAATCATTTGAACGTTGTCATTATGCTTAATAGACACTTTAAAATCTTTATCAAATATAAAAATTTTAGATAAACTTTTAGCGATTTTATGCGGATCAAAATCGCTTTTTCTATCTATTTCAAGGATTATTTCTGTGCCAGAGCCATCTTCACATTTTTCATCACATTTAATCACTTTCGGATTATAATTGCCACCGGATGATTTTTTTATGGATTTCCAGTCCAATTCAAAAATATTTAATTTCTTTTCTTTTTTTGTTAACACAATAATTTTATTTGCAATTCCAAAAAAGGAAAGTTTGCCTATTCCTTTTTTACCAATAACCTTCCTTCCTTTTGGTGTAACATCACCATTTTTTTCCTGTCTTCGAAGTCTTCCTATTCTTAAAAATTTTGAATTTATATCTTTAAAACTCATACCAAAACCATCATCTCTTACGATAATTTTCTTTTCGCCATTATCCAATAATTCAATTTCAACTATTTTTGCATCTGCGTCATAAGCGTTAGCTATTAATTCTGCAATAACAGGAGGTAGTGTTGAATACATCCTGACTCCGAGATGCTCTATAGTACTTGGATCAAATGACATTTGTAATTTATTTTTCTCAAACATGGTTTTCCTTTAAATGCTTAATAATTTTGTTCGCATGTTTTTTAATAAATAACGGTGGTAAAGCATTTCCAATCATCGATGATATTACTCCTTTTCCGCCAATTAAAGAAAACTTATAACTTGCAGGAAAAGCCTGTATTAAAGCTGCTTCCCTCATTGTTATAGCACGGTTCTGTTCGGGGTGCAAAAACCGACCTTTTGAGGGATTTGTGCATCCACCAGTAATAGTCGGGGAAATATCATCCCATTTCATTCTTCCATATATATCTTTAAATCCTCCTCCCAATCGCTTATGGCAAGGAAGTTGCCGAGCGTATTTCAAATTTCTGTAACTACCGCCGTTTTTCGGAATTTTTTCAATCCATCTCATTACTTTTGCGCTTCTTTTCTCCGGATAATCATGAATTTTATCATCGCTATTCCCAGGCAATGGCAAATTACCTATCGCTTGACGTACTGTTTTTGTTTTACTCTTACGTTTAGCTAATTCAATAAATTTCTCTTTTCCGGCAAGTAATATCATACGTTTCCGTCTTTGTGGTACTCCATAATCAGCTACATTTAAAACTTTTGGAGTTTCACCAGTTTTATACCCAATTTTATTTAATTCTTCAACTATAATCGTGATTCTTTTGTCTTCATATAATCCTTTTACATTTTCCATCATTACTGTTTTAGGTTCAAATTCTTTAACAAATCGTAGCCATTCAAAAACTAAATCATTTCTTTTATCATTTACATTTTTTGTTCCTACAGTTGAAAACCCCTGACAGGGAGGGCATCCAGCCATTAAATCTAAATCGCCTTTTTTAAATTGTAATTTTTGACGTATTTTTTTCGGATCTAACTTTTTTATATCATCTACCCAAACTCTCACTTTTTTATGATTTAACTTATATGTTCTTACAAATACAATATTACATTCAACTGCTCCTACCACGTTAAATCCGGCTTGTTTTAATCCTTCTGTTAAGCCACCACAACCACAAAAAAGATCTACGGCAGTTGGTTTACATATTTTGATATTCATATAATAAATATTAGCTAAAAATATTAAATCCAACAGTACCACCAATCAACATCTTGAAATTTTCTTAAATACGAAAATTTATTGATTCTTTAGTTCTTTTATAATTCTTTCCTGCGCTTCAGTCATTTCCCTGTCGCTTAATTTTTTTATATTTTTCAAATCAACTGCGGTTCCGTGTCCGTCGTTTTTTAATCTTGGAATAAGCCAAACATGCGAGTGCGCGATCTCTTCGCCAAGAACCAATGACACGACATAATCGGTATTAAAAGCCTTTTTAATCGCGTTCGCGATTTTGGAAACAATAATGTAATACTCGGAAATATTCGGCGAATTATCGTTTTTAACCGGAACATCCCAAACCCAGCGAAAATGCTTTTTTGGTATTACAAGAGTATGCCCGGGATTAAGCGGTCTGATATCCAAAAAAGCTAAAAAATCCTTGTCTTCATATACTTTATAGCAAGGCAATTCTTTATTCGCGATTTTACAAAATAAACACTCCATTGTTTTAAAAAATTATTTTAGCTCTGTCTTGACTTTCTTTAAACAAAACTCAGCTTCTCCTTCGCCGTATCCTGACTGCGGCCAGCGCTCCAATCCATCGCCTTCGGCGCGAGGCACCAAATGAAAATGAACATGCGGAACATGCTGGTTAGCCGCGCTTTTGTTATCCAAAAATACGCTATAGCCTTTTACGCCTAAACCGTCAATAATTGCTTTACCGATTTTTTTAATTGCGGCGGTCATAGCGCATAGCTCGCTCTCGGAAAGATTTTCAATGTCAGAGATGTGGTTTTTAGGAGCAATAATTGTATGCCCCTGGCTAATCGGCAAAATGTCAAAAAAAGCGTAAACTTTTTCATCTTCATAAACTTTATAGCCGGGAATATCCTGAGCTATGATTTTACAAAATATACAGTCCATATTTTATAATTTTTAATTTTTATTTTTCATACCCAAGGCTGAAAAAATAAAAATTATAATTTAATTTATTATAATATTTTATATGGTGAATTTTTATCTTGTTCCCAGCGAATTTCGTCGATTTCTTCTTGCTTATTTTTTCCTTTATATAATTTATTCGGCATATTTACGCACAAGGCATTATTGTCTGAAACGCACTTATAGCCATGAACAACTCCTAGTGGAACTACTACCGAGCATAAATTGCTTTCGCCAACCGTTATTTTTATATATTCTTTATAAGTTTCAGAATTTTCGCGCCGATCCCAAAGATGCAGCTCAAAATCTCCCGGTCCGATAAATACAAAAAAATCAGATTGATATTTATGCTCATGCGGCCCGCGAATAACACCCGGCTTGGTTGAGCTTATATAGGACATTGAAACATGAAAATCAACTTCATCCTCCCGAAAAATCTCAGCCAGCCACCCGCGTTCATCTTCGTATTTGTTTATTTTTTTAATAATAACGCCTTTAATCATAATCAATAATCTTTAATTCTTGATTTTTAATTCTTAATTAAATTCTATCTACCAAGTTCCCGAAAAAGCGGCATGCCTGTTGACGGATTAGTCGGCACATAAATTGTTCCTTCGCGTTCTTTTAAATCTTTTATATATAAATAATAAAGATAATTAGTGCTTAAGCTCTCGTTGATGATCTTTTGCGCGTCGCGCTGGCCTTCGGCCTCAATAACTTTTCTTTCTTTTTCTTTCTTTTCTTTTTGCAAAATAAAATCATACTTTTGCGCTTCTTGCTCTGCTTGCAATTTTTCCTGAATCGCGTTTGCCAAGTTAGCTGGCAAAGCCACATTTCTAAGTAAAACTTCTTCAATTATTATTCCTCTTTCCTCTAATTCATTTTTTAAATTTTCCGCGATTTTGTCGGCTGCTTCCTCGCGTTTTTCCGAATAAATATCCTTTGCCTCATACTGGGCGATTACATCGCGAATTGCCGTTCTGATTGTCGGACGGATAATTTTTTCGTCCACATTTTCTTTTATACCAACCGTTTTGTAAATATCAGAAGCCTTTTCTTCTTTAATGCGGTATAAAACCGTCATATCCAAATCTACGCTTAAACCCTCTTTGGTTAAAGACGTAATAGCGTCCGAGCCATAGAGTTTGCCCTCCCCTTGCGCTATACTCATTGTATATTCCTCAGTTCTAATGCTTATTTTTGTAACTTTGGCTAATGGAATAACCAAATGAAAGCCCGATGATAATTCCTGATCGCGAACTTTTCCAAACAAAGAATAAACCCCTGTTTCACCGGCATCAATAATTACAATTGAGGCAAAAAAGAGCCATAAAGCGAAAATTGCAGCTACGGTAATAATTATTAATGATTTTGTATTTTTCATATTTTTTAGATGATCCAAGTCAATTGTTGCATTTTTTGAACTTAGATTTATATTATTTAAATTAAGATTTTTAAACGCGAAAAACAGCCCGGCAATAATAACCAATATAATAATCCCCTGAATTTTAATAATCGGAAGCAAAAAAATAACCGCAAACAATACAAACGGCAAACTTTTTCTTATTTGTTCTTTATTTATTTCCATTTTTTTTATCTAGTATTAATATTATTAATATAGCAATAATCACCCATAATAGCAACACCCAATTTATATTAAAATATGACAAAACTATTCCTTGCCAAAAAATTTCCATTATAAAATATATTAAAAAAGCCGAGCCAGTAACGTAAAACAATTCTTTTGCTATTATTCTCATAATTAATTCCAAAAATTATTAATTTTATCTAATAAACTACGTCCTCTTAATTCTATTTCTATTAAATCAAAATATAATTCCTTCTTGTCTTCCTGTTTTAACGCGGGAGCTGAAATTATAAAACTGTTTTTGCTATTTTCACGATATGCTTGCGCCAAATCTATTTCCACTTTGGCAATAGTCCATTCTCCGATTTTTTCAGGAGTTTTATATTTTGCGATAATATAATTAATGCCGGATTTATCTACGTCTAAATTATAATCGGCTTTTTTAATTTTAGGATTGATTAAAGAAGATGGGTCAAACGCAAAAACACCGTCTCCGCTCAAAATCAATCCGTCTTTTTGCAATAATATTTCAGAACTTGTACCTTGATCTATTAAAATTTCAAATTGCTTATATGTTTCATTAATATCAAGATTATTTTTATTTATTTTTACAATCTGCAAACTTTCAGGAAAAACCGTAGTCGCCTGAATTGAATTGCTGTCAGTATAAAGTTTAATATCCTCTTTTCCGGCATTGAATAATTCCAATTTATGAATAAAAGCCATTTTTTTATGCGCGCTTTTGATTGTCTTTGTTATAACATCATTATTGGCTTTCACTTCAATTTTATAGGCGCCTTCAGGTAAATTTGCCAATTTAAATTGAAATATGTTTTCCTCGCTAAATTTCCCGTTATTACCCGTGTTGCCATCATCCAAAATATGCTTAAAATCTATAAGCTCATCATTAAAATACAATCTAATATCAAAATCGTCAGAATCTTTGTTTTTATTTAAATCATAAAAAACAAAATTTAAATTTAAATCTTCATTTTTTAAATAAACAAAAAATTGATAAGCGCCTCTTAGCGCTGGAATATTTTGCGCAGTGAATTCAGATGCCTGATAATCTTCTAAAATATAATTTAAATTTAAATCATAATTATACGCGGCGATTTTATTAAGTTCGGGCGGATTTGAAATAAAATCTTTAATACTGGAATAGCTTGTACTTGCGTTACTTCCTAATGTTTCCGGTCTAATCAAAAGCATTTCATCCACTTCTATGATTTTACTCCAAACCAAAGACAGTTGGTCAATAAGTCTGTTTTCAACCGGTTTCAAGTTATAACGCCAGGCATTTTTATCAACCAATACGCCTGTTTCAATTAACGGGGCTTTAGCCGCGTTTTTATAGCGATATTTTAATATCGCTTTATCAAAAGTACGCGGCGCATATAAATTAAAATAAACCGGATTTGCGATAATTATATTTTCTGTTTTTTTATTATGAATAGCCAGTCTTTCACTCGGGTTTAATTTGCCTAAAAAATAATTTTCTTTTTCAAAATTATTAATATAAACAATTTTCCCGCTTGGAATAATTGCCTTGTAAAAGAAAAAACCGACAGACATAAAAAACAATAAAAACAATATTATCCTGAATTTTATTATTTTGTTTATTGTCATATTTGTATTTTAATTGATTTTCAATAAAAAAACAATAAAAAACGTCC
>JAGLIO010000039.1 GCA_023142915.1 Candidatus Parcubacteria bacterium | reverse complement strand
GGTTTTATTCCTTCATGGCGAGGCGCAAGAGAAAGTATACTTAATGCCATTTGGGGATCGTAATAATATTATGATAATTGAAATAAAAAATTTAAAAAGAATATACGAAGGCAGGGTGCCGACACAAGCCCTCAAAGGCGTTAATATTGAGATTGAAAAAGGCGAGTTTATAGCTATTATGGGGAGAAGCGGTTCGGGAAAATCAACCTTGCTTCATCAACTGGGATTATTAGATAATCCTACTTCTGGTGAAATTATTATTGACGGAGTTGATGTTTTGGGCTTAACAAATCGTCAACAAACTCATTTTAGATTAACAAAGCTGGGTTATGTTTTTCAAGAATACGCGCTTTTACCTGAGCTTACCGCCCTAGAGTCAGTTTATCTTCCTTTAATGAAACAAGGAATAAAAAAAACAGAGTATATAAAAAGAGCAACATGCGTACTTGCAAAAGTTGGACTTGAAGAGCGTTTATATCATTTACCTCGTGAACTTTCCGGAGGAGAGCAACAAAGGGTAGCAATAGCAAGGGCAATAGTTAATAATCCAAAAATTTTATTCGCGGATGAACCTTGCGCTAATTTAGACAGTGAATCATCAGAAACAGTTTTAAAACTTTTTCAAAAATTAAATAAAGAGCTAGGCCAAACTATTGTTATGGTCACGCACGAACCGGAAGATAAAAAATATGTTGAAAGAGTTATTTTGTTAAAAGATGGATTGATAGTTAGCGAGAGAGAAAATATTAAATTGTAATAAAGTTATATTTAAGTTATAATAAAATAATGAAAACTTTACTTTTTACAATTGAATACCCGCCGTTTAAAGGAGGGGTGTCAAATTATTACGGAAATTTAATTAAATATTGGCCGGAAAAAGATAATATAAAAGTTTTAAATAATAATTCCGGCGCTTTGTTGTTTAATAAAATTTGGCCGAAATGGCTGCCCGCGTTTTGGCAGTTTGTAAAACTAAACAAACAAGAAAAATTTGACCATATCATAGTCGGGCATTTATTGCCGCTTGGAATAATATTATATATTTATTCCATTTTTAATAAAGTTTCTTACAGCGTTATTATTCATGGCATGGATATTAATTATGCTTTGAGGAAAAATAGAAAGAGAATAATCAGTCTTAAAATTTTAAAAAAAGCAAAGCATATTTTTTGCCCAAATTCTTATACCGCGGGATTGGTTAAAGATTTTATCGGTCAAGAAAATCACGGTAAAGTTAAGGTGATAAATCCGGGAATTGATATTAATATAAACTTTAATAAATATCAAAATGAAGAAATTTTAAAAAAATATAATTTGCAAGACAAAATCGTTTTGTTTACAATTTCGCGCTTAGTAAAAAGAAAAGGGCAAGACAAGGTGATAGAGGCTTTAAAAAAAATATATATGGTTAATTCTGATATTCATTATTTTATCGCAGGCAAAGGCGAGAATGAAGCATATTTAAAAGAAATTGCCGGCATTTGTCCTAACATACATTTTTTGGGGTCTTTAAGCGATGATGAAAAGTGGCAGTGGCTTAAAAGTTCTGATATATTTATAATGCCTGCTCGTGATATTGAAGGAGATTTTGAAGGCTTTGGCATTGTTTATTTGGAAGCGGCTTTGGCTTCGTTGCCGGTAATCGGAGGAAATTCCGGCGGCGTAAAAGACGCGATTATTGATGGTGAAACAGGGCTGCTTGTTGATTCGCAAAGCGTTGATGACATCGCAGGCGCGATATTAAAATTGGCTCAAGATACGAAGTTAAGAAAAAGAATGGGTGTGCAAGGCAGGGAGCGCGCGGTAAGAGATTTTGAATGGAGCAAACAGATTAAAAAAATTTATAATCAAATAAAAAATTCAGACATAGCAAATTAGTGATTTTTTATTTAAAATTAGCTGTTTTTTTATGGTTAATGATATACTTTTTTGGATATACTTTTTTGCATCTTGACAATTAAATAATAATATGCTAATTTGTTCTATTGTAAGATAAGCATATTTTATGAATATTCAAGAGTATATAAATGTCTTAAAACAAAAAAAGCAGACTGTTTTTTCGGCTGTTGCGTTATTTTTGGTTTTTGCCGTAATTTTGACTATAATTCAGCCTTTTAAATATGGCTCGGAAACAAAAATATTGGTAGTGCAAAAAAATCAATACGGCGTTGACCCTTATCAGGTTAATAAAGCCAATGAATATGTGGGAGCTGTTTTAGCTGATGTTATAACCAGTAATTCTTTTTTTAATGAAATAATTAATTCCGGATTTTCTGTTAATCGCAATTATTTTCCGGCCAGATTGGAAGACCATAGCAAGGAATGGAAAAAAACTGTAAAAGCAAATTCCAATAACCGCGGCATTATAACCTTGTCGGTTTTTCATAAAGATAAATATCAGGCAGATCAGATAATCAGGGCGGTAAACGCCACGCTTAAAGATAAGCACGCGTTTTATCACGGTTCAGGCGGCAATATTGAAATAAGAATAATTGACCAGCCTTTTACCTCGGAACTGCCGGTTAAACCGAATGTTGTTTTGAATTTATTGTTTGGCATCTTATTCGGCTTATTATTTGCATTGACTTACGCTTATTTGTTTCCGGAAGATAAATATAATTTGCGCTTGTGGCCGCAAAGAAAAAGCAAACGGAGATATGACTATGATGAGGAGCAAGAGTTGGAATTTGGCAACGGTGTTAACAGAGACAAGAATTACGATGTGGAAGAAGCGATTAAAAAGTTGCGCCAAAGAGAAAAGATACAGGCTTTTGAGCCGCGACAGGATGAAAATTATCAAAATCAAAATCATAATAATAATGATAATTCGGATTATGACAATATGGCAGGGAAGGGAAGCATGAAGAATGTTTTATAGAATATTTAATATTAGCTAAAATATTTTTGAGCTAAAAGTAACTCCTCACTGACCCTCA
>JAGLIO010000038.1 GCA_023142915.1 Candidatus Parcubacteria bacterium | reverse complement strand
TTTTAATTTATTATAAACAAAATTTATTAAAGTTAAATTTTTTTCATAATCCATTCTAACAGGGCTTAAAATTCCAAACAAACTTTCGTGTTCGCCGATTTTATATTTAGCCATAATAGTGCCGCTAAAATCCCCGAACGGGCTGTCTGAACCGATTCTAATATTTATTCCGTCTTCAATTTCGTCAAATACATCATTTATTATCTCGTCAATCCTGTCAATAATCGCGGAAATATCATAAATAATATTAAGCTCGGAAAACTCCGGCTGTTGAAGTAAGTTTGATATTCCCGTGTAATATAAATTATGCCTATGGAATGCCCAAAAAACAGTAGTGCCTGAAAGGCTTGCGAGTTTTTTAGCAACGTTTTTCAAATTCTCCTCACTGGATTCTTCAAGCAATTCCTCTAGACATGCTTGATCTGATTTGTTTATTTTTTTAATCTGGACATTATCAATAAACAATTTATAGGCTTTTTCCGTTGGAATTCTTCCGGCGGAAGTATGGGGTTGAATTATATATTCTTCTTCTTCTAAAATCGCCATTTCATTCCTGACTGTCGCCGGTGATATATTCAATTTATATTTTTCCACCAAAACGCCGGAACTCACAGGCAATCCTGTTTTTATATGTTCCTTGATAATCGTATTTAAAATCAATTCTTTTCTTTCGTCCATATTTTTTATCTATATATCATAATACACCATTTAGCAGTCTAGTGTCAAGAGTGCTAAAAATATTTATTTTTTAGCTTGTTTTGGGTATAAAAAATGGCATTTTAAAATGCCTGCTTAATATATTTTCTAAATATTTTATTTATAAACTCTATTATGTTTCCCTAAATCCAAAAAAATAACTAAAGTATAACTATCAAATTCCTCAAATATTATTCTTAAATCAGAACCAGCGGATATTGCTCGTTTTCCCGCCAAATTTCCTTTTAACTTATGATTACGCAAATTTAAATGCTCAACATTTTTAACAAAAATTTCAATAACATTTATTACTTTCTTTTTATCTCTATCCAAAAGTTTCTTAAACTGTTTTTCAAATCTTTTGTGATATTTTATCTTCATAAAGACTTAAGATATTTAACGGCTTCTTTTTTATTTAGCTCGTTGGAAACATTTTTGCCTCTTTTTGCTTCTGAAGATGCCTTTATAATCTCTGCTTCCTCTTCCAATGTTAAACCGTTTTCCGTAGTCAATAAAAATGGCAAGCCCTTGCGTAGCGTGGTTTGCTTTAAAAACAATTTAATAGCACTACTCATATCAAGTCCAAGTTTTTCAAATATTACTTTAGCAGCTTTTTTTTCTTTTTCGTCAACACGAATTTGTATATTAGACATTTTTTTAATCATTAATAATTATAACCATATATTATCATAAATGTAGTTACATTGTCAATACGCTATTTATATTCAATTATCACCCTGATAAATCTTACCCTCATTAAAATTTCTAATCATAAACTCCGTGCCCTCTGACATTTTATCCGGCAAACTGTCTAATTTAAACCAGCACCACTCTTTGCATTTATCAGGCTCCATTATTTTAGGCTCGCCGCCATTATATTTTGCTTTAATGCCGATATTTAAATAATGCTTATTGTCGCTTTTTATATATCTAAACTCATCGGCAACGGAAATCAATTCAAATTCGTCGACAATAAGTCCTGTTTCTTCTTTGACTTCTCTTTTCGCTGTTTGAAAAATAGTCTCGCCAAAATCCAAATGCCCGCCAGGAAAACACCACTCGCCCTCGCCATGCGACCCCATTCTCTCGCCAAGCAAAACTTCGTTATTGCTATTTTGAATTAAAACCCCAACACCGATTTTTGGAGTTGGTTTGTTGTTGTTCATATCTTTTTATTTAAAAATATAATTAATCACACAGGCAACACCGGTTTTTTGTAAATTTCATTAATTATCTCAGCCGAGGCCAAATAAATTGCTGAAAAACCGCAAATAATTCCTTCATATCCGGCGATTTTCGTTATTGCTTTGATGCCTGTTATATCTCCGAGAGCCAAAAGAAAAAACAATAAAGCAAGCGTTGCGAAAATAAATTGCAAGGTTTTATTTAATTTTAAAGTTGCCGCGAACATAACAGCGGTAAACAATCCCCACATAAATAAATAAGCCGCCATAGCTCCGGCGCTAGCAGGTTCCGCCCACCCAATCTTTGGCATAATCAAAAGCGCTACCAAAGAGAGCCAAAATAAACCGTAAGAAATAAAAGCGGTCATACCGAAAATATTATTTTTTTTCCATTCCATAATGCCCGCGATAATTTGCGCTATACCGCCATAAAAAATACCCATAGCCAAAATCATAGAGTTCATTGCAAAAAAATCCGCGTTATGCAGATTCAATAAAACCGTTGTCATCCCAAATCCAAGCAATCCCAAAGGAGCCGGATTGGCTAACATAGTTTTTGCAGTTGTTAATTCTTTTTTCATTTTTTTTGATTAATTGTTATACTCTTATAATATCATTTTTTAGTAAAAAATTATAGGGTTTGGTTTTATTTTTTATACTCCCCAAAATACCACTCCAAAAATTCTTTAGCAACAGGGACTGCGGCGCTACTGCCTTCGCCGCCCTCTTCAATTAGAACCGTAATTACCAGTTCCGGACTGTCATAAGGAGCGAAGCCGGTAAACCAGGCGTGTGTTTCGTTCTTGCTTGACCATTGGGCTGTTCCTGTCTTTCCGGCAACCGCTACCGGCACTGACTGCATGCTGCGCGCCGAACCCAGAGTTACTGTCTGGCGCATTCCTTGCCGTACCACATGGATGTTATACGGATCAATAAAATCTTTTCT
This sequence comes from Candidatus Parcubacteria bacterium, assembly GCA_023142915.1. Lineage (GTDB taxonomy): Bacteria > Patescibacteriota > Patescibacteriia > Patescibacteriales > UBA12075 > JAGLYP01. Next base: position 19,821 of record JAGLIO010000038.1, on the reverse strand, counting down.
TATCGGCTCATCTTCAAAAATTCTTATTACTTTATCATCGCCGGATAAAATTTCCTTGATAAAATGCGGGCGGTATAATTTTCCGGAATTCGCAAAAACGCTTGTGAATACCGCGACTTGCAATGGCGTAACCAGCAAGTCCCCTTGTCCGATTGCCAAATGATATGTATCGCCGATATACCATGGTTCGTTTTTATAGCTCTCTTTCCATTCTCTTGTAGGTAAAAATCCGCTTGCCTCGCCCGCCAAATCAATTCCCATCTGCGCGCCCAAACCAAACAAGCGGCCATACTCAACAATTTTTTCAACTCCCAGTCCGCGAAAATCTTCATAGCCTCCGCCAATATAATAAAAAAATGTATTAACCGACTGCGCGATTGCCTTGCGCGCGTCTGTTCTTCCGTGCCCGCCCGCAAGCCAATCAGGAAAAAACCATTCCCCTATCCTAAGTCCGCCAACGCTTAAAAAACTTGTGTGCTCGCTAATAATACCCTCTTCTAAAGCCGTCGCCAGCATAAGCGGCTTGATTGTGGAACCGGATGGATATTCGCCGCTAATTGAGCGGTTAAACAAAAGCTTATCCGGATGGCTAATCAAAGCGCTATATTCTTCTTGCGATATGCCGCGCGCGAAAGCATTATTATCATAAGCAGGCAAGCTAACCATTGCCAATATTTCACCGTTCTCCGGATCCATTGCAATCGCTGACGCTTTAGCGCATTTTAATTCTATTAAATGCCGATTTAGAATTTCCTCAAGCTTAATTTGCGCCATAAGATCCAAAGATAAAACCAAATTATTTCCATCTTCAGGCTCAACTATGCTAATTATTTTCTTTTCTTTGCGAAAAGCGTCAACCTCAATCTGTTTGCGCCCGCTTACGCCTTTTAATTCATTTTCCCAAAAATATTCTATCCCCATCTTCCCTATATAATCAATAGGCAAATATTCCTTGCCGAATTTTTCAAGTTCTTCTTTGTTGATTTTTCCTGTATAGCCCATAATATGCGACATTGAAAAAAAATAATCGCTTTGCTCATCTTTATTTTCCAATCCATACACAAGATAATCGCGATTTGTCCGGTTTGACAACACAATTCCCGGCCAAGAATCAGACAGTATATATAATTTCATTGCCTTGTCGTAAGCAATATTATCAATGATAAATAAAGGCTGATGCGCTGCCAAAGATTTTTGCGGAACTGACTTATATTTTTCACTTAAATCGCTTATTTTTAAATCTTCCAAAATCAAGCTTAATTCATTAAATATCAAATTTCTTTCCTCTTCGTCTTTACTTATATCAGCCGGAATAAAATATAACATAAAATTAGCGCGATTTCTTACAAGCGGCTTTCCAAACCTGTCATATATCACCCCTCTTTTTGGCTCAATTCGTTCAGTTCTAATGCGATTTCCTTCCGCGATTGAATAATAATCATCACCTCTAACAACTTGCAGCCAGGCCGATCTTCCCAAAAGAAGCAAAAGCAAAAAAATAAAAAAAACCGCTACTGTTTTTAATTTTTCAGGATTAAAACTGTTCCCAACTGTTTCTTTTTCTTTTTTATCAAAAATAAAAACATTTTCAGACCATGAAGACCGATTAAGCTTATTTGTCCGCCCATCCTTAAGCTTTCCACTCTGAATTACAAAAGGATTGATGTTTTTATTTTTAGATTTAGAATATTTGACAAATGACATAATATGCGGTATGATGATTTATCAAGAAAATTTTTTTATTTAATGATGTTTTGCTAATGAACCTTACAATAAAAGGAGAAAATTATGAGAAAAAAACATTTTATAATCTTAATGATTGTGTTTGTAGTAATTTTATTATCATTTTCTTACGCAAACGCTGAAAAATTAAAAGTTTTTCCAAATAAGAGAGTATATAATTTTACTTCTTGTAGCCTTAGATTTTGTGGGTTCATTGAAAATTCAGCGACGTTTCAAATTCACAATGGTCATTTTCTTTTTTTTACTATTAAAAAATTACCGAAACAGTTAGAAATTAATGGAAGAAAATTTTGGATATTAGAAGCCAATACTGATGAGGATTGGATTCTAACATCAGATCAAAAGAAATAAAAACCGCTCTTTTTAAGATTTCTTAGCCACGATCATAACAGGTCGTGGCTTTTTTATTCCGTCATTACCACTCCACGTCCATGTCATCCTGGAATTTTTATTGGAGCGGCAGCGGAAATAAAAATATCCGGGATCCAGGGGTAAAAGCTCATTCCATGTCTTTAAAAAAATCTCTCCAAGCGGGATTATCCTTTTCAATTAATTCTATTTTCCATTGTCTTTTGTGTCTTTTTAATTCTTTTTCACGAACTATCGCATCTTGAATGTTTTGATATTCTTCATAATAGACAAGTTTATCTATGTTATGTTTTGCCGTAAAGCTATTTTTATTTTGTTTTAGTTTATGTTGTAATACTCTTGAAAATAAATTATTTGTTACTCCTATATATAATGTTCCATTTCTTTTACTTGCTAAAATGTATGTGTAATAAATGTATTCTTTTTTCATCTTTAGAGAATTATTTTATAGTTTTATCTCTTACCCCTGGATCCCGGGTTCTTGACTTCTACCCCAAGGGCACTTCCGTTGGACGCGCTGTCGCTCCAGTCAAGCCCCAGGATGACATGGATAGGGGGTGTTTAAGATAAATTAATAAAAATTATTTACGCTTAAACAAAAAAACCGGCTTGAATTTTGGGCTAAAAAAGTTAAATAAATATAAAAATATTGACATCAAAAATAAATTTAAAAACAAGCCATATAGTTTATACAGAAAAAACATTTTATTAAAAATAAACAAAAATTCCCGATTAAAAATCAAGCTGCTTATATTTATTATTATAAAAGAAAAAAATTCAAAACAAAAAATAGTAAACGAAGTTAAAACCAAAAAAGAGTAAAGCGAACGGTTGGTTAAAAAATTTACCATTAAAAAATAAGCTAAAAAAATCGTTATTAGCAAACTCATTGTGTACGCGCCAAAAGGAACAAAAGTATATAAATCATAAATAATCCCCATTCCAGCGCCCCAAAACAAAACTGTTTTTAATCTGTTAAATCCCAGAAAAAAAACTAAAACCAGCAAAATTAAATTAATTTCGCTAAACCAAATAGGCAAGGCCTTGACAAAACCAATTTGAAAAAGCGCTATTAAACTAAAAAAAATAACTTGGCTTAATATTTTTAAATACATTCAGGGTATGATTATTGATACAATTGTTAACTCATCCATATCCAGCATCGGTTCAATAATCGCGCTCTGCCACAATTCATTGCTTTCTTTTCTCACCTCGCTAATATTACCGACAACCAAGCCGCGCGGTATATCTTTTTCCAAACCGGAACTCACAACAATATCGTTAATATTTAAATTTTTTATCTGCGGAATAAAATCCATTTTTATAACCAAGCCAAGGCTGCCTTGCGCGATTCCGCTTGTAGCGTCGTCCCCCAATATTGTAACAGCTAATTTGCATCTGTCACTGCTGGTTAAATGCACTCTAGCGGTCCTGGCTTTTACTTCCGCAACCTTGCCGATTATTACACCTTGGCTGTTCACAACTGACAAGCCTTTGCGAATTCCATGCTGTTCGCCTTTATCAATAATTATAACTTCTGTTTGTCCGCCAACATTTAAAATATCTTCTTTGGAAATAATATTAGACATTATGTATGTTAATTCATTTCTTTCCAAGAAACCCAAATGCTCGCGCAAAATATCATTTTCTTTAAGCGCGGTTTTTAATTCAGCGTTCTCGCCTGTCAAAAGCATAACCTGTTTTTCCATTTCCTTTATAACTTTAGCCAAGTCATATTTTGATGTTTGCTCATTGTAAGTATTTTTAATATCCGCTCCGATTGTATAGAACTGCTTTAAAACCGGATTTAAAATTCGCGTAAATAAATTTTCCGCATGTCTTAAAGCTCCGACTCCATACAAAAAAACAAGCAGCGCGAAAGCTGCCAAATAAATTATTACATTTTTCTTTTTGTTAAACATAATTAACAATTAAAATTCATCGCTATTTGGCGTTAAAACTTTTTCAAGCAATTCCGGATCCTCTAATAAAATTCCGGCGCCCCTGACAACGCAAGTCAAAGCGTCATCCGCCACTCTCACCGGAATTTTTGTGGCTTGGGCGATTTCTTTATCCAAGCCCCTTAAAAGCGCGCCGCCGCCGGTTAAAGTTATTCCGTGTTCGTATATATCGGAAACCAATTCAGGCGGAGTGATCTCCAAAGTAATTTTTATATTATCAATAACTTGATTAATCGTTTTATTGATAGCTTCTCTGATTTGGCTGTCATTAACCGTAACAGCGCGAGGCAAGCCGTTGGTAAGATCTCTGCCGCGCACTTCCATCTCCATGGGCTCTTTTAAAGAGGCTGCTGAACCGATTTGCAGCTTAACGTTTTCAGCTACTTGCTCGCCGATCAACATGCTAAACTCCTCTCTAAAATATTGAATTATATTATTATCCAATTCATTCCCTGCCTGCCTAAGCGATTTCCATGAAACAACTCCGCCCAAAGAAATCACGGAAATTTCAGTAGTGCCGCCGCCAATGTCAACTATCATAGTCGCTGTCGGGTCTGCTACCGGCAAGCGCGCGCCAATAGCGGCCGCCATTGATTCTTCAATTAAATACACTTGCCTGGCTCCGGCGGATTTTGCCGCGTCTTCCACGGCTTTTTTTTCAACCTCGGTAATATCCAAAGGAATGCCGATTACAACCCGCGGACGAGGAATTAAAGTAAAGCCGTCGGCATGCACTTTATCAATAAAATATTTAAGCATTTTTTCCGTAACTTCAAAATCAGAGATTACGCCGTCCACCAGGGGCTTAATCGCCTGAATATGCCCGGGAGTTTTTCCAACCATTTTTTTGGCTTCGTCCCCCACGGCCAAAATCTCATCAGTGCGCGTGTTCACGGCAACAACCGACGGCTCATTAATAACTATGCCTTTATCCGCAGTATAAACAAGGGTATTTTTCGTACCCAAATCTATGCCCAAATCCTTGCTGAATTTTCCTAGTAATTTGTTTAACATCACTTTTTAACTTTCAACTTATTAATCAACTCATCTATTTTAACCATCTCAACTTCATCCGAATCGCGCTTTTTTAATTCAACTGAATTTTCTTTTAAAGTTTTCGCGCTGATTATTATTCTATATGGAATACCGATTAAATCCGCGTCAGCAAATTTTTCTCCCGGACGCGCGTCTCGGTCGTCATATAAAACTTCAATTCCCGCCTGTTCTAATTTTTTGTACAGCTCTTCTGCTTTTTCATTTTGATTTAACGATAATAAATGCGCCTTAAACGGAGCGACTGATTCCGGCCAAATTATGCCTTTTTCATCGTTAAAAATTTCCACCACTGTTCCCATTAATCTGGGGATGCCAATTCCATAGGAACCCATATACACAACCCTTTCTCGCCCTTTTTTATCTTTATAAGTAAGCCCCAGCGCTTTTGAATATTTTTCGCCTAAGGTGTAAATATCTCCCACTTCAATTGATTTTGCTTCCCTAAATTTTAATTCTTCTTTTTTAAGATTAAAATCAATAAAAATTTCTTCAGAATAATCATCTTTGTTAATCGCGATTTTTTTGTCTTTATCATATAGAATAACATCCTCGCCGGCATTGGAAATTGTTTGAAACTCAAAAGAATATTTTGAAAACGACCCGCCTGAAGACATTGTTAAATATGTTTTATCACCGATTCCAACGCGATTAAATATCTTCATATACACGCTCTTCATCTTTTCGTAAAATTTATCATGCTCTTCTTTATTTAATGAAAAATCATACAAATCTTTCATAATAAATTCCCTGCCTCGCATTATTCCAGATTTTGCCCGAAGTTCATTCCTGAATTTTGTTTGAAATTGATAAGCATAAACCGGCAAATCTTTATAGGATAAAATATAATTTTTCATTATATTTGTTAAAGGCTCTTCGTGCGTAAAAGCCAAGCCCAATTCCGCGCCGTTTTTTAAATTCGTGCGAAACCAATCATCCACTTTTTTCTCATCCCAGCGATCAGTTTTCTCCCAAATATCTTTTTGCTGCAAAGTAGTCATTTTCAACTCAAAAGCGCCGATATTGTTTAATTCTTCCCTGATAATATCTTTAATTTTTTCAATTACCCTTAAACCCAAAGGTAAAAAAGTATAAACACCTGCCATTTCCTTGTGTACAAAACCTGCGCGAATAAGCAACTGCGCGTTTTTTGAAGTTTCATCAGCAGAAATTGACTTTCTGGTTTTTGTAAATAATTTTGATTGTTTCATAAAAAATAGCTGTGCAAATTTTTTGAACACTTAAATAATTATCTAATCTATATAATACATTATTTCTATGTCTTTTGTCAAAAAAATAAAAAAACCCGGCTCAATATAAATCAAGCCGGGGTATAATAATTGAAAATTGCTCTTTTTAAGGATTTCCTATATTTCCACTAAAATCAAAAATAAATTCCACCAATCCCCCAAATAACGCTCCAACAATAAATATTAAAGCTATTAATACAAAAAGTCTCCAACCCATTAACTTTACAACGATATCATATTTTTCGTCTGACATAGTTCCTTCTTTTAAAAAACCTCACTTTTTTGCGCTTATTTTTTTCTCTGGCTGTACGCCTGAATGAACAGTTGAAGTTCTTTTACCAGTAATTGAGAATTCACTATTTCTATAATCAATCATTTCTTGTTTTTCCATTGATAGAATTACTATTAGACAATGGAACTTAGGCACTCCTGTGTTCATTAATAATGATTTTAGGGTTCCTTCTTGCATGGAAAAAATCTCGCTCATAATATCAGTAACATAGGATGGTCTTGTCATTTCAAGCATATAGGTTTCCGAATCATTATCCTTAACCCATATCTGAAGTTTTTTACTTACATTTACAAGTAAAATTTCTCCTGAAACATAACTGTTGAATTCCTCCTTGTCAATTCCCACCTTTACTATTTCGGAAATTAACTCCCTTCTGTTTTTATTGATATCATTGATAACTTCTTTTAAACGATGCTCATTATCCATAGTTAGCCCCCCCTCTCTCTTTTTCTTAAATATGAATGAATCATTTATGATTAAAAAACACCAAGGTTTTATAAATTTCAATAATTGTTAAATGACAATTTTAAACATTAGCATACTATTAAAATCTTGTCAAGCCGACATTAATATTTTTCCAGCTAATATTAAATGAAAATACATCAAAAATCATAAATCCAAAATCACAAATCTAAAATCAAACCTACTTCCTCCCAAATTTCTCCCACAAAACCAACACAGGGCTTGCTAAAAATATTGAGGAATAAGTTCCGATTAGGACGCCGATTGATAAGGCTAGAACAAAATCGCGGATTGTGGCGCCGCCGAAAAATAAAATTGATAGCAAAACTAATAGAGTTGTTACAGAAGTATTAATGGATCGTTTGATGGTTTGGTTAACGCTTGTATTAACCGTACCCTCAAAATCTTCATTGCTTTTTGGCAGATTTTCTCTAATCCGATCAAAAACAACAATCGTGTCATTAACGCTATAACCCAAAATCATAAGCATTGCCGCGACAAACGCCGTATTTAATTCAACATTCATATACTGCCCTAGGCACGCGAATATGCCAAAAGTTATAATTAAATCGTGAAACAAAGCGATAATAGCTGAAACCCCGTATTTCCATGATTCAACCGGTTTGGAAACCTTGCGAAAAGTCCATGCAATAAACAAAACAATCGCAATCAACACGATAATAGCGGCAGACAATGATTTGCTTTTTAACTCTTGTCCGATTGTCGGACCAACCGCGTCAAAACGAAGTTCTTCAATATTTTTAAAACCTGCTGTTTCTTCTTTAATCCCCTCTTCCATTCCAATTTGATCAAGCCTGCGCAAAACTTCCTGATGCTTTTCTTCGCTTGTTTCCTGAAATCTTAAAACAACATTTTGCTCGTCAACCGGCTGAACAATCAAGCTGCCCAATTCCAAATCAGCTATTGAACTTTGAATATCGTTTACAGCCGACCTTTCATTTAAAAATCTAAGCTCTAAAAGGCTGCCGCCGGTAAAATCAATGCCGAAATTCAAGCCCCAAACAAGAAGCGCGATAATTGAAACAACAACCAAGCCGCTTGAAAAACCAAGCCAAATTTTTCTTTTTTGAATAATCTGCAACATATAATATTAATTTTAATTATTAATTTTTAACTCCGCTGCCAAACAGCCATATTCTTTTTTCCAGCCATTCGGGTTTGAAAAGCCGCAATAAATTTCTTGTAATAACGATCGCAGAAAACATTGAGACTAAAATACCTAACCCCAAAGTAATGGCAAAACCTTTTACTATGCTGGTTGAAAACCAAATCAAAATCAAACAAGTAAGCAAAGTGGAAACATTGCCATCGCGTATTGAAGGCCATGCGCGCATAAAAGAATTTTCAATCGCCATGCTCAAAGGCCGCCTAGCGCGCAATTCTTCTTTTAGGCGCTCAAAAATAAGCACATTCGCGTCAACCGCCATGCCGATTGAAAGAATAAATCCGGCCATTCCAGACAAGGTTAAAGTTATTGACAAAAGCTTAAATATCGCCAAAACCAATAAACCGTAAATCGCCAATGACACAACCGCGAAAATACCGGGCAGGCGATAATAAAAAATCATAAAAATAGCCACCAATATTAATCCGATTAAGCCGGCTTTCAAGCTTGATTCCAAATAAATTTGACCAAGGCTGGCTCCAACCGTCTGCTGGCTGATAAGATCAATCGGTACAGGCAAGGCGCCGGCATTAAGCCTTTGAACTAATAATTTCGCCTCCTGAATATTAAATTTACCGGATATAACCGCTTTTCCGCCGATAATTTTTTCATTAACAGTCGGCGTGCTAATCGGATCGCCGTCTAAAAATATCGCAACAGGCTTGCCGACATTTCTTTCGGTAATATCCGCGAACAAATCAGCGCCTTCTTTGTCAAATTCCAAGCTGACAATCGGCGTATTGTCATTAGGGTCAAACTGCACTGCCGCGCGCTCTAAATTTTTTCCGGTCAATTCGGTTAATTCCCATTCTTTTTGATCGCCGATTATGTCTCTTTCAGTTAGCGCGCGAACAAACAAGCGCCTTACGCTATACTCATAAATATCCCTTTCCGCTTGCTTATAAATTAAATGATAACCAAACTGCGTCTCCACCACATAAGAAATCGTACCGACCTCTTGGTCAAAAACAGTATCTTCAAAAGGCTTTACCATGGCACCTTTGGCAAACCAGCCCAAATCTCCGGCGCGGGTTTCCGCTCCAGGTTCGGTTGAATGTTCTTTTATTAAATCAACAAAATTTTCAGGAGTGGCCTGCGCCTTAAATTCTTTGATTTTCGCGTAAGCTTCATCTTTACTTAAACCATTTTCGCAATTTTCAACTTCACTATGACAAAGTAATAAATGCGAAGCCTTAACTTCTTTTTCAACTTCATTCTCGTTAAAAGGATTAACACGCAGACGCTTGTCTTCCAATTTTAAAATATCATAACCCTGTTCTTCTTTTACCAAATCCTCGCTTATCTGCCCGATTTCAAAATCTTTAATTTTGGCAATAATCTGCGGCGCTTCATTTTCCGTTATCCAGCCCAAATCTCCGCCAGCCTCTTTGGTGTTTTGGTCATCGCTGTATTCTTTAGCCAAAGCGTCAAAATCTCCGCCTGACAACAACTTGCCCAAAACCTCTTCCGCTCTTTTTTCCGCTTCTATGTTATATTCCGCCATTCTGCTTTGCTCTTCATCGCTTAGCTCGCGAATCTCTTGCGTTTCTTCTTTAAATTCAAGCAAAGGAGTTTCCCCGATCATCGCAATTGCCTCGTTCACATCTTTAATGCCGGCCAATTCCACAATAACGCGATAATTTCCGCCCGAAAGACTGGTTTGCACCAATGGCTCGCTTACGCCAAAAACATTAACCCTTCTTTCAATTACATCCCTTACCCCTTCCAAGGCATCTGATCTGTCGCCATCTGGAATTTCCAACATATTGGCTTCATAAACAAGATGGCTGCCACCCTGCAAATCAAGCCCTAAACGAAAAGGAATTTCTTTGGTCTTTGGCAATTTAATCGTTCCATCGGTTTTCCAAGCGATATAATCAGTTCCTTTATTATAATAATTACCGACATCCACAAGTCCGCCAATAAAAACCAACAATAATATAAACAAAAATACCTGCCAGATTTTACCCCTGGCAGAAGGCTTAAAGATTTTTTCCGCTAAACTAGGCATAAAATAAACATTAAAATAATTTAATAAAAACAATAATACCTATAACTTAGGTATTATTAATAACTATGATTATTTTAAACTAATATTAAATAAATTGCAATATTGACAAAATACTGGGAATATGATGTATGTTAAAGTGGATAAGCCGTGTAAAAATATCGCTTGAAAAAAAAGGCAGTCTCTTGTAGTATAAGACTATGCCAAATGATAATTTAATCAACAAAATACCGCCGCAAAACTTGGAAGCTGAGCAATCTTTTTTAGGGTCGCTTTTAATTGACAAGGAAGCTATAATAAAAGTTGCCGACATGGTTTCGGAAAAAGATTTTTATAAAAATGCCCATACGATTATTTTTTCCGCAATCAAAGATTTATACGCCCGACACGAACCAATAGACATTATCAGTTTAACCAATAAACTGGAAGAAAAAAATGAATTGCAAAATATCGGCGGACGCGCTTACTTGGCGCATATTGCAAACGCAAGCGCGACATCCAGCAATGTTGAGAATTACGCCTTAATAATTCAGCGCAAAGCAACACTGCGAAGACTATTGCATTCCGCCGCTGAAATCACTGAACTGGGTTATAAAGAAGATGAAGATATTGATGAATTGCTTGACGAAGCAGAGCAAAAACTTTTTGGCGTATCGCAAAAATATTTAAAAAATGCTTTCGTACCAATAGATAAATTATTAAATGATGCTTTTGAACGGATTGATGAGCTGCATAAACATGGCGGTTCTTTAAGAGGGATACCTACCGGTTTTCCGGATCTTGACGGGCTTTTGTCAGGATTACAAAAATCCGACTTAGTTATTATAGCGGCGCGTCCAAGTGTCGGTAAAACCACTTTCGCGCTTGATATTGCCCGCCAGGTTGCTATTAAAAACAAAACTCCGGTAGGAATATTTTCTTTGGAAATGAGCAAAGAACAGCTTGTTGATCGCTTGCTTTGCGCCCAAGCCAATGTAAGCCTTTGGAAAATGCGCTCCGGCAAACTATCTGACAAAGATAGTAATAATGATTTTTCTCGTATTGGCGAAGCCATGGGACAGCTTTCAGAGGCGCCAATCTATATTGACGATTCGCCGAATTGCTCAATCATGGAAATCCGCACCAAAGCCAGGAGACTGCAAATTGAAAAAAATTTAGGAGTATTATTTATTGACTACCTGCAATTAATGGAAGGACGCGGAAAATACGGTGATAATCGTGTTCAGGAAGTTGCCGAAATTACTCGCGGACTAAAAGGAATCGCCAGAGAACTTAACATTCCGGTAATAGCGCTTTCCCAGCTATCCCGCGCGGTTGAACAAACCAAACCGGCAATCCCGAAACTTTCCCATCTTCGCGATTCCGGCTCAATTGAGCAAGATGCGGATATTGTTATGTTTATATACAGAAAAGCGTCGGACAGAAATTATGTTCGCGAAGAATTGTCGCCCGAAGACAGGCATAAAGCTGAAATACACATTGCCAAGCACAGAAACGGTCCAACCGGAAAAAAAGATTTATATTTTGATGAAGATACAGTCAGCTTTAAAACCATTGATCAAACTTATGCGGAACAATCTTAATAAATTTTTAAATAAACAAAAAAAATTATGTTCAACAAATTAAAACAAGTCAAAGATTTAAGAAGCCAGGCAAAAACCATGCAAAACGCTCTTGCCGACGAAAACATCACCATTGAAAAAAAAGGAATTAGCTTGGAAATGAACGGCAATATGGAAATTCAAAAAATAAATATAAATAATGATTTATCCAAAGAAAAAATGGAAAGCGCCTTAAAAGACCTTTTTAACGATGCGGTTAAAAAAACTCAGCGCGTAATGGCTAAAAAAATGCAAGAAATGGGCGGTTTTCCTGGACTTGGATAATTAAATTAATATTGTGCCTTATCCGAAATCAATTGAAAATTTAATAATTTTTTTTTCCAAGCTGCCAAGTGTCGGACCGAAAACAGCGGAAAGATATGTTTTTTTTCTTTTAAAACAAAATCCAGAATATTTGCAAAGTCTTGCCCAATCAATCGCGGAATTAAAAGAAAAAACTACTGTTTGCTCGTCTTGTTTTGCGATTTCCGGTAAATCTCCTTGTGAGATATGTGATGACTCCAAGCGAAATTCAGAAATCATTTGCATTGTCGCCAACACAAAAGATATGCTGGTGATTGAAAATTCAAAAGAATACAGCGGCAAATATCATATTTTAGGCGGTGTAATTAATACTATTGACGGAATAAAGCCAGAGAGTCTTAAAATAAACGAATTAACGGAAAAAATTAAAAAAAATAATATTAAAGAAATTATTTTTGCTTTAAGCTCCAATATTGAAGGCGAAACAACCGCCTTGTATTTAAAAAAAATATTATTTCCTTTCAAGCTTAAAATAACCCGCATTGCCCGCGGCCTGCCCAGCGGAGCTGAATTGGAATATGCCGATGAAATAACTTTGTCAAACGCATTGAAGTTTAGGAATGAAATTTAACTACAAAAAAATAACGTAGAGACACGCCGCGGCGCGTCTCTACGTTATTTTTTTATTTCGAAATTAAGCAATCTTCGTAATTTCAATTTTTGAATAGTTTTGCCTATGACCTTTGTTTCTTAAATATCTTGTCTTGTTTTTGTATTTAATAACCGAGACTTTTTTATTTTTACCTTCTTCAATTATTTTTCCTTCAACTTTTTGCCCTAAAGACGGCTTGCCAAGATTAATATTTTCACCATCAGTTGAAGCGATTAATAAAGTTTCAAAAGTTATTTTTGCGCTTTCTTTTTCATCAAGCTTTTCAACTTTTAAAGTATCGCCTTCTTTAACTTTATACTGCTTGCCACCAGTTTTAATTACTGCAATTTTTGACATATCTTTTTACATACCTTAAGTGATTCTAATTTTACTAGAATTACATTTAAACTTAAGATTTCTAATTATTAAAATAAAATCCACCCTTCTCAAGCGGTAATGTTATTATACAAGTTTTTTTAAAAAAGTCAATAAAATATAATAAAAATATCTAACATTAGACAAATTTTAGCCTCTAACTGCCTCTGAAATAACTTTAACCACTTTTCTCTCACTAATACTGGGAATTATTTTATTTTTAGTCGGCTTTTTTACAGAATAAGCCAAAGCAATCGCAATCTTCTTTTTTAAATTTATATCTATTTTTTTTGTTTCCCCATCTAATAACCCGCGAAAAATTCCCGGAAAAACCAAAGCATTATTTATTTGATTATCAAAATCACTGCGGCCGGTTGCGATAATTGCAGCTCCAGCTTTTTTTGCGTCATCTGGCATAATTTCCGGAACAGGGTTTGCCATGGCAAATATAATCGGCTCAATATTCATTTTTTTTATCATATCGCTTGTTAATTGTTTTGGTTTGGAAACACCTACATAGGCATCAGCGCAAACAACGGCATCTTCTTTTGTTCCTTTATTTTTTTCACCCAAATGGCACTTTGTATTTTTTATTTTCGCAAGTATTTCTTTTTTGTATTTATTCAAATCCTTTCTGTTGTTGCCAATGATTCCCTTGGAATCAAGCAAAACCAAATCTTTTAAGCCAAAAGCGATAAGCAATCTCGCGATGGCAATTCCAGCCGCGCCCATGCCGCTGATAACAATTCTTAATTCTTTTAAAACTTTGCCGGTAACTCGGCAAGCATTAATTAAACCGGCTAATACGACAATCGCCGTTCCGTCTTGATCATCATGAAAAACAGGAATGTTTAATTCTTTTTCCAGTCTTGCCAAAATCTCAAAACATCTTGGCGCTGAAATATCTTCCAAATTAATTCCGCCAAAACTGGGCTCAATTTGTTTGCAAAACTTTATTATCTCTTCCGTGTCCGTAGTATTAATACAAAGAGGAAGAGCATCAACATTCGCGAATTTTTTAAAAATTACAGATTTCCCTTCCATAACCGGCATCCCAGCCTCCGGACCGATATTTCCAAGTCCCAAAATTGCCGTACCGTCGCTGACAATTGCCACCTGATTCGCGCGATTAGTCAATTCCCAGCTCTTTCTTTTATTCTTTGCTATCTCATTGCAAACAGCTCCGACTCCGGGCGTGTAAGCAGCGCTTAAATCATCCTTGCTTTTCAACGGAATTTTAGAATTAATTTCAATTTTGCCATGATATTTTTTATGTAGTCTCAATGCCTGTTTATTGTAATCCATATTTATTAACTAATTATTTTAAAAATATTTTCTACCCCTGATTTCTTCAGGTAAATAATCCTGCTTTTCATTATAACCATGATCAGGGCTGTATTTATAATCTTTGCCATAGCCTAAATTTTTCATTAAAGAGGTGGGGGCGTTTTTAAGATGCAAAGGCACGGCTAAATTCCCCTTTTCTTTTATATCAAATTGAACTTTTTTATAAGCCGAATACAGAGCGTTGGACTTTTTGCATTTTGCCATATACACGACAGCTTGCGCCAGAATTACATTACACTCCGGCATACCGATAAAATGACAGGCTTGATAGGCAGCTACTGCCTGCTCCAATGCGCGGGAATTTGCCAAACCGATATCTTCTGAGGCAAATCTTACCAAGCGCCTAGCCACATACAAAGGCTCCTCCCCCGCTTCAAGCATCCTTGCCAGCCAATAAAGCGCCGCGTTTTCGTCAGAACCGCGCATTGATTTATGCAGCGCTGAAATTATATTATAATGCTCATCACCGTCTTTATCGTATAGCAAATATGATTTTTGAAAGGCTTCTTTGACAGTTTCCTTGGTAATTTCAGTTTGCATTGAGCTTGCATATTCTAAAGCATTCAAGGAGGTTCTAGCATCGCCATTGCTCATTTTCGCGATTAACTCAATAACTTCTTCGCTAATATCTAAATTTAATCTGCCTAATCCCCGTTCCTTGTCTTTAACCGCGCTTTTGATAATTGTAATTAAGCTTTTTTCATCCAATCTTTTTAAAACAAAAACTCTTGAGCGAGAAAGCAAAGCGCTTCTGATTTCAAAACTGGGATTCTCGGTTGTGGCGCCGATTAAAGTTATAACTCCCTGTTCTACATGCGGCAACAAAGCGTCTTGCTGTTTTTTATTCCATCTGTGAATTTCATCTATAAAAAGAATTGTATTCTTATCTTCAATTAAATTAGCCTTAGCTTCGCTTATAACATGTCTTAAATCTCTTAAACCGCTAGTGACAGCGCTTATCTGGATAAACTGCGAATTTGTTTGATTGGCGATAATTCGCGCCAAAGTTGTTTTTCCGCTTCCCGGAGGTCCCCAAAAAACCATTGACGGCAAAGCATCATTATCAATAGCTTTCCTTAATAATTTATTTTCTCCCACAATTTCATCTTGCCCAACAAATTCCGTCAATGTCAGCGGTCTTATTCTGTCAGCCAAAGGAATTTTACTTTTTTCTTTTTTCATATTCGCAGTTTAACAGATAAGAAAAAATTTTGCCAGAGCGCTTTTTTAAAGTTTATTAAAATCATCATTGCTAATACCCAGACCTAAATTCCGCATCACCTGAAAGGCATCAGCGGGACGGCCAAGAAAATATCTTTTGCCGTCTTCTGGATTTATATACCAAGCCTCGCCGTTATTTTCCACTTGTAAAAATATCTTGCCTTTTTGATTGCTTGAAAAACTATTATTTAAATTTAATTTTCCTGTTCCGTTTGGATTATAATCACCTGCTAATTCTGCTTTATCATTATGACCGTCGTTGTCAGTATCTGTTTTATTTTTGTCCGTACCAATAGCATCTTCAAACAAATCTGATAACCCGTCCCCATCACTATCAACACCTGTTAAATTGCCAAAGGCTATTGGAATTCTTTCTAAATTCGCGTTAGTTATGCCAACACCTTGATCACGCATTACTGAAAATGCGTCATCGGGTCTGCCAAGATAATGTGAATACTGAGTTGTTGGATTAATATAATACGCCTTGCCATCGTCTTCAACTTTAAGCACAATTTTACCTTTAAGCCTGTCAGCCATAGCGCTGCCATGTACCCGATTTTTCGCTTGCTGATATTTATCATTTAATTCATAATTTTCAACCAAGGATTTTAACAAATAATTATCAATTTTACTTTTTATTTCTTTCCAAGAGTCATATTCATCGCCAAATCCTAAAACATATTCATCGCCGATAATAATTAATGGAACGCCTGCCGAATTGATTTGCTTCGCGTCAACTGCTTGCTGATATAATTCTTTATTATCGTCATTATTATAAATTTCATAAGTATTTATTTTTAAACTGGGATACGCGTATTTCATTTTATCTAAAAACGATTTTGCTTTTTCACAATGAGGACAAGTTTCTCCTGTAAAAAAATCAATTTCAAATTGCGCGATTTCTTCCGAATTTTCCCCGTTAATTAAATATAAATCTTCATCCATTTCAATTTTTGCAAAATCCCTGCGTATTTTCGTTAAAAAATATTCGCGTGTTTCTATAATATTTTTCAGGCTTTCCAAGTCTTCCGAATATAAATTCTTTTCGACTTCTTCAAGCTTGGCTATATTAACTGTCTGCGCGTATTCCGTAATAAACCCAGGCGCTTTAACTTGTTCATCAGCCAAAACATATAATAATATCTCATTTGTCTTTGAAGATTCGCTTGGATTTTCCGGCACCCTAGTTGAAATTTGTGAAATTTTTAATGGATAAACAATCGTATTAGTTTTAAAACTTATTTTAATCGGCTCAATGTAGTCGCTGTATTTATAAATACTATCCGGATTTTCTTTGCTGGCCTCGCTCTCAGGATTAATGCGCATAGCCGTAAAATACCATTCTTTTTCAATATACCAATTCAATATATCTTTTACTTCATCTTTTAATTTATATCCATTATTATTCAACCAATCAAAAAGCCCGTCAACGCCGGTGGCTGATAAAACTGTTACTTCGTAAATTCCGATATTTTCTTGGCTATGTATAATAACATTTTTGGCAAAATCAACTCCTTCTGCGATTCCAGTATTAAGAGTCTCTGGCGCTTGCGGAGGCGCGATTGTTGTCAGTGCCGACAATTCCGTAAAAATAT
Organism: Candidatus Parcubacteria bacterium; assembly: GCA_023142915.1. Taxonomy (GTDB): domain Bacteria; phylum Patescibacteriota; class Patescibacteriia; order Patescibacteriales; family UBA12075; genus JAGLYP01. The sequence goes on along the minus strand of JAGLIO010000038.1, from coordinate 2,442 downwards.
CTTTTGCGGCTTTTTCCGCTTCAGGATAAGTAGGTGTTGGCACAATCCAAACAAAATTATTTGTTTCTCCTTCATAATTTACTTTTAAATACAAATTTTCTTTTCCATTTTTATGAATAATTAAAGCGGTTTGCGACGGCTCGTACATATCTCCGTATTGATAATCCATTGGTATCATACAACCATCAGCTTTTATTTGGCTTATGGGAATTAAAAAAATAAATAATAAAATCCCGAAAAATGTTTTTTTGTACATAAGTTTTAATTTATAGTCAAGGAATTTGAATATTCCCGACTACTGTCATTGCCCTTTGGGCATAACTTGAAAAATTAGTTATATTAATTCTAAAACAAACTCTTTAATTTTTTTAAAACATCCGGCAATAGCGGTAAAAGCATGTTCGCGAATTTTAGAAAAAACGGCGCTAGTGTTGATTGAGACAACCAATTGCCGAACAAGGTTTCTACTAGCGAGTAACGGGATATTACATAAATAAACAAACCGATTGAAAGCGATCCGGTTAAAAATCCAAGCACTACTCCGCCAAGACGGTTAAATGTTTTTAAGAATGGAATAATTGATATCAAGTTAAAAGTTTTGTGAAGCAAATAAAATAAAAAACCGACTAAACGATTAATTAATGAAAACAAAATCACAAAAACCAAGACTTTTCCCAGATTGTCATAGCCAAAGAAAAAATTTTCAAGCCAATAAGACACAGGCAAATACAAACGGCTTGCTAAAAAAGCCGCCGCTATCAATCCGACAAAAGCGCCTAGGGTGCGAATAAGACCGAAAAACAAGCCATAAAAAATAAATCCGGCCAATATTACAACTAAAATTACGTCAATTAAAGGCATTATATTAAATTAAAATTAAAAATCAAGACAACCGTGGAAACAATGACTCGCCTTTTTTAATTTGCTTTGCGCTAAATTGTTTTATAATTTTTTCTGCTGTTTCCGGTATAAAAGGTTTTAACAAATCAGCTACGTTTAAAATATTTTGCGCGACAATTTTTAATACTTTTTTGATTTCCTTTTTATCTGTCATTTTCCAAGGAGCCTTAACTGTAATAAATTCATCCATTTCTCTTAATTTGCGCCACAAAACATTCAAAACCTCGTCAAAACGATATTTTTCAAATTCCAAAGCAACTTGATCAATTAAAATCTCATCAGTTCCAGGACTCAAATTTAATTCTATTTTATTTTTTTCAAGTAAATTGGAAATGCGCGCCACTAAATTACCAAGACCGTTTGCCAAATCCGCCTGATATTTTGTTCTAAATTTTTTTTCAGTATAATCCGAATCCTCAAAAGGCGTTAATTCCGCTAAAAGATAATAGCGCGTTGCGTCAGAGCCATATTTTTCCACTAAGTCGTAAGGATTAACCACGTTGCCGATTGATTTGCTCATTTTTTGTCCGTCTGAGGTGATAAAACCGAAAATTAATACTTGTTTTGACAAAGGCAGCCCAGCTGACATAAGCATCGCCTGCCACATTGCTGTTTGCTGTCTAAGATTATCTTTGCCGGCAACTTGAAGCGCGTTGCGATTCTCAACATCTCCCCAAAAATTATTAAATTTTCTTTGCGTTTCAGGCCAGCCTAAAGCGTCAATATAATTAACCAAAGCGTCAAACCAAACATACATCACGTGTTCTTTATTACCGGGAACCGGCACGCCCCATGGCATTTTTGATTTTAAGCGGGAAATGGAAAAATCCTGCAGTCCGTTTTTGATAAAATTACTCATCTCGTTTAGTCTATGCGCTGGCACGACAAAATCCGGATTTTTTTCATAAAATTCCAAAAGTTTATCTCCGTATTTACTCCAGCGAAAAAAATAATTTTCCTCATCAATTATCTCAAGCGCTTGACCGGGATGATACGGACATTTGCCGTCAACAAGTTCGGATTCAGTCTTTTCCAATTCACAGCCAACACAATATTTAACTTGATAATTTTTTTTATAAATATCGCCATTGGCGTTACAGCGCCTCCAAAACTCTTGCGCCGCTTTTTTGTGATGCTCATCAGTAGTTCTGATAAAACTATTATAAGAAAGATTTAACGCCTCTTTTAATTCATCAAATTTAGCCGCGTATTCATCAGCATATTTCTGCGGATCCATTCCACTTTCTTCAGCCTTGCGATATATTTTCAAACCATGCTCATCAGTTCCTGTATTAAAAAACACCTCTTTCCCTTGCTGCCTAGCCCAGCGCGCCAAACAATCCGCCCGAATAACCTCCGCCGCAAACCCAATATGCGGATCCGCGTTAACATACGCCAGGGTTGTTGTTATGTAAAACTTTTGTTTTTTTTCTGTGGTGCTTGACATAATTTTTATTATGCTATATAATTAAAATATAATTTTCATGGGTAGGACTTAATAAGGTTTTGTCCTTATCTTAGAACCCCCAAAATTAAAAACAC
>JAGLIO010000037.1 GCA_023142915.1 Candidatus Parcubacteria bacterium | reverse complement strand
GTCTAGTTTTATCCTACCATTATATTCGCCTGCCCGGCTAATTGGCTGACAGTTACCGCTCCGCCATAAAAAAGCTGTTTAAAAAGCGCTATTTCAATCGGCCGCAAATTAAATAAAGATAATAATTGTTTTATTTGCATAAGCTATTTTTAAAAATTTTATTGTTGTGGAATTTTCACGACATACTTTACATATACGCCTTTTTTGGGATAATGGCAAGGTATGTACCTTACAATTAAATAAGGAGGATGTAAAAATGAAGAAGAAAAATGTTTTTATCCTTGTAAATAACGAGGAGGAGGCTGATGCCTTAAAAGAAATGATAAAGATAACGGTAGGAGATTGGTTTATTTTTACGATATACTTACATAATATCGTGAAAATACCCGACGGGTATAACTTCTATATTTTACATCTCTCTCAGGTCTACTATGAAAGAGAGATTTTAAGATTAAAGGAAAAAAATCCTTTAATCTACATTTATGCAAAAACAGAATACCTCCCCGATTGTCTAAAAAAAATAGTGGATGATTTTGGGGACGAATATTCAAGTCTCTGTAAATTTTTTGAAAGTCTAAAAATGAAAGGAGGGATTAAATGAAGAAAAAAGTTTTTATTTTAGTAAATGATAAAGAGGAAGTGCGGTTCATAGAAAGAATGATAAAAAGGCGTGAATTTAAGCTTACAATATTAGACGATGATATTGTAGCGAAAATTCCAAACGGATACAATTTTTATCTTTTGCATTATTCGCAAACAACCGAAAAGGCCGTTATTAAACTAAGGGGAAAAAATCCCCTGAGCTATATATATTTAAAATCAGGAGTATTTGACTATGATAATACGAAAAATTTTCCGGATTGCCTAAAAGGAATGGTTAATGATTTTGGACCGGGATATTATCCAGTTTGTGAACCCCTCCCTGCGGCAGAGACCGCTGGGTGTTACCTTTTTATAAACTATTTAAAAATAAAAGGGGGCAAAAAAATGTTTGATAATATCCAGCAATGCGTAGAAATTTACGAAGCTGAAATAAAAAAATAAACAAGATTAAAAAAGAGGAGAATGCTTATACGAATAAGTCGTTCTCCTTTTTAATTATTTAAACTTTTCGCCAAAATAACCCTCCAATTCATTAATCCTAACCCGCTCCTGCTCCATGGTATCGCGATCGCGGATTGTGATGGAATTATCTTTTTCAATAGTATCAAAATCAACAGTAATACAATACGGCGTGCCGATTTCATCCTGACGGCGATAACGCTTGCCGATGTTTCCGCTATCGTCAAATTCGCACATATATTTTAATTTTAAATTATTATAAATTCCTCTAGCCTTTTCCACTAATTTTGGCTTATTTTTTAATAATGGAAAAACCGCGATTTTAATCGGGGCTAATCTTTTATCAAATTTCAATACTACGCGTGTATCGCCGTCAATTTTTTCTTCCGTATATGCTTCGTGCAAAAAGGCAAAAAACATGCGATTCAAACCGACCGAGGTTTCCATAATATGCGGAATAAATTTCTCTCCTGTTTTTTGATCTAAATATTCCAACTTTGCTTTTGAAAATTTTTGATGCTGGGACAAATCCCAATCCCCGCGCTGATGAATGCCTTCCATTTCCTTAAAACCGCCAAGCGCTTCAAAATTATATTCAATGTCATAAGCCTCGGCCGCGTAATGCGCCAGCTTAATATGCTTATACCACTTAATATTTTCTTTTTTTATTCCATACTCCAAATACCAATTCCATCTAAGCTTTTTCCATTCTTCATATTTTTTTTGCATTTTATCGGCGCGCAAAAAATACTGCATTTCCATTTGCTCAAACTCGCGCGTGCGAAAAATAAACTGCCTGGCAACAATTTCATTCCGAAAAGCCTTGCCGATTTGCGCGATGCCAAAAGGCAATTT
>JAGLIO010000036.1 GCA_023142915.1 Candidatus Parcubacteria bacterium | reverse complement strand
TGTCTTGACAAACCCGACCACTATAGAATATTAGCCGCACCTCTGTTTATGATTTATTAAAACGCTTAATGGAAGTCGGGCTGGTTGTGGAAAGTATTAAAGGCGGCGTTAAAATATTTATAACGCAAGCACCTGAAAAAATTCAATTTTTAATTCAAGAAAAAGAAAGAGAGATTGTTTTGGCGAAACATGAGTTGGCCGGTTTGTAAAAAGAATATCAAAATAAGCGTAAAATATTAAAACCAAGTTTACAGCTTTTTGAAGGCAGGCAAGCCCTGCGGCAAATGATGAAGGATATGCTTCTTTATCGGGACATAACTGTTTATGCTTATTGGCCGGTTAAAGAGATTGTTAAATTGTTAAGTCCTGAATTTTTTTCCAAGTTTCATCAAGAGCGTATTATACGAAATATTAGGCTTAAGGTTATTTGGCCGCAAAAACAAACCCCGCAAATTAAAAATTTGCCTTTTTTCGGCGTAGGGGGGGGTGAATTTAAAAGAGAGGTTCGTCTTGCTCCGAAAGAAGTTGATTTTTCGCTTGGTTATGCTATTTATGGCAATACTGTTCGCTTTATTTCCTCCAGCAAAGAAAATTTTGGTTTTTTAGTTGCTAGTCCGGAATTAGTTAAAATGATGAAAAGCCAATTCCAAATGGTATGGAACGCGTCAAAACCGTTTTTATTTAAAAATAAAAAAGAAGCTGGTTAAAATTGATAAATTGGATGATTATTTTTTGGAGAAGTTTGAATAAAATAAAAGGTTAAATTTCAGTAATATTTTGGTTTGAAATCATTTTGACATTTTAGTTTTATTTTGGTAGGATGAAATTATAAAAAATAAGCTATAATTTTAATAAAAATATGTCTAATATAAATTTTTCCATTCCAAAAACACTTGAAAAACAGGTAGAGTTGGTTGTCAAACAAAAAGGTTTTAACAACAAGGCTGAATTTTTTCGTTTTGCCGCCATTAATTTTATTAATATTGTTAATAAATTAGAAGTTGACGAAGAAGAGCGCTTTAATTATTTAACAAAAGCGTTGAGCCAAGAAGTCGTTAAAAAATATCGTGGCAAAAAAATTCCTTTGTTAAAAAAGCAATTGGCAGGTATATAATTTTATGTATCAAATAATAATATCTCCTTGTTTTCGCAAACAATTAAAAAAATACGCGAAAAAATATCGTTGTCTGAAAAATGAAATTATCCTTGTTTTAGAAAATTTTGATAAACAATTGTGGACGCATATTGGCAATAACGCATATAAAATACGGCTAAAAATAAAAGATATTCCAAAAGGAAAAAGTAAATCATTCCGTTTGGTTATTTTGATCATAGAAACAGAAAAATTTATAACGCCGATTGTTTTGTATTTTAAAGGAGACCGTGAAAATATCAGCAAGAAAGAGATTAATGATATGATAGAAGAAATTTTATTTGAATTGTGGGAGCAGAAATAATTTTAAAATAAACAACTGCAAGAATTACAATATGTCTGAAAAAATTAATATTAAAAAAGTTTCAAATATATTATTATATGGATATAAATCAGCAAGAAGATATTAATAAAATATTTAAAAAATTAAAAGGGCAAGTTATTAAAAAATTTTCAGTAATAGAAAATGCTGATCAACATTTTCATATTATTACTAACAAAATAGATTTAAAATTTGGAGCAAATGATTTAGGTATTTGGATTGAAAAATACAAAAAAACAGGAATTGAAATCCCTTTAAAAAATAAATAACCGCAAGAATAATTTTATAAAATAATAAATGGAATATCTGTTGAAATGAAATAGAAATTCAAAATAAAAAATGTACGTACAATATGTACGTACATTTTTTTTACGCCCTCAACAAAACTCTAACTAATTTTATTTCATCATAAGGATATTTTTCGTTTAGATATTCAAAAACCGGTTTTAGTTTTTCGTCCCCGCATTCAATAAACGCGTTTTTTATAGTTTCGTAGTTATCGCGCGGTAATTTTAAATATTCCAAGTCAAGCTTTTCACCGGCGTCAATTAATTTTTCCAAATGATTAACGATTGTGTCCGACTTTAGATTTTGGATTTTTGCTATGCGTTTAATCGGCGTTTTTTTAATAATCAATTCCTTGGTTTTGAAGTTAAACTTTGTTTTAATTCCAACGGTTTTAATGATTATTTTATTTTTATTCACAAGAGGAACGGGTTCAATATTGTTGTTTTTGGTAAAATTGATAATTATGCTTAAAAATATATCGCCGTATTGCGCCAATTTTTTGTCGCCCACTCCGCTAATATGGCTAAAATTTTCTTTTGTCTGCGGGAAATAATAAGCCATTTCCTGCAAAGATTTATCACCGAAAATAACAAAGGGCGGAACATTTTCTTTTTGCGCCAAGTCTTTTCTTAATTTTCTTAATTCATTAAATAGTTCTTGATTAAAATTAAGATCTATTTTTTGTTTTACAGAGCTAATATCGCAAACAGGTTTGTTTAACTCTAATTTTTCTTCACTTTGCAAAAAAGCCGCGCCTTTTTTCGTAATGCTTAGAGTGGGGTATTGCCCCTCGTTTTTAAAAATATAATCCAAGACGATAAGCTGTTTTATAATTTGTAAAAGTTCAGCTTCATCAAAATTTTTGACAATACCGAATACGGATAGCTGGTCGTGCCAGTTTATTTTTATTTTTTGAATGTTTTTTCCCAAAAGGATGTCGTTTATATATTTTGCGCCAAAACGGCTATGCGTGCGCGCTATGCAGGAAAGAATTTTTTTAGCAATAACGCTCGCGTCAATTTTTTCTTTTTCAGTTGTACAGATATCGCAGGAATTACAATTGTCTGTTTTTTGCTTCTCGCCGAAATAATTAAGCAGATATTTTTTTCTGCAAGTAACAAGCTCGCTAAAGCGCAAAACTTCAGCCAATTTTTCTTCGGCTCGCTCTCTTAATTTAAAATCATCAATTTTATTGATAAAAAATTGATGTTTTCTGGTGTCGGCGTAAGTATAGAACATAACGCATTCGCTTGGCAGTCCGTCACGTCCTGCGCGCCCGATTTCCTGATAGTATCCTTCCAAAGTTTTTGGAAATGTGTAGTGCGCGACCAGTCTGACATCAGGCTTGTCAATGCCCATGCCAAAAGCGATTGTCGCGACAATAATATTTATTTTATCTTTAACAAACATTTCCTGAATAAGTTTCCGTTTATTTTTTTCCAGTCCGGCATGATATGCGCGGGCTGAAAATCCGTTTAAATTTAAGTTGTCAGCTATTTCTTCTGTTTCTTTGCGCGAAAAACAATAAATTATCACTGATTCGTTTTTGTATTTTTCCAATAGATTTATTAATTTTGGCAAAGCTTGCTTTTTTTCAATAACGCTGATTTTTAAATTTTCCCGATCAAAACTGGAAATAAATAACTCAGCTTTTTCTAAATTCAGCTGTTTTAAAATATCTTCACGGACTTTTTTTGTTGCCGTTGCTGTTAGCGCGATTATCGGAGTTGACGGAAAAAGCGTTTTTAATTTGTTTAGATTTCCATAGTCAGGGCGAAAGTCATGTCCCCATTCGGAAATACAATGCGCTTCATCAACGGCAATTAGCTCTATTTTAAGAGTGTTTAAAAAGTTTTGAAAAGTATTAAGCGCGAATCTTTCCGGCGCGATATACAATATTTTAATTTCATTTTTTTGCGCGCGCGCTATTATCGCGTTTATTTGATACGAATCAAGGCTTGAGTTAATAAATTCCGCCTCAATGCCATTTGCTTTAAGCGCGTCAACCTGGTCTTTCATCAAAGCAATCAAAGGAGAAATAACCAAAGTTATTCCTGAAAATTTTAAAGCCGGAAGCTGATAACACAAAGATTTGCCACCGCCGGTCGGCATCAAAACAAAAGAATCTTTTTTATTTATAACATTATCAATAATTTCAGCTTGCAAAGGCCGAAATTCATCATAGCCGAAATATTTTTTTAGCAAGGTTTTCATGGTTGAATTTTTTGTTAAATAAGGCGATTCTACAATTTAATATTCTCTTCTATCAATTTTAACGCTTTACGGGCAACATCTTGATACTGAAAATTCGCCATTGTATGCTCGCGGGCGTTTCTGCCCATTTCCTCGCGCAAATTATCATCTGTTAATAATTGCAGAGTATATTTGGCTAATTCAGTCGTGTCAGCGCGATACGCGAAAACTTTTGGTTCGTCAAATTTAATTTTATGGTCAGCTTCAAAACCCATGCTTTCATAAGCCCACTCCTCAGTTAGTTCTATTTGGTTGGCAACGCGCGCCAAAAAACCGGTCTTGCCGTGGACAATAGTATCAACCGGACCTCCGACATTAATTGAAATAACCGGAATTCCGCAGGCTTCTGCTTCCATTTGAATCATGCCAAAGCCTTCAAGCCTTGAAGGCGCCGCGTAAATATCGCAGGCTGATAATAAATAAGGCATAAAATCATGCGAAAACGCTCCTGATAAATATTGAATCTTTCCCCTATCCAACCCCAATTTATCAATTAACACGTCTTCTTCCTGCCCGTGTATTTCCGCGGATTCGCAGTCCCAATATTTTAAAACATATTTCCAGTCTTTAAAATCTTTATCAACTTCGGCTAAGGCGTGGAACATTTCTTGCGCTCCCTTGCTTGTAACATCCCCGCCGATTGTCAAAATCATTTTTTCATGCGGCTGCACGCCAAGCATCTCGCGCAACTTTATAATTTTGGGGTCGGTTTTTGGAATTGGGCGCATTTCCTGCGCGTCAAAACCGATTGGCAAAGCGCGAAAATTTTTAACATCAACGCCGTCTCTTTTGTAGGTATCGGTAACCCAGTTGCTTGTTGTAAATACCAATGGCAAACGGTTAATCGCGTCATGATAATTTGCCACCCAGCCGTCAGCCACAAACCATGGCACTGGAATCACCCCATGATTTTCAGGACTATGAATAATATCCGGCGTGTATGTCCAACAACCGACTCCGATTGCGACATCCGGTTTAAAAGCGTCAAACACCCACTGTTTTTGAAAACTGGGCGAGTAGTGGCAAGGCATCGCGTCAACCCCGAGCTCTTTTAATCCGCGATAAAGTAAATTTCCTTGTATGCTCAGTCCATCCGGCTCAGGAGGATAAGCATGTAAAACTGCGATTTTCATAAAAAATTCTGAACACGCAACATGCAATATGCGTTATAAGTTACGAGTTATGTATTATAAGTTATAAGCTATAAATTTTTTAAACGCTTCAGGATTCGTACAATATCTGACATCAATACCATCAAGCGGATAACCGTACATTTCCGCGACTACGCGCTTTTTTTCTGATAATTCTTTTTCTAATAATTGATTAATGACGCTATTACTGTCCGGTTTTAAAGAATTATCTTTATTTTTTACATAATTAAAATAAAAAACCGTTTCCAGATTTATTTTCTTTTCTTTAATCAATTCATCAATTGCCAAATGAACCGCAATATGGCGTTCATGTCCGTATTCACCGTTGGCACCGTGCGTAAAAATATAATCAAATTTATTAAAATCAATTTTTTCTAAAATAATTTTCTTAGTTTCTTCTTTCGCTTTTTCCAAACTTAACTTGCTTTCATCATCCAAATCAGCAATAATACTTTGCGCGCCATAGTATTCGCAAACACGCTTGAATTTCGGCGCGCGGTCGCGGTCGCTTGCCCGGCACAAAGAAAAAATCGTCCAATCAATTTTCTTGTTCCGCGCGATTGTCCCGCCCATCCAAATCGTCTCATCATCCGGATGCGCGATAACCACTAATGCATCTTTATTGTCTTCCAACTTCATTTCACTCATAATACATTAACTATATCAGGCTTTTGCTTTTTTTTCAACTATTTTGCATTCAAAAAGCCTCCGAGAGACTTTTAAAAATTCCCAGAGACTAAATTTTATAAATATTAAATTTACTTCTCCTTCTTCTTCGGTAGTTTAATTTCTTTTTCAACATCTGTCACTTCTTTGCTGATAAACTCTTCGGAAATATCCAAGGACTCTTCCAATTTTTCTTTTACTTTTCTTTCCGCTTCGGAAAAGCCTGGCTTCTTGTCCGCCATCTGAACCAGCTCTTCCAGTTCTTCTCTTAGGGCGGCAAATATCTTTGACAACTTTGTTTTTACTTCCGCTGTTTCGCGCATAATTCTTGTTTTTTCTTCATTAAATTCTTTTCGCTGATACATGATATATGAAACAAGCAAAGCGATTATTATCAAAAGGATTATTATAATCCACAATCCGAATCTGTCTATAATTGACAAAGAAACCACTGACAAAAGATATTTTGTGCTATCCAAACTTTGCGCTCCGCGATCATCAATCAGTTTTGCCCATACCTCATACATTCCTTTTTCAAGTTCATCTTTATGAAAATAAGACCAATTGCCTTCGTCATCGGTTTTAACGCTTGCCTCAATCAAATCATCTTCTTCTTTGCTAATGTATATTTTTATTGTTACTTGCGGATAAAATGACGTGCCTCTGATTATTAATTCTTCTTTTTTATTTATAACTTTTGGAATGCTGGTAATAATCGGCGATTTTAACGGCTCCACAATAAAGCCAATGCTGGACGAAGCGGCATTTCCGGCTTTATCATAAGCGATTACCTGCACTTTGTGCCGGCCAGGGGCAAGCGGACGTAATTGATAATAGCCTTTGTCTATTTCTATTGTATCAACTCTTTCGCCAATATCGTCTATTGAAATTTTATAATAATCCAAACCGGACGCTTTATCTTCGGTTTTAAAACACAATTTCGCTGCCGGATTAGTCGGATCGCCGTTGCTGTCATAAGCTATTTCAAAATCTTTTGGCGGAGTAGCGTCAACTAAAAATTTACGGTGCGCGATCTGTCCCCAGCCTGATTTATTTTTATATTTAATATGAAAATACTGCTCGCCGTCCGCCACGTCTTCATCAAAAAGCACATTTTCAATTATTCCGTCTGACTCCGGTCCTGGGTCAGAATCGGAAATATCAGTAATTAAAAAACTTACTCCTGTTAAATCCGCTAAAATTTTCCAGCTGAATTCCGGGTTATTGCTTTGATACCAAATATCTTTTTCTAAATGAGTTTCTGACGAAATATCAGGCAAAGGCGGCAATAATCCTTTTGGAGCGGTATCTTCTTCTTTTAGTTTCGGTTTCGGCTTTGGTTTTTCTTCTGTTTTTTCAGCCTCTATAATATTAAATTTTGCATTGCCAAAACCACTAAAAATATTAGTGCCTTTGCCGTCCGCCGCTAAAACTATTCCGGAAGAAAATTTGACTTCAGTAGCGCCGATTTTTTTAGTTGAAAAAGTTATAGTAAAAATCGTGCCGTTAGAAGCCTTATAGGCAACTGGTGATCCGCCACCAAATGTAATTTTCCCACCTGTATTGGAATAACCAGGTCCCTTGCCGTCATTTGAAGTCCACAAACTAAAAATTGAACCTGCGTTTGATACTTTTGAAACTGTTAAATAGGAATTATCGTATTTAATCAAGCCTTCTGCGGCGTTAATACCTGCTCCGCCACCGCTGTTAACCGCTACTGTAACTGTAAAACTACTGCCAATATTGTAATCGCCAACGCTTGGAGACAAAAATAAAACCGCCCCTCCTGTTTGTGCTAAACAAGGAGTAAACGGTAAAAAACCGGTTAAAAATAATAATAAAAATAAAAAAACGCTAATGGCTTTCTTCATAAAAATACTGCTTAAAAAAATTTTTAAAATTACCCGGCATTAACCGCGATTTTTTTCTTTCCCTGCGATTGCAAAAGCAATAAAGGCAAGCGCAAAGTTAATATGCCTTTTTTAAATTTGGCTTCAACCTCTGACACGTTTATTTCCTGCGGTAAAATAATTTGCCGATAAAACCGCCCCCATTGGCATTCTGAGCGAAGATATTTTGAATTTTCATCATCTTCGTCCGCATAGTCTGATAAATCGGGCTGCTCAATTTTTCCCTGAATAGTAACAACGTCATTTTCGTTTTCAATGCTAATGTCAATATCGCTTACTTCCACTCCGGGAATAGGCGCCACAATAATAATATCTTCGGCTGTTTGAAAAATATCAACTTCCAACTGCATAAAACCGGAGTTTTTATCCAACACTCCGTCTTTTATTTCATCTACATCGGTTTTTTCTTCTACTTTAACTTTTAATTTATCTAAAAAGCTCATAAATAATATAAATTTAAATTTTTTAATTATAAATATTATACCATAATTTTTAAAATTTACAAAATATTTTTATATTTAAAAAATGCCAGCAGTTAACAACAAAACTAAGTTAAACTGCGAATTTTATACAATATTCTTTTTGAATTTTAGTTAGTTTACAGCCTTATTAATAGCCTTAATAAAGATTAAAAAATTTTCGTTTGATTATTTTAAAGGCAAATTCAATGGCATTTTTAATCGCTACTTCCCTATAATTTTTATTTTTTGAATTTTTTCCTTTTATGTCTAGTTTTGCTTTATTTTTGATGTTATCTGAAATGCCGCGAACAATAAAAGCCTCTACGTCTTTGTTGCATGTTGCAGCCATAAAGCCATAATCCTCCATATCTACCGCTACCGCGTCATTATAATTATTAATTATATTAATAAGTTCTCTTGAATCCAAATCAGTAATAACTTTTTCTCCGCTAGCAACAGGACTTGTGTATATATCAAATTTTTTTTCTCTAAAGACTTATAATTTATAACTTCTTTGTCTATAAGGGTTAATATTATACTTTTAAAGTATTCTTAATTATAACTATATATCAAAAAATGCTAAAAAGCAAAAAGGTTTACGAGCTTTTTAAATACTCTTTATTTTTTTGAACATAAAACTAGACTTTTAGCATTTCAAATTCTTCCCCGTATTCCACGCGATATTAAAAATCGGCAGCATTAATTTTATCAGCTCTTCCGATTAAACTCCTTAAATCTTTTCCACCGAACAAAGGCGGAATCGGAAACGGATCTCCCTTTTTTATTTTTTAAAAAAATTCAAATAGGCCTAAAGCTTTTAAAATTGCCAATCTCTATAATTTTGCCTATTATATGCAGTCTGACTGCATAAAATAAGCAAAATTTGTGTAGTCTGACTACATAAAATTTGACAAATTTAAAAATTTTTGCTAATATAATCATATAACAAATTAATTTTAAAAATAATGCTTAAAAGAATATATAATCTTGAAAAATTAATCAAAAAAAATAAAGTTTTAGTAATATACGGACCCAGGCGAATTGGCAAAACCACGCTTTTGAAAAATTTTTTAGATAACACAAAATTAAAATATAAACTGGACTCCGGTGATAATTTGCGATTGCAAGACATTTTAAAATCGCAAGATTTTCCCCGCATAATAGAATATGTTGCTGACAATGAATTAATAGCGCTTGATGAAGCGCAGCAAATTCCCAATATCGGCATGGGCTTAAAAATAATTGTTGATCAAATTAATAATATTTATGTTATAGCAACCGGATCATCTTCATTTGAATTATCACAGCAAATCGGCGAACCATTAACAGGCAGAAAAAAAACGCTTACTCTTTATCCTTTATCGCAAAAAGAGCTTAAATTTAAATATAGCGACTATGAGCTTAAAGAAAAATTAAACGAATATTTGGTTTTTGGCTCTTACCCTGAAATAATTACCGCGCGCCATAAAAAAGAAAAAATTGAAGTTTTAACTGAAATAACAAATTCATATTTATTAAAAGATATTTTGGCCTTAGAAAAAATAAAATCTCCACAGCTGCTGATAAAATTATTGCAGCTTCTGGCTTTCCAGCTTGGCCATCAAGTATCTTTAAACGAATTGGCAAATAAGTTAAATATAAATATTAGAACAATTGAACGATATCTTGATTTATTGGAAAAAGGATTTGTCATTAAGCGTCTAGGCGGATTTAGCAGAAATCTGCGCAAAGAAGTAGTTGGAAAGTCTAAATACTATTTTTATGATAATGGAATCAGAAATGCCATTATCGGACAATTTAATAACATTGAAGACAGAGATGATGTTGGAGCGCTATTTGAAAATTTTGTGTTTATGGAAAGAATAAAAAAATGCGCTTATAGCCAAATGCACCGTAGTTTTTATTATTGGCGCACTTATGACGGCAAAGAAATTGATTTAATTGAAGAATATGACGGCAAACTTTTCGGTTATGAGTTTAAGTGGTCGGAAAATAAAAAAGTAAGCGCTCCCAAAGACTGGGTTAGCGCTTACAATAATACAGAATATAAAATTATCAACAGAAAAAATTATTTGGATTTTGTTTTGTAGCAAAGTTTTTGTTTAATAATTGCAATATCTCAACCTCACCCAGTCCAATAAAAAAGCATAATGCTGAAATCGGTTAGGTTGACTGTGCCGTCGTGGTTTTGGTCGGCGCATTCATCGTCTGTGCCCCAATGATAAAGTAAAATGGAAAAATCAGTTAAATTGACTTTTCCGTCATGGTTTAAATCCGCTCCTTCGCAAATGCCTGTCGGCTCAATTTGCGCGGCGCCTATATTAATTTTTAATATGGCGCTAAAATCACTGGTCCCCGTGTCAACAATCGTGGCGCGAGCTTTTACAAGATATGAGCCGTCAATTAAGTTATCCGTATTTAAAAATAATGACCACTCGCCGCTAGCGCTTGCCAAGCCGTCTTTTTTTATAATTTCGGAATCCAAAACCTCTCCGCTTTTTTCAGGATAGAGCCAAGCCTCAACCGTGCTTCCCGGCACGGTTTGCCCGAACGCCTCAATAACTTGACCGGCAGTAACGACTGACTTTGTTAAGCTAATCGTTGGGGATAAAATTATATCGGAAATTGTTGTCTGCGTTCCTGCTTCCATAAAAAAAGTGGCGGAAAAAGTGTTTGATTTTCTTGCCATAGAGTCTTCCGCCCAAAGCCCGAAAGTATATATTCCCCTATTTAAAACCTCCAAATAGGCTCCGAAATCAGCCTGTATTCCTGCCAGAGCTTTTCCAACTTCAATGCCGTCTTTAAGAATCGTAACTTCTGTTCCCGGATAAGCCCATCCGGTAAAAACAACTCCCGGGGCTCCGGGCGGCGGCGGATACGGCAAATACATGCCTGCTCCGTCGCCAATTCCTCCGCCTCCGCCTCCGCCTGATCCGATACCGCTGCCGCCCCCTGAACTAGTACCGTCGCCGTCTGCGTCAGGGTCATCTCCGCCAGTACCGTCATCTTCTCCTCCGCCAGTACCTTCTGCCGCCAAAATTGAAAATACAATATAATAATCAATACAGTCTAAATTTAAAATCGGCGTACCGGAAGCAGTTGTATATGGAGTAGTGCTTGCGTAAATACACTCATGCGCATCATCATACACCCCGTCATCATCCGCGCAGCGCACATAATATTCATAATTTCCGCCATTTACCAAGCCATCAACTATTTTTGTATGATTAACATAATACGCGGTTGAGCTGGCATAAGAAAAATCTTCTGTCATAGCCGTATAGGAAGTTCCGGAAGCTGTTGCGTAACGACAGCGCGCCGGATAATTAGTCTGTAAAGACACAATAGTCTGCGTAGTGCCAAAATTCAACCAGCCTATGGGAGCGGCGCCTAAGTATCTTTTACGCGACAAAGCGCCAAAATTAACCGGTTCTACTGTTACTACCATAATTTGCGCTCTTTCTATATAAACATTTTCCGGATTATAGGTATTAATTGTTATTCTATATGAATTAAGGCTGTTGGGATTAATTATTTGCTCATTGCCTGCCTCGCCATAATCGGCGTTTGTTCCCAGTTCAATTTTTATATATTTACTTGCGCTAACATTATTTATGCTGTTTAGATTTATGGTGATAATTTTTGAGCTTGATGTTGCTATGTTTATTCCATCAGTGGAGGCGGATGAAGAAGAAGCAAGCGCTCTATCAGTAAAAGGACCGGAAGAAAAATCAGATATGGAAAAATCAACATCAGAATAATCAAAATTTGCCGGAAAATCAAAATCCGCGCCAAAATCAATTACAATTTTCCCGCTTGCCGGAATATTTTCCGTAGTCCTGAATTGAATCGTATGATGAGACGCGGCTCCCGGCCAAGAGCTTGAAATCCTGTCTGATGCCAAATACAAAGCGCTTGACGAATCAGCGAATAAAAAAAAATTAATTATTATAAAAAATAATAATATTAAGCTAACTTTTACAGTTCTAATTAGCATAAAAAAATATTTTTAAAAAATTATCTCAAACTATTGCTCGTCTTAATCCTTTTTCTTTTCCAATCCAAATAATAATTCAAAGCAATAAGTATAAACAAAGCAATAATCCCGCTTGCCATAAGCCAAAGCAATAATTGCGAATCTTCTGTTTTGCTATGCTCGCCCAAGTTTTTCTCTTTTTCATTAAGCTCTTTTTCCAGTTTGTTTAAACGCTCTTCCTTTTCACTAAGCTGAAGCGCCAAGCGGCTGAAAGGATTTTCAACCACGCTGGTTGACATGCCAATCGCGGAGCCGATTTTGGCGCCAAAAAAAACGCCGACATCAACAGGATTAAGTCCGACCACAGCAAAAAAACCGATAACAATTACTATCAAAAAATAGACTCTTAGCTTATGGACAAATGAAACTGTTTTATGAAACATATATTTTATTTAACGCATCTAAACCCGACTCCGGTGCCGACGAATGAGGGTTCGGATACTACGTATAAAGCATACTGTCCGGCGTCAGCATTGTTATTCCAATATCCGCCGCGCGCCATGCCGCGCACGCCTTTATTTTTTATCCAAAAATAATCATAATAATAATTTGCGTCTCCCGAGCCTAAATCAGTCGCGCTGGGCAGAGCTTCTGAGTCAATTCCCTCAATATAACCTGATTCTGGTAAAATTTTATCATCGTAAACGCCGTCATGCGCAGTGCCGTCAACCCATTCCCAAACATTGCCAATCATATCATAAGCGCCATAAGCGGATTTGCATTTATCGCCTGACCCGCTTGGCCCCGGCGAAAAACCCCAATTGCTTGCCACATTGCAATCCTCTTCGCTCCAGCCTTTTTCAATATCAGGCGTACCCAAAGCAGCTGCCAGCCATTCTTTATTAGTCGGCAAGCGCTTGCCTGCTTTCGCGCAGGCGATTGCCGCTTGATTTTGCGATATAAAGCGCCACGGCAAATTGCCCGGCTCCGATTTCGGCTTGCAGTCAGCGTAATCCAAATTTAAACGCGATTCTTTCTGATTCGCAGGGTTAGCGTAAAGGCAATCATCACCAGGAGCGACTTCATACTCATCAATGCAAAATCCGCCTGTTGGCGTATTAACAAAAACCATTCCTTTGGGACATTGACCGTCTCCAAGCGCCAACTCATTCTCGTTTGGTTCTAAAAAATTATCACTTGCCTTAATGCCAATGCTTGTCAAGACCACAGCCAAAACCATAACGATTACTTCCCGCTTGCCGATAAATTTTCTCTTTTTTAAATTTATAATTTTTCGCATTATTTTTTCAAATCAATTACATCGTCTTTATTTTGAATATTTTTTGGAATTACTCTTTTTTTATTTACTGGTTTTTGCGGTATAGTACGCGTTGTCTGTCGCGCGCTGCGCGCCATATCCCGCGTACTTCTTATCGCTCTTCTTATGTAAGAACGGATAATTACAACTATTAAAAATATAATAAATAATACTGCGCTTGAAAAAATAATCAAAGGCTTGATAAAAATCACCCAAAAATATATTGTTTGATATATGGTCTGCTTTTCATTCTGGCCGTAAGTTAAAATCAATTCCGCGCGATAACGCCCCATATCCAGTAAATTTTTTCCACTCTCCCATTCAAAATTCCATTTACGGATATTTTTCGGCAAAACATTGCCAAAATCAGTATCATAATTAATTAATATTTTATCTTGAAGTTCGTCAAACTGATTATAAATTTTAATATCCCCCCTAGGCTGCAAATGAATATTGCCTAAATTTTCAAAACGCACAATAAAATCAATCTTTTCGTCCTGATAAAACTTTTTGTCAGAGCTAAATTCTCTGATGATGCCCCGTTCTTCCGCATCGCCTTTAACATTTAATAAAATCAAAGACGTTAAAAGAGAAGAAATTTTTATTGAAGAGCCTCTAATATCATCATGCGGAGGCGCTGAGCCTGCCAAAAGAGCCGCGTAATGCCCGCCCGGAGAAGCGTCCTCAGGCACATCAATTATAAACGGTATTTCCTGGCTGCCAAATGGAGGCAGAGTAAATTCTTTTTTTTCAAGTACTATCCATTGGCTGAAAAAAGGCAAACTTCCATCAGCATTTTTTTTCTTTGCTTGCAAAAATTCAACCTCGCCTGATTCGTCTCCGCCTTGAAAATCCAAAGCCTGAACATAAATATCAATTTCTTTCGGATTATTATTAATAATTTTAATTGAACTTTTCCAAATATCGCCTGGGGCTATGCTGTTTTTTATCAAAGGCGGCGTTATGGAAAAAGCTATCGCTCCGCTTTCTTGCGCCTTAGCCAGACAAGCAAAAAAATTACTGAAAATAAATACTAAGATACAAAGTGTCCCTTGGGTGAATAAATAAAATTTTTTCATAACTTATCATTTTTTAAGTCCAAAACACCGTCTTCTTGAATTGGCTTATGCTTATACGCGTGATGGCGAGCGCTATATGTTTTTCTAAATAAATATATTACCAAAAACGCTGTTATTAAAAACAATCCGCCGACAAAAAACAAAACAAACGGTATTGGCAAAATCCAAAAATAAACCGTGTCAGCCAAATCGCGCCTGTCTTTTTCTCCATATTCCAATTCCAGCTTAGCTTTGAATTTGCCGATTCCTTTTTTTGCGTTCCAATCCAGATATATTTTTTTTTGCTCGCCGGCTTCAATACTCTCGCTCATCTCGTTAAATTTCAAGCTATCCAAATACTGCTCACGGCGATTATAAATAAGTACTTGCCCCTCGGGTTTAAGCGCGATATTGCCAATATTTTTTAATTCAACCGAAAATTTTATGGGCCAGGTAAAATATGTTTTTGCCAAAGCGCTAAAATTAATTAGCTGGATTTTTTCAACGGTTTCATCTTCAATCTCCACATTAACCATTATCTGCGGAACATTTTCCTTGTCTATTTTTGCTTCAGCTAAGGGACGATTTGAAGCGCTGGGAAAAAAAATAATCGCGTAGCGCTTGCCGGGCACGGCTGATTGATTAATTTCAATTGAAAAAGGCACTTCCATCTCTTCACCCGGCATAATTTGAGTCGCGGCGCGCTTAATCCTAATCCAGCGCGCCAAAGAAATTGTTTTATCAAGGCTGGAAGGATTAAGAAATTCTTGCTTGCCTTCGCTCATTGATAAATCATTAACCGTAGGATAAATACTAACTTTATGTTCTGTATTATTTTTTATTTTAATAATTCTTTCAATTATTTCAGATGCCTTGGCTTTTTCGTCAATAATCAAAGGGCTGATTTCCAATCCGCCATCTGCTCTGGCTTGCTCAAAAACTGCCGCAAAAAATAGTGAAAAAATAAATAATATAATTAATAATTTACGCATAAATATTCTAATTTGATATTATACAAATCTTATTTAGTTTAGCAAATTAATCAATGTAAGTATTTTTACTTTTTTCTTCGGTTCTTTAACATCCGCGGCTAATTCATGCAGCCATTCTTCAAAATCGGTATAAGAAGGGTTAATTAATATTCAATCGCCCCAATATCCCAACTGCCATCGGTTTGAGATGATAGCGTAAAATTACGTATTTAATAATTAACCCACTAGATAGTCGATGCAAATCCAATTTGAGATATAATCAATCAGCGTCTTACTCCGCTCTAATTACTTCAACTAAATGAAATATTTCATCTTTTGTGTCATTATTAAAAAGAATTATATCTGAATTGTTCTCTCCTCTATCTCCAAAATAAGCATCATTTACATTAATTATTTTTTCTTTCCATATACCTGTGTTTGTATTTGTCTGAGTATAGGCTATTTTTTGTGAATTAAGTTTTGAATCATATTTTAGCTGCCAACTACCAAAACCTTGATCGAAATATATAACTTTAATAGTTACATTGTAGTCCCCATCTAAAGGTGAGCCTCCGAAAAACTTATTATCAATATTTAAAAATATAGCATTCTTTCCTTCAGCGCTATTAAAACCTCTGGCGTATCTACCATAGGGTTGATTCTTGGAGCCAATACGAAAGTAGCTTTGACTTGTTTGATTTGAATTATACTGAGTCAAATATTTACCATAATTTCCACGATAAACATTATAGTTAACGTCATTCAAAGCCAATAATTCCATATCATAGCCCAAGGGGCCCAAATAAGGTCTATCCATCAAAGACTGAGTCCAATCACCCTGCACCGCTCCATATGCAGAAAAATCTGCGAGTATATTTTCATATCTAGATTTATTTTTTCCATAGTCCAGCACGCCATAAACCCCTTCAGGAAACCTAGCTGTATCCCTAACATCTAAATCGTCACGAAATGCAATCCAAGCGCTTTTTGCCGTTTTAGGATCTTTATAGCCCATATGATCATCTAAAAAATTAAAAGCGTCAATAAACTCCTCATTATAATCTTCAACAATCCACGACCAATTCATAAACATATCAAAACCAATATTTGTCGACCATAGTGCCTGCCAATAATAATTCCAAACGCTAGCTTCTGACCACCATTTATCTAAACCATAAACATAATGATTTTCTGAGGCGTATGTATATTCTCCACGACACCGTTTAAAGCTACCGTCAGATAATGGCGTACTACAATCATCTAACTTCCATGTATAGTCAGGAATCATTTCATTTTTAGCGCTATAGCCCTGATTTATACTTGCTGCCTTTAAATAAAAGTCTCCGAACCCATTTGCATCAGCCCAATTACTTAAATCATCATCATAAGTATTTATCAAAAGCCTTATTTCAGTATCTTCGTATTTACTCTTATACAAAAGATGAACATCTTGCGTCCATTTTTCCCAATCTGAATCACTTATCATATACTCGTCCTGACCGTCCAAGAGCCCTAAGTAAGGATGATTATCACCACTTGATCCGGCAGCAACTTGTATAGCAATAATCTTTTCCCTTGTTGCCAAAGGATAGGCGGCAATGTGATTAGCCACGGTCGATATATAATCTTTATATAAAGGCAAATAATCCGGATCTAGGTAATAAGGATAAATTTTACCATAAGCCCCCTCGACTGATGGCACACCCTCGCCATACACCCAAGAAGGGGTTACTTCTCCATGATAAAACATTAAAATAATATGAAGACCATTGTTAATCGCTGTCTGTATTTGACTATCCATTGTCGAAAAATTAAAATTATCATTGGAAGTTTCAATATCTTTCCATCTAAAACCAAGCAGGTGCCCCTTATGCCATTTCCGTGTGGTATTATCAAAGGTATAACCATTCCCCCATATAGTCCAGACACCAACCCAGTCTGGGCGACCAACTTCTGTCGGAACATCCCCACCGATCACCACAACCTTCTTCGCCCCAGGCTCATAGCCGATATTATCAGCATTATCAACAACATGCATTCCATACCAATATGTTCCGGCG
>JAGLIO010000035.1 GCA_023142915.1 Candidatus Parcubacteria bacterium | reverse complement strand
TTTGGAGTCAGTGAGGAGTTACAAATATTGCTATTGACTAAAATCTTAATTTATGATATACTTATTTTATAAGCGTAGAGATACGCGAAAATAAAAATAAAAATAAAAAAAATGGAAAATCAAACAATTGAGGCTTGCGACCAGTCTCAAGAAAAACAAATTCCCTTTGGGGAAAAATTCGCCTATCTGGCGATTTCAGCGACAATTGCATACACCTACATGGTGATAAATGCGCTGTCCTACGTGTCCTAAATTTTTAAAACTATTTTTATTTCAAAAATATCAAAAACAACCCTAGCATGGGTTGTTTTTGTATTTGACATTTTTTTGATAAAAAAATTTGAAAGCCTTAAAACACCTCATCAAACAAATCATTCTTTTCCTTTCCTGACATAGCCTTTAAATATTCTTTTTGCCGCTTTTGAATTTCTTGTTTGCTTATTTTTTGCAAATTTTTTAAGTCTTCTTCTGATTGCTTAATATATTCTTTATCTTTTTCCACTATCTCCGGATTTACTTGCAAAGACATTTTATTCAGGCCTAATAATTCCATTCCGCTAAGCGCTCTTACTCTTGACAGGGCGACATAGCCCATTCCATAATCAAAAGCATCCCGCAAATCAACAATCATTTCATCAAGGCTCATGCCTTGGCTTTTGTGAACCGTAATCGCCCATGCCAGCCGCAAAGGCACTTGGCTTATTTTGGCAACCACTTCGTCGCCTTCCTCAACCGTCCACTCTCTTGGGCAAGCGATAATTTGCCTGTTGTCATTAGTTTCAACAATCGGATAATTGTCAAACTCGCTAAAGCCGATAATTTTTCCAAGCGTGCCGTTGACGTAATGGGCAAAGCCGGACTCGCTGAATTTATTTTTTACAAACATTACTACTGCCCCTTTTTTTAAAACAAGCCTTGCCGGCGCCATGCAATTTTTCATTAAAAAATCCACTAATTGCTTTCGCCCCTTTTTATAAGATGATTGCATTTGATAGACTGTTTCGCTTTGCTTTATTTTTGCCAATTCAAAATCATTTATGGCGTTAACGTCCTTGTTATTGGTGAACAATTTTGTCGGAGCAATGTTTCCGCAAACAGGACTGTTAAGTCTTGATTTTAATGTTATTAAAGTGTCTTTGTCTGTTTTGTTGTTTCTGATGCTATTTAAGACTTTAATAAATTTTTTATCACTATGCCTGTGCTGTTCATTTAAATAGCAGACACTCAAACAAGATTCATTCCAAACGTTTGCCTTAAAAGCGTATTCATTATTTTCTTCTCTGCCATTGACCGGCGGCAGTTGAAAAAAATCACCGCAAAAAATAACCTGAATTCCGCCAAAAGGCGCGACGCTGTTTTTGAATGACTGACAAATGTTATTAACCAAATCCAGCCTGTCGGCATCAAGCATTGATATTTCGTCAATAATCAATACTTTTGTTTTAAGCATCCTGTTTTTTAAATATCTTTTATTTAAAACGGTTTTAAACTCAGCCTTGCTTAATTGCTTGGCGATTCCCATTCCGCACCAAGAATGAATTGTTATGCCGCCTATATGCGTAGCCGCAATGCCTGTTGAAGCCGTAACAGCCGCGCTGATATTTTTTTCTTTTAAATAACTGATATATTTATTTAAAAGAAAAGTCTTCCCGCTTCCGGCAGGACCGGTCAAAAAAACATTAGCACCCAGTTTTAATAATTGAAAAGCTTCTTCTTGTTTCATTTGTTTTGAACTGATTATATTATAATATTTATATTTTAACACTATGGCAGACGTAGTCAATTAATTTTATTTATCAAAAGAAAGAAGTCGCGCTATTACAATAGCGCGACTCTGTAAAAATGTTAAAATTATATTTTAATATTGCTTAGATTTTATTGATTTTTTTAAACCATTTTCAGCCAATACTTTGCTAATTTCATAAGTCGGCGGTAATTTATTCCATTCTTTTTTGTGGATATACTTAATTTTATCCATGTCAAGCTGTAAATCCTTTATTTCATTGTCGGTCTGATCGCAGATTCTCTGATAAATATTTTCCTGAACATCTTTGATTTTATCAACATTTTGTTTGACCTCTGTTATTTCTTTTTCCACTTTTTCAAACCTGCAGTCCACTTCATCAAATCCTTTTTTTGTTGCTGTCATTATGTTTTCTTCTAATTTATCTATTTTTTCATCAATCTTTTTGAAAAGCGTTTTGTTATTTTCTCCTAGTTTTTTATCTAGAATTTCGGAAAATTGTTCTAAATTATTTTTTGCCATTTATTTTAAAATAATTTTTATTAATAGTTTAATAATAACGAATAAAAAAATAAACTGTCAACAAAAAAATGCAATGTGCCTTTTGTGCCCCCAGAGGGATTTGAACCCCCGACCATCTCCTTAAGAGGGAGCTGCTCTACCAACTGAGCTATAGGGGCCCCACTTCGCTCCCGTGGCTTTGCCACTTTGGAAGCTACGCGGGGCAAGCCCCTTTGTTTTAAGTAAAAATTATATAATCAAAGTGGCTTGCCACGCGTAGCCTTAGTATAATGTGGCTTGCCACGCGTAGCCTTGGCGTAGTGTGGCTGAGGAGAGGCTTGAACTCTCGACCTCGGCGTTATGAGTGCCGCGCTCTAACCAACTGAGCTACCCAGCCCCACTTCGCCAAGGCTACGCGGGGCAAGCCCCTTTTTTAAATAAAAATATTTAATTTAAAGCAGCTTGCCCCGCATAATTTTTGGTATAATGTGGCTTGCCACGCGTAGCCTTGGCGTAGTGTGGTGCACCTGGAGGGACTTGAACCCCCAACCCCTTGGTCCGAAGCCAAGTGCTCTATCCAATTGAGCTACAAGTGCTTATAATTTTTAAAATCATTATTACAAAAAACTCCCTAAAATAGGAGCTCAAGTATATACTAGCATAAACGATTATAATAATCAAGGGCGCGCTTGCATTTTTTAAAATTTTATGTTACTGTTAGCCTAGATTTAATTATTTTAATTCAACCCTTTCTTGGTTATGGCTTTGGCAGGCATATCTCGGTTAGGGGTTAAGAAACAGATGTTAGACAAAAAAGCCAAACAAAAAATTATTAACAAATTTAAGATTCACAAAAATGATACAGGATCTTCACAAGTGCAAATCGCAATTTTAAGCGCGGAAATTGATGAATTATCAGGACATTTAAAACAGCACAAGCATGACCATTCTTCACGCCGCGGCTTATTAAAAAAAGTCAGCGAAAGGCGGAAACTTTTAAAATATCTGCAAAAAGAAGACGAAAAGTCTTTTATTGATTTGGCAAAAAGATTAAAGTTAAAAATCGCCAAGAAAATGATTAATGAGGAAGAAGAAAAGAAAAGAATTGAGGCTGAAGAATTAGCGTTAGCTCAGGAAAAAATAGCCGCGCAGGAAAAAAAGCAAGAACAAGTTATGCCCAAAGGGCACTAACAGTAGTCGGGAATATTCAAATTCCTCGACTATAAAATATAAATATAAAATAAATGATAAAACACGAAGAACAAAGAGTGGGCGTATTGGTGGATGTTTCCAATATGTATCACTCCGCTAAAAATTTATATCACAAACGGGTAAATTTTAAAGAGGTATTAAAAGAGGCAGTTGCGGAAAGAAAATTGATTCGCGCTATCGCTTATGTTATCCGCACGGAAACAGAAGAAGAAACACCGTTTTTTGAAGCGCTTTCCCAGCAGGGCTTTGAGGTAAAAATGAAAGACTTGCAAATTTTTGCCGGCGGCGCGAAAAAAGCCGATTGGGATGTCGGCATTGCCATGGACGCAATCAGGCTTGCCAAAAATTTGGATGTAATAATATTGGTATCAGGCGACGGCGATTATTTGCCCTTGATGGCTTATTTACAAAACACAACAGGCAGTTTAGTGGAAGTAGTCGGCTTTAGGCAGACAACATCCAGCAAATTAATTGAAGAAGCGGATGATTTTATTAATTTAAGCGAAAAGAAGAAGTTTTTATTACGATAAGATTGCAAATTACAAATAGTTACAAATAACAGAAATAAAATAATAATATTTAAAAATATTTGTGAATTTGTAATATTTAATTAAGGCTTTGGCTTTGAGATAAATAGCGCTTGTGAGACAAGCTCACCAGTTCTGTAATTTCATGGCCAAGCCAAACAAAAATCTATGAACAAAGAACAGGTATTTAGTACCGAGTGGCTTGGCCGCACTCTTACATTTAAAACAGGCCTTTTGGCTAAACAGGCAAATTCGGCCGTAACCGTGCAATATGGGGATACGGTTGTTTTAGCTACAGTAGTTGAATCAAAAACCGAAAGGGATGGTATTAGCTATTTTCCTTTGATGGTTGACATGGAGGAAAAATTATACGCCGCCGGCATAATTAAAGGTTCTCGCTGGATCAAGCGCGAAGGCCGGCCGACTGATGAGTCGGTGTTAACAGGACGGATGATTGATCGTTCAATTCGTCCGCTTTTTGATGATTCATCGCGCAAAGACGTGCAGGTGGTTTTGACTGTTTTGTCGGCTGACAAAGAAAATGATCATGATATTGTGTCGCTCGTAGCCGCGTCCGCAGCTCTTTCAATTTCCGGAGTTAAGTGGAACGGTCCGATTGGCGGAATTAGAGTTGGCAGAAAAGACGGCAAACTGATTTTAAACCCGACTTATGAAGAACGCGAAGGCGCTGATTTGGATTTGATTGTTGCCGGAACACCGGAAAAAGTAATCATGATTGAAGCAAATGCCAATGAGGTTAAAGAAGCTGATATGTTTGAGGCGATCAAGCTCGGACAAAAGGAATTACAAGGAGCTGTTAATTTGATTAAGGAAATGGTAGAAAAAGTTGAAATCAAAAAAACAAAAGAAAAAGAAGAAAGAAAAAGCGCTGAGGAACAAGAGAATGAAAAAGAAAAAGAAGCTTTGGTTGAAAAAGCAAACGATTGGTTAAAAGACAAGGTTAACAAAATTTTGTTTAATAAAGAATACTACACCAAAGGTGAAAGAAAGCTTGCGGTTCAGGCAATCAAAGACGGGCTTGATGAATTTTTGTTTGCCGAAGGTATTGGAAAAGATAAAAGAAAATTCGCGATTAACGCAACTGTTGAAAAAGCGGTTGATACTGAAATTACTCGCGAACTGGTTGAAAATGAAAGACGAGTTGACGGACGCAAGCTAACTGAAATAAGAAAACTGGAATCGGATGTTAATATTCTGCCTCGCAATCACGGAGCAGGCCTTTTTTCCCGCGGTGAAACTCAAGTAATGAGCATTGTTACTTTGGGAGCAGCAGGACTTGCGCAAAATTTGGAAGGGATTGAAGGCACAAGCGAAAAACGCTATATGCATCATTATAATTTTCCGGCTTTTTCAGTCGGTGAAGCAAGACCGAACAGAGGGCCGGGAAGAAGAGATATCGGACATGGCGCTTTGGCTGAAAAAGCGCTTGAACCGATGATTCCCGCTAAAGAAGATTTTCCTTATACAATTCGCGTTGTGTCGGAAACCTTGGGTTCAAACGGATCATCCTCAATGGGAGCGACTTGCGCTTCAAGTTTGGCCTTGATGCACGCTGGCGTACCAATTAAAAAACCTGTCGCAGGTGTTGCCATCGGCTTGGCTTCCAATGATGATATGAGCAAGTGGAAAGTGTTAACTGATATTCAAGATTTGGAAGACGGCAAAGGAGGTATGGATTTTAAAGTTACCGGAACCCGCGACGGCATAACGGCAATTCAGCTTGATACTAAAACCGATGGAATACTTGAAGATATTATTAAACAAGCATTAAAACAGGGGTATGACGGCCGCATTGAAATTCTTGATGTAATTAAAAAAGCTATCCCTGAGCCAAACAAAGAACTTTCACCCTACGCGCCGAGAATTACCAGTTTTCATATTGATTCTGAAAAGATTCGCGACGT
Source organism: Candidatus Parcubacteria bacterium (assembly GCA_023142915.1). GTDB lineage: Bacteria > Patescibacteriota > Patescibacteriia > Patescibacteriales > UBA12075 > JAGLYP01. The sequence continues at coordinate 7,431 of JAGLIO010000035.1, read as the reverse complement.
AATCGGTCCAGGAGGCAAGATTATCAACGAAATTATAGCCGCATGCGAGGTTGAAATTGATATTGAAGACGATGGGTTAGTTATGGTTTGCGGAGTTAATCAAGAAGGTACTGAAAAAGCGGTTAAATGGATAAAAGATATTGTTCGTGAATTTGAAGCAGGTGAAGTTTTTACAGGCAAAGTAGTCCGCATTTTAGATTTTGGCGCTTTTGTGGAATTAATGCCCGGACGTGACGGCATGGCTCATGTCAGCGAATTAGCTCCGTATAGAATCGGCAAGCCTTCTGATTTTATAAGTGTAGGCGATATGGTTACAGTTAAAATAAAAGAAATTGACGAAAAAGGCCGTGTTAATCTAACAATGAAAGGGCTTAAAGAAAATGAGGCTTTATGGAAAGACGAAAAGGGCAAACAAGTCGGAGGCGGATTTGGCGGAGGCAATGACAGGTTTAATAATAATCGCGGTAATGACAGATTTAACAACCGCGGATACAGACCTGCTGGTGACAGAGGCGGGTTTAGGAGATAAATTAGATTAGATATAGATTATTTTAGAGTTCTCTGTCTAACAACTTCAAATAAAATTATCGCGGCGCTGACTGAAGCGTTTAAAGAGTCAATTTTGCCGTTCATAGGTATTTTTATTTTATTATCAACAAATTCAAACCATTCTTTGCCTAAGCCCTCGTGTTCCGCGCCGACAACAAGCGCTAATGAATTTTTAAAATCACTATCGCAATAAAGCTCATCAGTATTCGGCGTGGAGGCAAAAGTATTGATACTTTTTTCTTTAAGCCATGGCAAAAGCTCTTTATTTTTGCAAATCGCGATTTGGCCGGTAAAAACAGTACCTAGGCTGGAACGGATAATATTGGGGTTGAAAATATCGGTTTTTGATTCAGTAATAATTATTGCATCAACGCCAGCGGCATCAGCGCTGCGTAAAATCGCGCCGATATTTCCCGGTTTTTCAATCGCCTCAAGGATTAACAAAAACGGATTCTTGCTTAATTTAATATCTTTTAATTGAAAATTTTTGCTTTGCGCGATCGCCAAATATCCATCCGGATTTTCCCGAAAAGATATTTTCCTAAAAACTTCACCGGCAACAGAATATTTTGTAATGCCAACAAAATTATTAAGCTCTTTTTGATAAATATTTTCTGAAAAAAATAATTCTTTAATGCAAATCCCTGATTTTTTTGCTAAATCAATCTCTTTTTTGCCTTCAATTATAAATAATTTTTCTTTTCTTCTATTATTGCTTTTTCGCAATTTATTAATTTCTTTAATTTTTATATTTTTATAACTAGTTATAATTTCCATGTTTTTATTTTTTAATACTCTCAAGCATTTTTTTATAATTTTTGATTGTTTTGAGTTAAGCTATTTTCGCAAATAAACCAAAAAATTTCTTCTAAAAATTCTAGATTTTATATAATCTAGTATCTTCATGTATAAGGAACTTGAAACAAGTAAAAACAAATCCTCCTAAATATAAACTGAAACTGGTGAAGCGATTTTAGTTCAGTCGCTTCCCCATCTTTTCCGAAATTACCATTGCAATGGCAGTTTCAGAAAGGTGATAATTTTTAAAAATCATTGATTTAACGCGGACAGCTTAATTTGTATAAGCTGTTTTTTTAAATTATTTTCCTATTCATACAACCTAATCACCGGCCCTAAAATCCAAGAGGTAAAACCGCCGATTAAATTAATCGCAAACAGCAGTCCTATAAACATAATTAGCATGCCTAGTAATTTATAGCCCAAACGCGTTCCGCCGGAAGTTGCCAAATGCGCCTCAAATAAAGCAACTCTTCCAAAATTGTTTAAAAACCATTCAGTCTTAATAATAAGCGAAAGACCAACAGCCATAATAATTAAACCAATGATAATGTTCATAGATATTTTTTTATCTAATATAATTCAAAGGATTCTTTTTGGCGCCGTTGATAATAACTTCAAAATGAATATGCGAGCCTGTTGACCAGCCGGTTGAGCCCATAGCGGCGATTGTCTGCCCCTTAGTAACGGTATCGCCTTTTTTTACGTAAAATTTTGAGCAATGTGCGTATCTGGTTTTTTTGCCGCCGCCGTGATTAATTAAAATTTGATTGCCATAACCCGTTCCCCAGCCAACGACTTCTACCGTGCCGGCATCAGCGGCGTAAAGCGGAGTGCCGGTTTTATTTGCAATATCCAAGCCGTGATGTCGCCAGGAATAATATTGGGTGATTCTCTTGCCGACTGTCGGCCAATTCATTTTATTGCCGACAACAGGCTTAGCGCTCGGCGCCTTAACAATATTTTTAATCGCCGCGAAACCGGTATATGTTGTTGGCTTGTAAGAAGAATAAATTGCTTTTTTCGCTCCGGGGATAATTAATTTTTGCCCGACTTGCAGGGAATTATTCGCCAGCTTATTCGCGGATATAATTTTCTCCTCTTCAATGCTATAATTTTTGGCAATTTTACTGATGCTATCTCCACTTTTAATTTTATATGTAATCCCGCTCATCGGCAAAATATCCAAATTATCACCAGGCCTGATTATGCTATAAGCGCTTAAACTGTTTTCCCATAAAATCGTACTGACGCTTATTCCGTAATTTTGCGCGATTGTGCTGACACTATCTCCCTGCTGGACTTTATGCGTAATAATTTTCTCCCTGTCTCTTTTGGTTATTTTCGTTTCAGCTATTTCCGGCTTGACGATTGACGCGCCGTTTTTAATTGTTTGCGCGAATTCATCGTCATATTCAGTGTGATCATCCATAACCACTCGCTGCTGCACCTTAAAACTGCCTAAATTATCAAGATAACTTTGCTGCGTTGGAGAAATTGTCGCTTCCCTGTCAAATGTTTCTATAATTAATTGCTCATCCTCGGCGTTATTGACGCTAAATTCAGGGTTAATCAGGCTGGCCAATATTGTTTTATGCGCCAAGTCGGTTAAACCGCCGGCCTCTGTTCTGGTTGAAAGATTGATAAATAGCAATAAAAACGTAATAATCACAACCAAAACATGAACAAGCCGCTGATTAAACATAAAGGAAAAAAAATTCTTTCCGATTTTATTCCATCCTAATTTTCTAAATAATGATCTTTGCGCGCAATAGGCTTTGACAACTACTTTATAAAAAAATACGCGTAAAATAAAATATAAAGGCTTAAATATGGCAAAAATAAAAAAAAGGCTTAAAATTTTTTTTAAATAAGCCGCTAATTTCACGCCTTGAATAGCTATAATTGCCAATATATTTAAAAGGACCTTTCCCTTGCTCCGTTTTTGGCGCTGCCTAATATTTTTATGCTGATAATATTTTATATATTTATTCTTAAAATCAAAATTTGCTGTTTTTAACGCGCGTAATGTCTAATAACTATTTATATTATACTCCAAACCAGCGCTTTAATGCAAATTAAAAAATTGATTGAAAATCAATAAAAAACGGCGGACTAAATTTAATTCACCGTTGTTTTTTTATGTAAAAATTTTTTGTTAAAATCCGTAAATTTATTTTATCTGCTTTAACTGTTTTTTTCAGTTCATTGATAAAAATCAGATATTCATTGTCTGTAAAAAGATTTTCTGAAAAAAAATCAAGGTCAACGGAATAACGGTTATTTAAATAGCAATAAGCAAGCGCTGTTCCGCCTGTCCAAAAAAAATTTCTGTCCAAAATGCAACACACTAGAAATTATTAAAAAAGGTTTTAAGCAGCTTAAAATTTTCACTAAACTTGGTTGGCGCAATAAAAATTTTCAAAAATATCAATGCGTTGATTGTGGATATATTTGGCACGATGCGGATTTGTTCGGTATGTTCACAAGAGAAATAATCGCTCAAGCAATTTTTATGTATCTGCGTTCCTTGTCTCTAAATAGTGTTTCTGATATTTTCCGTAGCTGGAAGGATTTAACTATATTGTGAAAAGGCGAACAAGATTGATGAAAGTTTTTAAAAAACCGATCAATATCAATAAATGGCTTAAACTTATTTTAACGGATTGGCGATTTCATTATCTGAAAGAATCTCAATTTGAAGATAGAAAAAATAAATCTCCGTTAGAATTAGCCGGTTGTAAATTGCCCAAAATTCATAATTGGATTAAATATATTTACGGTAATTATCGAAATTAAGCACCCAATCTTACACCAGTGCCTAATTTTTAAAAGGACTTTTTAGACAGCCTGAAAGAGCAGAGGGGAAGTGAATGGGTGAATGCTCTTTGCCCAAAACTCATTATTGAATACTTTTATTTATCAATTTAATTATGCTTTTTGTGTTTTTTTTGGATGTTGATTTTTTCATGGTGGCAGCAAAATCTGTTCGTTTTATGCCAACGAAACTTGAAATTGGCAGTTTATGCTGAATAAGAAATAATTGACCAAGTAGACGGGCAACCCGACCGTTATAATCAAAAAACGGATGAATTAATAAAAATTGATGCATCATCCATGCAAGCAGTTCTATTTTTTTATCTTGATTTTTTGCATGCCTATGTCGTTCGTTGTAGTCATTTTCCCAATTTACCATTAACTCGGGAATTTGAAAAAACTTTGGCGGTTCATAATTTCCAACTTTTACCTCGCTTTTTCTGAAATTGCCGGCTTCTTCAAAAACATGTCCGGCAACTTTTTCATGCAATTCTTTCGCTGTGCCTATGTTAATTGGCAAATTCTTAAATTCGCGCAATAAAAAAGCGTTAACATTTGCAACGCCATCTGTAATTAACGCTTCAATTTCCTTAATGGAAAGAATGCCAAATTTAGTTTCACGATAACTCGGCTTTGTTTTTGACATAATATGAATTCGGGATTACGATTTTTTTGTGGGCGCCCTCTTTGATTAGATTATCCATTTGTATTTTATAGCGTTCGGAGATGGTTTTTTTAGAAAAAACCGCCTCATTTTCCATGAACATATTGTCATATACAAGATTAACAAAGATTTCCCTAAAATATTTTTCCCGTTTTTTATTGTTTAAATTAGCGTTTTTCATATTTATATCGTAAATCAAAATGGTTGTTTTGTCAATTCGTTGTAAATTTGTAAATCACGCAAAAGTTGTTAAGTGAAATTAAATGAGTGAATGCCAGAACCCTAAATACTTAAAATTTGTGTTTAAAAGCTCGTCTAAATCCAGCATTTTCCGCTTCTTTAACTGTGAAGGCATAAAATTCGCCTGAACGGTTACCAATTATTGTTCGATCATACTGTTGATCCATTGGTAGATGATATATTTTTGTTTGTGAACTGAATTCGTCACTATTTATATTACATTTGATTCTTGGAAATTCACCAAGTGGCTCGTTTTCTATTACTTCAACACTTAACGCGCTTGCCATTTCTTTTGCTCTATCAGATAAACTTGTTGAAGTAAAAAATATTGATCTGAGTTTATTTTCATTTAAAAATTTGGCGAACTCCTCAAAATTTTTTATGGCTTTACAATTCTTGAAATTTTTAATCCAATATTCCATCGTTGTTCCGAATAATTGAAAAATATGTTTTTCATGTATTCTTTTGCGTTGCGCCCAGCGTTTACATTGAATAATGCAAACCTCATTGTCTTTAGTGGCAATAACATCTCTACCAAGATCATCAAATCCGTCGATAATTCCTTTATACTCAACAGAATATCCTTTTTGTTCATATAGATATCCAACATACATTTCATAATCTCTTCCAATCGCCCATTTAGACTTGTTCCTATTTTTCAAATATCTATCCAATGCCATTTGATTTCTTTCAACGGAAGGGAGGCTTTTATATTCTTCTGGCGTAAGAAAATTTTTAACTCTATCTTCATTATCACCGTTTGTATTGTCGTCATCAATTCGAACAGGAATTTCTTCGTCTTCATCGTCTGTAATCAATTCTGAAAGCCAAGGGAATAATTTTTCTAAATAAGTTATTTTATAGCTAACTATTTTGTTCTTTTTTAACAGTTCTCTTTTTTCTTGCTTGATGATTTTTACATTTTCAGCCGCTGTGTAAGCTGGATGTTTTTTATATCTTAGATATTTTTCTATTTCCCCATCTTTTATTGCGAAATAGTCGGCGTAAGCTTCAGCGAGCCATGGGAACCCCATAGATTTTTGTTTGGCAATTTTTTTAACTTCTGCCTTATCATTTTTGATTCTTGCGTTCCATTTTTCTGCCTTTATCCTCCATTCCTCTCTGTCTTTTTCGACTTTAGATTTATGTTTTGAAATAGAATATTCCAAATTATCTAATTTTGGTTTTAGTTTAAAATATTTTTTTGAATTTTGGACAGTTTCAATGATCCAAGAAATTATTTTCCAAATTACAGCAATCCCGATTATGACTATTATCCAAATGTAATCTTCCATATTTTTTAATAAATTTTTCGCAGCGACAGCGGAGAAAACACCTTATTCCACCTTTTAAATTAATAATTATTTATCATTTAATATTTTTATTAATTTTTCAAAAATATAAACTTTATTTCTTTTTTGCTTTGGGTCTGCTTCTTTTAATATTCCAGCATCCATGAATTTACCTACTAAGCTAAAAAAGGTTTGCGTATTTTTAATTTTAACATGTTTTCGCAAGCTGGCAGTAGTAAAAATCGGTCGGATAAAAATAGCGTCCAGTAAATGCGGAGCGTATATGGAATTTAATTCCATAATTTTTTCTTTGAGTTCTTGGTGCAATTTTAAAATTAATCTTCCTGTGTTTTCAGCTTTTTGAGCTTGGACAGTTAAGGCATTTAGAAAAAATTTAATCCAATTTTCCCAGTCATTTTTTTCGCTTACGCCTCGCAATAATTCATAGTAGGTTTGGCGGTGTTCTTCAAAAAATTCGCTTAAATACAAAAACGGATGAGAGAGTAATTTTTTCTCATACAAAAATAAAGAAATAATCAGCCGTCCAACGCGGCCATTGCCGTCTAAAAAAGGATGAATCGCTTCAAATTGATAATGAGCAATCGCAATTTGTGCTAATTTGTCTTTTTCTTCATTTGAATTCAAGTATTTTTCAAAGTTGGCAAAAAGCGGTATAATTTTTTCGGCAGACGGCGGTATGTATGAAGCCTCGGAGATATCAGCGCCGGGCATTCCGATGTATACTTGGATTTTTCGGAATTCACCCGGTGCTTTATTAGCGCCACGCCCTGATTTCAAAAGTATGACATGAAGTTTTTTGATTAAATTTTCAGACAGCGGTAATTTTTTTAAATTTTTTACGCCAAATTCTAATGCTTTGCGGTAATTGACGATTTCATTAATGTCCTGTTTTTTTGTTTCGCTTTTAGCGTCAACCGCCTCATAAGCCAATACCTCGTCCAGAGTGGCCTCTGTTCCCTCAATTTGCGAACTTAAAACAGCCTCCTTGGTTTGCAAAATCCGTCCAAGCAAATTTGGATTAGGCAAAGCAATAAGCAATGAGTCCAGCCC
>JAGLIO010000034.1 GCA_023142915.1 Candidatus Parcubacteria bacterium | reverse complement strand
TTAGAACCCCCAAAATTAAAAACACCCCGGTCGCTCCGGGCGTGTTTTTTTATATTCTAATTTATTTTTTAATCTATTTAAAAAAACAATATATTTTTTTGGATCAGTGGAAAACAATGTTTTCTTTAACAAAACAGAACATTTATAAAAATTAGGAGCCAATAAAACTAATAATTTATTTTTTTTCAATAAATATTTTATTAAACAATTAAAATCCCCGTCACTGCTGACAATAATGGCTTTATCATAATTATTATATTCAATCATTGACTGTAAAACCAACTCAGCATCTACATTACCTTTTATTTTACCATTATTATCCTTAATTATTTGTTTAAAAATCAAAATATAACCGCATTTTTTTAAAAATCTATATAAAACTTTATTTTCTTTTATATACCCTATAAATAAAAAAACTTTTTCTGCTTTATATTTATCTTTTAAATAAACTTTAAATCTTTTAAAATCCAACTTCCAACCAAGCCGTTGAATCTCCAAATTCAAATTCTGGCTATCTATAAAGGCGTAATTAAACTTATTGTTTTTTGCAACACTTGACATATTTTTTTATTTGTGCTATTTTAATATATTAAAAATTGACTAATAAAATAAAAACAAATCATCAATGAAAGGAGTAAAAAATGAATACTGAAGATACTTTGTACATAATCATAAAAAACATCGAGGCATTAAATGTCTTGGAACGCGTGGTAGAGGAGGTAAAGAAACGCCTTTTAAGATAATTGAGGCTAACTAACGACTAAATCCAAATCAATCTGGGTTTAGCCACTTTTTTTAAAACACAAATCTTAACTGACTTTTAATTTCAAAAAAATCGTTTTTGTTTAAACAAGATATTCTTTTTTGCAAACGATTTTTATCTAAGGTGCGAATTTGAAATAATAATATTACTGAATCATTTTTAAGTTTTGAAATTTTTTTGGACAAAAAATAAGTAGTCAATTTTCCCTTAGCTTTAAGATTGGAAGTTATAGGAGCGATAATTACGGTATTTAAATTATTATTTAAAATATTATTTTGCATTATTAAAACAGGTCTAAAACCAGCTTGCTCATGACCTTTAACCGGACTAAGATTAGCAAAATAAATATCTCCCTGTCGCATATTGTAATTATTTAAACCGGCGATTGAATTAGAGCCCAGTCATCTTCTGATGGTAAATCGTCAAAATTCATTTTAGCCAAACTTTTTGCGTCATTTTCAAGCTTGTTTCGCAACCAAAATTCTAAAGCGCTTTTTATTATAGAACTCTGAGTTATACTGTTTTTCTCTGATTCTTTTTTAACCTCCATAACCAAAGAAGAGGGCAGTAAAGCTGAAATTCTAATTGTTTTAGATGCTATTAACATAAATTTTAAAAAATTAAATATTACTATTTTATAATACCATATCGTAATATAAATAGCAAGAAAAAAATTCGTAATTTTTAATTAATAATTGAAGTCATCTCCCAACCACCACAACAAACTCCCCTTTCTGATCATTATGGCTATTTTTAATTTTATCAATAATATCAAAAAGCTCTCCGCGGTAAACTGTTTCGTGCATTTTTGACAGCTCGCGACAAACGACGACTGATGTAATCAAGTTTATTTTTTTAGGCAAATTTTTAGGCTTGATTATGTCATTGCTTTTCTGCTCGTCAATTTCTTTGTTGCGTTTAACAATATCCTGATTTATTTTTTTTAACTCCTCTAAAAATTTCAGTATTCTATGTTTTGATTCATAAACTACAACCGGAAAAATACTATTAACAATTTTTTGCAAAAATTTCTGCCGTCCTTTTTTATGCGGAGGAAATCCCAAAAACACGAATTTATCAGTCGCAATTCCCGATATTGACAAAGCAGCCGTTACCGCGGAAGGACCGGGAACAGATTCAATTTTAATTGATTCACCGAATTTTTCAATAACCGCGGCAACCAACTTACCGCCAGGATCAGAGATGCCCGGAGTGCCGGCATCAGATACCAAAGCCAAATCCCTGCCCTCTTCCAGCAACCCCAAAAGATAATCCTGTTTTTTAATATCTGAATGCTGATGATAGGAAATTGTTTTGGTTTTAATTTTATAATGCTCTAATAATTTCCTTGTCACGCGCGTATCTTCGCATAAAACAAAATCAACTTCGCCGAGAATTCTTAACGCGCGAAGCGATATATCTTCCAAGTTTCCAATTGGAGTAGCTATTATGTATAGCATAAATTTTTATGAAAAATCTCTGTCAAAATCAAAAATAATTTTTAATGCTTTTAAAATTTCAATAGAATATTTCTCTTCTATTTTGCCGAACTTTTTAACCAATCTTCTTTTGTCAATTACCCTGACTTGATCAAATTTGATTTTTGACAATTCTTTTAAACCGTTTTTATTTGACGGTTTAATTTTAATTTCAAAAGAGTAAATCTTGTCTATCTTTTTACTTGTTAGCGGAGCAATAATTGTTGTTAACCCATAATTGCTTACGGCATTTGTTTGCAACACAACGCAAGGTCTCATTCCTTTTTGTTCGGAGCCAAGAGTAGGATTTAAATTAACTTTCCAAATATCAAATTGGCTAATATTCATATAGCTATTTATCCGATAAACTTAAATAATCTCTAAAATCAGACATAGCATCCGATACGTCTTCTTCTGTTTGACTTTTAAAGCCGGCTATAATATCGTTTCTTAATATAAATTTTCTATATATTTCCAAGGCGTAATCAACAATTTCCGACTTTGATTTTTTTTCTTTTTTAGCTGTCTTTTCAACAAATTGCAGGTTAATTTGATTTAGGGTAACTGAAACCGCGGTCTTTGTACTCATATATTTTTATATTATTAAATAATACTATAATTTTATACTATAAAAATAACATTGTCAAACAATATCCTCCTTTCTCTCCTTCACATACCTAGTCCACTCTTCGGCGATTTCAACAAAAATCTTAAACGGAGCTTCTATTATAAAATCAAGAATAAACACAAAAACATTTACCTGGGAAAATTTTTCGCTCATCCATTTGCCGACGGCAACAATCGGAATGTAAAAAAAATCGCTGATAAAGCTTAAAATATTTTCCCGCGGCGGAATAATAATCATATCTCGGGCGTTCTTGCGAATACGGATGCTGAAAAAGCTGACAAATGTTAAGAAAAACAAGAAAATTACAATGCTTACCCATGTAAAATTAATTTTGTTTAAAGCCCAGATAACCGCTCCAAATGAAAAAAGAAAAGTTATGAAATATAAAATTCCGAAAATAAATCCCAAGCTTTTGTTGCGGCGCGCCGGCTTGCGCAAGCGAAACGGCTCTTTACGTTCATGCTCTTCAAAAACGATCTCTTCAACTCCTTCTTTTATCTTACCGGTGTTATATTCTGATGGCAATTTAGTAAACAAAACAATAAAAAACAAGAGAATTGCGGGAAAACCGATATTAATAATCAATGAAATAGCATTAAGCTCCTCGCCGAACCATTTTGTTGCCGGAATTTCCAATAACATGGCAAAAACCGATTTTGTAATAAAAATATAAATTATGCTTCTGATTGCCGCGCGCCACAATTTCTTAGCAGACTCTTTGTACCGCTTATCGCATGCTTTTTTTACTTCTCTTGAAAAAGCCTTAGGGTCTTTTTTTATGCTTTCATAAACCGCTACCGGATTTTCTTTAATTACATCGCTTAAAATCGTAAAAAAAACCGTATAGCGACTGATAATTCTGTTAAGCTGCTTAACCAGCGGATGTTCAAGCTGCTTGTTGATCGTCTTTCGCAAAGAAACGATTTTAGCTGCAACCTCTTCAATTTTTGCCTGATTTGGATTTTTCCATCCGGCAACATAATACTTAAAAAGGATAAAACTCATCATATCGCGGTCAAATTTTAAGTAGCACCTGTGTATTCCCAAAAATATTTGAATCTCCTTGTCAGACTCATACTCGGAATCACCGGGCAATTCAATATTTTTAAGCAAAATTTTATTCATATAGTCAACCACGGTTCTGTTGACCTTGCTTAAACCTAAATGCTCTTCAATGTCGCTTGCGGCCAAAGCTATTATCCAATTATTTAAATCATTTCTTTCGGATAATCCCCGTCCTTTTATTTTGGCAATTGCCCTTTTTAAGTCTAAATATTTTTTAATAATTTTCGCAATCTCGTCAATTTTAGTTTCCGGCACTGAATTATTGGGCAAATATGCCGCTCTAATTAATTCGGTTAACAAATGTCCGGCTATTTCAACGCTATTTACGCCTTTTAATGATATTGTGCCTTCAATTACAACTTTCCTTTTAATAATTCTTTCAATAGCGTTTTTTCTAAGCAGGTGTTCCTCTTTATAATCAACCGTATTCCTAATTTTTTCATAATAAAAAGACATTTTAGAGATTAACTCTGAAACATTAATTTTAGGAATTTCATCTTCTTTTGCTTCCGCTTTTGATTGTTCGCGATATATAATCTGAAAAAGGCGCTTAGCGTTAATTGTCGGTGTTAACTTTTTCTCAGATATTCTGCTTAAGCTTGGATTTACCATATTATTATTTAAAATTTAAAATGCTTATCAACTTCGCGCTTTACTGTCCATACTTTGTAAGCACCGTATATAAAAGCATAAGAAAGCACTAAAATAAACATGCCTATGACCAGCCGTAAAATAAAATCAGTCCAGACAATTAAAATTGCCAAAAACATTAAAATTATGCCGGTGCTGAGTAGCGACCAAATAAGGCCATTGACTTTTTTATTAATTTCTTTAAATAAATTTTGCATATTATTGTTTAAGTTAATATTAATATTTAATTTTTTTTAATACAAAAACCCAGTTCACATACCAATCTTTCTTCTAAATTACATCCTTTTTCATCACAGCAAGGCTGATTTAAACCTCCGCATTGGTAACAAACTCCGTTATTATTTAAAGTATCAGAATTGCAAAACGGCTCATTTGCGCAAGTCTTGACTCCGCCATAACCGCAAGATTGGCAAATTCCATTACGGCATTCTGTTCGTATATTTCCGCGATTATCCTGCTTTAAACATGGCAATCCAGAATCACAGCAAGGATAACCTGCTTGTCCGCAATTTACGCATTTGTTATTAAAACAAATTAATGAATTCTTGCAAGCATTTCCATCCACGCAGCAAAACTGGTCTTCTCCTCCGCAAAGCAGGCAACGGCTATTTTCACAAACTAATCCAATATCGCAGGCAGGATTTTCATTGCGGCAAAACGTATTTTCTTTGCCAAAATCACAGCTTTTAGAGCAATAATTTTCCTTCTCATTTTTCGGATTAACACAGCAATTTTGCCCGAATTTGCACAACTGCTCTCCGTCGTCACAGCATCTCAAACCATCAAAACCGCACTCATCAGCATATAAAACTTCATTTTCCCAATCATTATTATTTTGGATATTTTGCTTTTTAACATCGCAAGACGAAAGCAAAAAAATAAAAGTAGCACAAAACACCAACAAAGCCATTTTACCCGTTTTTCCGTCTTTAGTATATTTCATAAACCTATACCAGTATTGTATCTAATTTTAATAAAAAATTCAATATCCTGCAATCATTCAACTTTTAAAATTTCATATTCCATCTCGCCCTTAGGGGCTTTAACCTTTACTTTGTCTCCTGTTTTTTTATCTAAAAAAGATTGGCCTAAAGGAGACTCATTGGAAATTTTTCCTGTCGAAGGGTCAGCCTCGTTAAAACTTACGATTGCGTAATTTTTTTCTTTGTTGCCGCATCTAACCGTAACTTTTGAACCCATCGCGACTTTTCCTTTGCTTTTTTCGTTTTTAACAACAGTTAAATTTTTAAGCATTTGCGTTATTTCCGCGATACGGCCATCGTTAAAGGCCTGCGCGTCTTTAGCCTCGCTATACTCGGCGTTTTCACTCAAGTCGCCCATATCTTTAGCGATTTGAATGCGAACCGCGATTTCTCTTCTTTTGACATTAGCAAGATGGTTAAGCTCATTTTTTAATTTTTCATAACCCTCTTGAGAAATAATTTGATTGGTCATAATTTCTTTTTTTATAAATTTTTATATTTTTTACTATATAATATTTTAAACAATGACGCAAATACATAACATGGATTAACGCGGATTATTCATCGTTATCCAAAAAAAATGTTAACAGCAATAAATAACCAATCCCAAGGGGATGATTTAAATATGGGCTGAAAAAATTTATAATTGCTATTGCCGCAAGACCGATAGTTAAAGACAATTTAAATCCGTTTTTAAAATTCAAATTAAATTTCCCATATTTAATAATCGGCCAAATAATTTTATATATTATTAAAAATATTAAAGCGGCATAAATCAATAACCCAAACAATCCGATTTTCAGCCAAATATCAAGCCAGCCCCATTCAAAAGCATAAGTCGTATAAAGGCCATCAGGATTTTTTTCCAAAACCCTTGGGTCGCTTGATTTGTAAGTAACTTCCGCGCCAAAACCTTTTCCGGCTATTGGCGCTTTTTTTATTTCGCCCCACAATTCCGGCAAAAGCGACCAGCGCGAAGAAACTCCGGCCTCTCCGCTGACTGTTTTTGCCCGCTCAGATAATAATTTGGCGGCATTAAAATTAGTTTGAGAGTCAGGATATGGAAATTTTACTGTAACTGCAATTAAAGACAAGGATAAAATACAGCTTAATAAAAAAACTCCTAAAAAATATAATGTTTTTTTTATTTTTAATAATCTAAGGACAATTATAAAAAACAAAAACAAGGCGGCTATTAATCCCAGCCAATTGCTGCGGGAAAAAGAAATTAAATTTACTGATATAAAAAATGATAATAATAATAAATAAATAAAAAAATTTTTATTAAAAAACTTTTTAAAAATTATTTTATCATTATTTTCAAAAAGCTTTTGAAAATACTTAAGCAAGAAAACAGCAGCGACAAATACTCCAACCAAAACAAAAATATGGGACTGAAAAAATATACGCGTAAAGCCTTCCTGCATTTGAGTTAATTCTCCGATTCTGGTATCGCGAACCCAAGTATAAATATCCGGCATCAGGCTGAAAATATTATGCGAAAAAATAAAAAGCAAAATATAAGTTTTTATTGACAGCCAAATAATTGAAGCCATAAATACTTGAAATAGATTATCAATAAACTTCTCAGAATGCTTAAATATTTCATAAATAGGCAATAACAATATAAAAAAAGCCCAAGCGTTAAAATCAAAAAATATATTTACGAAACTTATATTATTCAAATAGGCGTTAACAAGTCCCCAAATAATAAAAATAAATAATAACGCGTATAAATAAAATATTTTCGCGGCTTTAAGCTCTTTAATTCTCAAAAACCTTTCATCTTTTTTAATAAAAAACCAAGTCTGCCTGCCTGCCCAAACAATTAAAAATATCAGCCAAAAAACCATTCTAATAGATATATCTTTGTCCGCAAACTCAAAAACAAAAAGCCTGCCAAAAGATCCGATAAATAACTCTGTTAGCAATATTAACAGCCCATATTCAATTTTTATAATACAAAAAATAAAAAATAACAAAGCCAACAAAACAAAAACGTACAATTCAATAGATGAATAAAAATGCCCCAAGAAAGACATTACTTCCACTAAAAAAATCGCTATCAACGTTATGTAAAATGTTTTTCCAAATATTTGCATTTTAGTTAATGATTTTAATTTTATC
>JAGLIO010000033.1 GCA_023142915.1 Candidatus Parcubacteria bacterium | reverse complement strand
ACTTGCTTACTTCCTTTTTTAGCTCCTTTTTAGTAGCTAATTTATTAAATTGCTTAGATGTTAATTCCATGTAAGTATTTAGCTTATTTATATCTTTATAATATCACAAATAGAAGATATGTCAAAAATTTGCACTCGTCCATGTTACAGTTGACACTATAACCCAAAATGCAAAAAATTAAAAAAATCAGAAAAAACAGGAGGAAAATGTATGAAATAGATATTGGGATGCAAATATCCCGAAAAGATGCTATTATTAAAGTAATTTAAATTTTCATGTTATTTTTTTAGTAAAATATTGCATGTTAATTTCAAATTACTTTATGAAGAACACAAAAAATAAAAACAAAAGAAAAAAGGATTTATATGAAATGTTAGGCAAGTTACCTGATTTTAGAAGAGCTCAAGGCAGAATGCATGAATTACGAACAGTGCTTATAATAATCATTATGGCAATAATGAGCGGCTATCACGGAATACGAGCAATAGGAGATTTTATTAAAAAAAACAGAAAAGATTTATTAGAATTATTCCAGCCTAAAAATGATAAATTGCCATCGCGCCAAACAGTGGGACGTGTTTTGCAAAATACGGATTTTAATGAATTGGTTAAAATTTTTCATGATTGGGCTATTGGATATATCAAAATTGAGAATCAAGAATGGATATCAATTGACGGCAAGGCAATCGGCGGAACAATTGACAATCGCCAAAATAAACTGCAGAATTTCATCAGCCTTGTTTCCATATTCAGCTCTAAGAAAAAACAAATACTGCGAGTCGGCAAAATAGAAAATAAAAAAGAAAGTGAAATACCAAAAGTGCGGGAGTTAATTAAGCAGCTGAATTTAGAAAATATCGTATTTACACTAGACGCCTTGCATCCGGTAAAAAAACTCTTAAAACAATTGTTGAAAGTAAAAAATAATTATGTGGTCGGTGTAAAGATTAACAGGAAAAAGCTGTATAATCAGCTAAAAAAAACTCGCAAAAAAGCCAAGCCGTAGATGCAGACAAAACTACTGAAATGAATCGCGGCAGAAATGAAACCAGAATAGTCGAGGTGTACGGCAATCTAAAAGACATCAGTCCTGAATGGATTGGATTAAAATCATTTGTCAAAGTCAGAAGAAAAGTAAAGCGAAAAGACAAAGCAGGTAAATTCAAAACAGCCAAAGAAACAATGTATTTTATTTCCAGTTTGTTGCCAACCGCAGTCTCGGCTAAAAAATTTAATCAAGAAATCAGAAATCATTGGTTGATTGAAAATTCACTGCACTATGTTAAAGATGTCACATTGCGAGAGGACAGCTCCAGAATCAGAACCAATAACGCTCCATGCAATATGTCCTTGATTAGAAATATTGTTATTAACATTTTTAAAGAGCATCATTTTAACAACATCGCTCAGGCAATCAGACTTACTGCTGATAATGTTTTTACAATGTGGGATATGATTTTGGCATGAGCCAGCCCTGCGTTTCAACGGGATTTAAAATTAAAACATAGCCTTGGCATTCATGCCTAGGCGAACCCCCCCCGAACAAATGTGAGGGAGTGGGGCTATTTATAATTTTTAAAACCGGAAAACCGCGTTATGCCGAAGCATGAACCTCTTCAAGCTTTTTTTCAACAATTGTAACTCTTTTATTTGTTTTAGTAATCTCTTCTTCAATGCGATCATGCGCGCCGATATTGGCTGCTCGTTCCGCTCCAATTTCTTGATGTGTTCCGACAATGCTATCAACGGCGGTAAGAACTCTGTCAATTTTTTTACCGACTTCTTCAACAATATCTTGTCTTAATTCTTTTAAATCATCTTTAGACGCAAACGTATTAAATGCTCTAATCGCAAATTTATCCAATTCTTTTTTTAAATCACTTTTTGTGGCAAACTTTTTATCCATATTGTCTTCTAACTTTTTTAAATCGCTTTTAGATTCCTGCGTTAATTTTTTTAAGTCTTTTTTTGTTGCTAATTTATTAAATTGCTTAGATGTTAATTCCATGTAATTATTTAGCTTATTTATATCTT
Organism: Candidatus Parcubacteria bacterium; assembly: GCA_023142915.1. Classification (GTDB taxonomy): domain Bacteria; phylum Patescibacteriota; class Patescibacteriia; order Patescibacteriales; family UBA12075; genus JAGLYP01. The sequence continues at coordinate 1,416 of JAGLIO010000033.1, read as the reverse complement.
TATAATATCACAAATAGAAGATATGTCAAAAATTAGTCTTGAACTATGATTAAGCTGATTATTATGATGGACTATGAAAAAAATAATCATAGTCTATCATAACAATCAAAAAAATCATAGTTCAAGACAAAACCCCCTCCCGAACAAATCGGAGGGGGGGGTGTTTTTTTCTAAATTTATCTGATTAAGAATAATTTATTTTAATTTCTTTTCAATAACTTCAACTCTTTTTTCTGTTTTAATAATTTTTTCTTCAAAGCGATCATGCGCGCCCTGGTTCATCACAAACCCAATATTAAATTCTTGATACTGTTTTGTAATACCGTCTACTGCGGTTAAAATCTTATTAATATCTTCCTTTGTCGCCATTTCTTGCCTTAGCTCTTTTATATCCTCCTTGGTGGAAAATGTATCAAATGCTCTAATCGCGAATTTTTCAAAATCTTTTTTAATTTCCTTTTTGGTTGCGAATTTCTCCAAATCTTTTTTAGATGCCAATTTCTTTTCTAGTTTCTTTTCTAATTTTACCAAATCATCTTTGGTTGCCGGTTTTTTATTGGATTGTTGAGTTGTTATTGCCATATATGATTATTCTCTAATTTGTTATATCTTTATAATATCATAAATAATAGATATGTCAAAATCAAATTTCTGAACCGCCCAGCCATGAATGACTGGGCTAAATTAATAATTTTTTAAGCCCGATGAATCGGGCTATGGAAAAAAACCGCCAATACAAAATCCCGTTTCAATGGGATTAAAAAAACGTAGCCTTGGCATTCATGCCTAGGCGGAAACAACCCCCCCCCGAACAAATGGGAGGGGGTTTGTTTTTATCTAAATTTTTGATTAAGAATAATTTATTTTAATCTCTTTTTAATAACTCCAACTCTTTTTTCTGTTTTAATAGTTCTTCTTCAAAACGATCATGCGCGCCTTGATTCATTGTAAATCCAATATCAAATCCTTGGTATTGATTTGTAACACCATCTACCGCGGTTAAAATTTTATCAAATTTTTCATCGAATTTTTCGGTAATTATTCTCTCTGACTCCTTGATATCTTCCTTGGTTGCAAATGTATTAAATGCCCTAACCGCAAATTTATCCAAATCCTTTTTAGTCGCAAATTTTTTATCCATTCTTCCTTCCATTTCTTTTAAATTTTTTTTAGACGATAATTTTTTTTCCAATTTATTTTCTAATTTTGTCAAATCGTCTTTGGTTGTTAATTTCTTATTAGATTGTTTAGATGTTATTGTCATATATAATTATTTTCCAATTTGTTATATCTTTATAGTATCATAAATAAAAAATCTGTCAAAAATTAGTCTTGAACTATGATTAAGCTGATTATTACGACGGGCTATGGAAAAAAGCCGCCAATACAAAATCCCGTTTCAACGGGATTAAAAAA
>JAGLIO010000032.1 GCA_023142915.1 Candidatus Parcubacteria bacterium | reverse complement strand
ATCAACTTAGCCCTGGCATTCATGCCTGGGCGGCTTTTGCTCTCACTCGTTAATCACTTCACTCGTACTAGCCACATCCGCTTCAATCTCTAAATTCTCAGTGCTTGTCGCGTCATTATTTTCTCCAACCTGTTGATCAATCACCTGTCCCGCCTCCTCAATTAAACTTAAAGTAGCGTCAATATCATCGCCGTCCAATGAATCGCCGGCTTGCTTTAATATCTCTTCGGGATTTGTTGCCGAAACCTCCGCGATTTCTTCTTCGGTTGTGCTGGCGCTTTGGCTATCTTCAATAGAAACTGTTTCTTCATCTGTATTTAAAACCGCTTCTTCGCTCGCATAGCCTGCGTTCGGGTCATACACATCCAAGCCGTTTTCATCCTTTCCTAAATTCGCGCTAAACACATGGGAATCTTCTTCATCCGACTCACTGTCATTTTGAGCCAATTCAACTTCTTCTGTTTGGTCTTGCTCTGAATTATTATTATTTTCATTATTAACAGCCAATGGCTTTTCATTGTTAAGAGGCTCGCTGTTTTGATTTATTTTTTCCAAACGCGACTTAGCGCCATCTATTTCCTTGCGAAAATTAATCACTAATTTTTCCACTTTCTTATCTTTATTATCAACAATATCGGTATCAGCTAAAACTTGATTTATTTCTTTGGCGCGATTGCCCGCAAACTCCAAACTCAAACTTGCTTTATTTTTATCATTAAAAGTAAAAACAAATTGAGTTTTCTCGCCGAATATTTTCGCTATATATAATGAATCACCGGGAACGGTATTTTGAGAGGCATGCAAGCCTAAAAAACCGCCGCTTAAAGTTATTGCCAAAATAAAAACCGCAACCATTGCCGGTTGAGGTATTAATGAGAAACTTTTCAATACAAAATTAAAATAACCCGTTTTTTCAACATTTTGGGCGGAAGAAATTTGATTTAATAAAAGCTCCCGATTTTTAGCCTTCCAAGCATTATCCGGCTTAAACGAAGATATTTTTTTGAATTCTTTAAATAATTGCTTGTCGTTCATAAAAATATATTTGATTTGTAAGTTTAATTTACAATATTCTTCAAGGCTTTAATGGCTCTATAAATCAACACGCGAACATTGCCTTTGTTTTTTTCAAGAATTACCGCGATTTCTTTGACTGATAATTCATTAATATATCTAAGCAATAAAACTTCGCGATATTCATTTTTTAATTCTTGCATTGCTTCTTGCAGATTTTTAATGTCATTTTTCAAATCCACCTCTTTGTTCAAATCAATTTTTTCATCTATTATGTCAATCCGGTTCTCTTCATTATTAATGCTGATATTTTCCTTGTCGCTTTTACTGCGATAATAATCAATTATAATATTCCGCGCTACGCGATAAAAAAAAGGCTTTATGGTTTTATATTCTAATAAATTATTATTTTGGATATAATCCCATGACTTTAAAAAAACCTGCGAGGTTATATCCTCGGCGTCTTCTTTACTGCCTACCTTAAAATATATAAAGCGATATATGTCGTCAATATAACTGTCATAAGCCTTAACAAAAGCATCCTTGTCTTTCTGCTTCAACCGTAAATATAAAATTTTATCTTTAATTCGCTTAGCGCTCATTTTAAATGAAAAATGAATTTAATATATTTTGCCTATTAAATTCATCTATATAATAATACGTAAAA
>JAGLIO010000031.1 GCA_023142915.1 Candidatus Parcubacteria bacterium | reverse complement strand
TAGGTGTTTTTTTATTGCCAAAAAACTATATAATTTATGAAATGTCCTGTTTGTTTATTTCAAGATACAAAAGTAGTTGATTCGCGGGTAGCGGTTAACGGTTTTTCTATTCGCCGCCGCAGAGAATGCCTGAAATGCGGTTTTCGTTTTTCCACTTATGAAGAAATTGAGCTTTTGGATTTAATGATAATTAAAAGAGACGGGCGCAAAGAAGCGTATAACAAAGAAAAGTTAGTTTCCGGCTTAAAACGTTCTCTGGAAAAAAGATTAGTTAACGAGGAAACATTTAAAAAACTTGTGAATGCGATTGAAAGGGATTTGCAAGCTTTAAAAAATAGCGAGGTTCTTTCAAGCCAAATCGGCAAAATAATTATGAAAGAATTAAAAAAAGTGGACAAAGTCGCTTTTATCCGTTTTGCCAGCGTTTATGAATCATTTGAAGATCTGCAAGTTTTTCAAGAAAAATTAAACAAGCTTTTAAAAAATAAGAAGAAGTAATAATAAAAATCCCATGCAAGATAATAAAATTCTTCAAATTCGCAAAAGAAAAGGTAAAATAGTTGATTTTGATCAAGCAAAAATCACTAAGGCTATTTTTAACGCAACAGAAGCAATCGGCAAACCTGATGAGTATTTAGCAAAAAAACTCAGTAATAATGTTGTGGAAAGTTTAAAAGAAAAATTTCATGAAAGAAGCATTCCTGCTGTTGAAGAAATACAAGATGTTGTTGAAGAAGCGCTTATTGCGGGCAGGCAAATCAAGGCTGCCAAAGCCTATATCCTCTATCGCGACCAAAGGGCGCGGTTGCGGGATATGAAAAATATGGTGAATTCAGTTGATATGATGGAAAATTATTTGCGCCAGTCGGATTGGCGGGTAAAAGAAAATTCAAATATGAGTTATAGCTTGCAGGGGCTTAATAATCATCTTGCGTCAATTATTTCTTCAAATTACTGGCTTTCAAAAGTTTATACCTCTGATATTAGAAACGCTCATCAAAACGGCGATATTCATATTCATGATTTGCAGCTGTTAGCGCCGTATTGCGCGGGCTGGGATTTAAAAGATTTGCTGGTTCAGGGATTTACAGGCGCCGCCGGCAAGGTTGAGTCAAAACCGCCAAAGCATTTTCGCACAGCTCTCGGGCAGGTAATTAATTTTTTCTATACTCTTCAAGGCGAGATTGCGGGGGCTGAAGCATTTTCAAATTTTGACACATATTTAGCGCCTTTTATAAGATATGATAATTTGAACTATGAGGAAGTAAAACAGTGTATTCAGGAATTTTTGTTTAACATTAATGTGCCCACGCGAGTCGGATTTCAAACGCCTTTTACAAATATTACAATGGATTTAACTCCAACAGGACAGGTTTGCGAAGAAAACGTTATTATAGGCGGAAAAATAATGAAAGAAAAGTATAAAGATTTTCAAAAAGAAATGGATATGCTGAACATGGCTTTTGCCGAAGCAATGATGGATGGGGATGCTAAGGGCAGGGTATTTACTTTTCCAATTCCAACTTACAATATTACCGAAGACTTTGACTGGGAGTCTCCTGTTACTGAAAAAGTGTTTGAAATGACAGCTAAATACGGAATCCCTTATTTTTCAAATTTCATTAATTCCGATATGTCTCCGGAAGACGCTCGTTCCATGTGCTGCCGTTTGCGGCTGGATAACAGGGAATTAAAAAAGCGCGGAGGAGGCTTATTCGGAGCCAATCCGCTAACAGGTTCAATCGGCGTTGTAACTGTTAATTTGTCGCGTATCGGTTATTTATCAAAAAGCAAAAAAGAATTTTTTGACAGATTAAACAGTTTAATGATTATTGCCCGCAACAGTTTGGAAACCAAGCGGGTAGTTTTGGAAAAATTAACCGAAGGCGGACTTTATCCCTATGCCAGGCATTATTTAAGCAATATTAAAGCAAGGTTTGGCAAATATTGGCAAAATCATTTTTCTACAATCGGCATTATCGGAATGAATGAAGCATTGTTAAATTTCGCGCCAATAGGCGAGAATATTACTTCAGAAAAGGGGAAGGCGTTTGCTTTGAAAATATTGGAATATATGCGGGAAAAAATGATGGATTATCAAAACAGCACAAATAACTTATATAATCTGGAAGCTACTCCGGCAGAAGGCACAACCAGGCGCTTATCCAATGTTGACAGGAAAAAATACCCTGATATTATAGTTGCTAATCAGGAGGCGGTTAAAAAAGGCAAAGCATCGCCGTATTACACCAATTCAACCCAGCTTCCTGTTAATTTCACTGATGATTTATTCGCGGCTTTGGATTTACAAGACGATATTCAAACAAAATATACAGGCGGAACAGTCTTGCACGCTTATGTTGGTGAAGCTTTGCCGTCAGCTGAGTCAGTCAAAAAACTTGTGAAAAATATTGCACACAATTATCATTTGCCCTATTTTACGATTACTCCGACTTTTTCAATCTGTCCGAAGCATGGCTATATCGTTGGCGAGCATAAATATTGCCCAAAATGCGACGTTGAAAGCGGGTATGAAGATGAAAGCGCGGTTAAGCAAGATGAGCTTGATGATCAAAGAAGTTTATTGATAACAGCAAATCCAAAAAAAGAAGATAAAGAACAAGCAATTTTTAAGAAAGATGAAAGAGACTTGATTCAGGCGATCGCGGGACTGTAAATAAAAAAATAAATTTATTTAAAAAATAAATCGGTTAAATATTTAAAATAAAATTTAATATTTAACTAAAATAAAAACATGAGCCCAGTTAAAAGACAAAGACAAGAATGTGAAGTTTACAGCCGTGTTAATGGTTATTTGCGCCCGATAAAACAATGGAATGACGCAAAGACAGCAGAGCATGATAACCGAAAAATGTTTAAAATTGAAAAGAACTGTTAAATAAATGATTATCGGCGGATTGCAAAAATTCAGCTTGCTTGATTACCCTAATTACATTTCTGCAATTATTTTTACGCAAGGCTGCAATTTCAGATGTCATTTTTGCTACAACCCTATGCTTGTCTGGCCCAAACTTGAGTCTGGCAAGTTCAAAAATATTAATTCATCTGATAATTCAGGTGAAAAAATCGAAAAGGTTTATTCCCGATTCCTGGAGGATGACCTTTTTGATTTTTTGCGTAAAAGGCAAAAAAAATTAGACGCGGTTGTTATTACCGGCGGAGAGCCTACAATTCATAAAGACTTGCCGGATTTTATTAAAAAAATTAGAAAATTAGGCTTTAAAGTAAAATTGGATACAAACGGTACAAATCCTGAAATGCTGAAAAGCCTAATAGATAAAAAATTAATTGATTATATTGCCATGGATATTAAGGGTTCTTTGGAAAATTATGCTATAATAACAGGAATGTGTCTCAATATTGATAATATTAAAAAAAGCATAAAGATTATTACGCAAAGCGGTTTGCCTTATGAATTCAGGACTACGGTGGTGGCTAGCCTAGTAGAAAAAAAAGATATTAAAAAAATAGGAGAGTTAATCAAGGGCGCAAAAAAATGGTATTTGCAAAATTTTAAGTCTGATATTAATTTGGTTGATGATAGTTTTGAAAAGCATAAGCCTTATTCTTTGAAAGAAATGGAGGAGATGAGGAAAATTGGTGAAACTTACGTTGATTTTTGTGATATTAGATAAAAATAAAATTAACAAAAAATTTTATGGAAGAACAAAATAATAATTTAAAATCGGAAATAAGCGAGTTAAAAGAATTAGCGGAGAAAAATATTAAATTATCAGAAGATGTGCTTGAGCTAAGCAAGAAAATAAACGGTTTTGTGATTTGGCAAAGAATTTTTGGGATAATTAAAATATTGATTATAATAGTTCCGATAATATTGGGTATTATGTATTTGCCGTCTTTATTAAGCGATGTTTTGGATACTTATAAAGAATTGTTAGGAATTGGAGATGCGGTTAATAACGGTTTGACGAATTTAGATAATTTGCCGCCGAATATTAAAGAGTATTTGAAATAGGTTTTTGATTTTTTTAGCCCAGTCATTCATGGCTGGGCTATATTTTTTAAAGTTTGACAGAATATACCCCATGGAGTATATTAATAATATATAAATTATGGCAATTAATATTCGTTATCATGAATCAAATTCCGGCAAAATTTTTATTAAAGACTACATTGATTCATTGGATGAAAAAACGCAATATGAAATTTATTCATTTTTATTAAAATTTAAAAATGATTATCGTTTTAGGCAAAGCCCTTACTGCAAAAAAATCATTAAAGACATTTTTGAGATTAGGATTAAAACAAAAGATTGCTATAGAATATTATACGCGTTTTTATATAAGGATACTGTTGCTCTACTGCATATTTTTAAAAAGAAAACCAATAAAATACCTAAAAAAGATTTAAATTTGGCTGTTAATAGATTAAAATTATATGAGCAATAAAAAAAAGTATAATTTAGCAAAAATTCAAAAGCTAACTGAATTTGATGATGTGCTGAAAGAAAAATTAAAAAATCCAAAATTTAAAAAAGGATTTGATTTAGCGTTAAAGCGCTGGGATTTGGCTCATGAAATTATGATTGCGAGAAAAAAAGCCAAGATGACTCAAACAGAATTTGCCAAAGAGCTTAAAACCAGCCAAAGCTTTGTGGCAAGAGCGGAAAACGGAGGACAAAATTTGACCATTGATGTTTTAATGAGAATGGCTGATGTGTTGTCTATGAAACAAAAAAAACAGGTTAAATTCCAAATAGTCGGTTCGGCTTAAAAAAGTTATCTAGCGCGTGGCACGCCTAGGCATGAATGCCAAGGCGGCGGGTGAATGGTTTATGGATGGTTTTTGAACATATGGTTTATTTTTTAAAAAAGTAGTACAATAATAAGAGCATTATGAATAATAAAATAAAAAAAGAATTAAATTCACTAGCAAACAAAAAACAAGCCGAGATTTCGCAGCGGTTTTTTAAGACAGGAAAAGGAGAGTATGGCGAAGGGGATATCTTTTTAGGAATAAAAGTTCCAATTCAAAGAAAAGTGGCTGGCAGATTTGAAGATTTGCCATTAAAAGATATTGAGCAATTATTGCATTCTAGTATTCATGAATATCGCTTAACCGCGATTATTATTTTAGTTAATCAATTTAAAAAAGCCGATAAAAAGTTAAGAGAAAAAATATATAAATTATATTTGCGCAATACTAGATGGGTCAATAATTGGGATTTGGTTGATTCAAGCGCCCATTATATTGTCGGTGAATATTTACTTGATAAACCGCGGGATGTTTTATACAAGCTGGCAAAATCAAAAATGCTTTGGGAACGGCGGATTGCGATTATTTCCACTTTTGTATTTATTCGTGATAATAATTTTGAAGATACAATTAAATTAACAAAAATTTTATTAAACGATAAGCACGATTTAATGCATAAAGCTTGTGGCTGGATGCTTAGAGAAGTTGGAAAAAAGTCAGAAAAAGGAGAAAAAGAGTTAATTAAATTTTTGGATAAATATACTTTGGAAATTCCACGGGCATGTTTGCGGTATGCGATTGAGAGATTAGGCGAAAAGAGGCGGAAGTATTATTTGATGTTTGGTAAAAAATAGGGGATTTATTAAGGTGAGGGCGGTTTTAAAAACCGTTTTTTTTATTTTACAGAACAAAAATTAACTGGTAAGATAAAGGAAAGTTATATATGGAAAATCTATTAAAAAATATAGAAGACCTGCGAGAAAACGTGTTGAAAACCATGCGTCTTTTGGATATTGAACGCAAGCAAGAAGAGGCAAATGAAATGAAAGTTTTGATGAGCAAATCCGGTTTTTGGGATGATAGGGAAAATGCGGTTGAGATTAGCCAAAAAGCGGATGAACTTGAAAAAGAAGCAGTAGAATGGGAGAGTTTGCGAGCGGAAACAAGGTCGTTAGAAGAATTGGTGGCGGAATCAACCGAGCTAAAAGATGATTCATTAGACAAGGAAGCGCGAGAGCAATATCAAAAGCTTAAAAAACAATATGAAAAGCAAGAATTTTATGTGATGTTTTCGGCTAAATATGATGAAAGCAATGTTATTTTATCACTTCACGCGGGAACCGGCGGCGTGGACGCGCAGGATTGGGCGCAGATTTTGGAGCGCATGTTTTTACGTTTTGTTGAGAAAATGAATTGGAAAATAGAAATTGTTGATCGGACTATTGGCAATGAAGCCGGCATTAAAAGCGCGACTTATAATATTAAAGGCCGCTGGGCTTATGGATATTTAAAAAGCGAGTCAGGCGTGCATCGCTTGGTGCGCATTTCGCCTTTTGACGCTGAGGCGATGCGGCATACTTCTTTTGCTCTTGTGGAGGTAATTCCTGAATTACCAGATACGGAGAATATTGAAATAAATGAAAATGATTTTCGGATTGACGTATTTAAATCATCAGGGCCTGGCGGGCAAGGCGTTAACACAACCGATTCAGCTGTTAGAATAAAGCATATACCAAGTAATATTGTTGTTACTTGCCAAAATGAAAGAAGTCAGCATCAAAACAAGGAAACCGCTTTTAAAATTTTAAAATCAAAGTTATTCAAATTGGAAGAAGAAAAAAAAGAAGTTCAAGAATTAAAACTTCGCGGAGAAGCGGAAAAAGCCGAATGGGGCAAGCAGATCAGATCGTATGTTATGCAGCCTTACAAAATGGTAAAAGATCATCGCACTAAGCACGAAATCCAAGATATTTACGAAGTTTTGGATGGCGATTTAGCGCCGTTTATGGAGGCGTATTTGCGGTGGATAAAGAAATAAAAAAAACGTAGAGACGCGCCGCGGCGCGTCTCTACGTTTTTTTTTATTTTATTCAAAATAAATCACCTTTTTTTCTTTAACGCAATTGTAAGCATAAATATACATTCCTGCCGACCATGTCTGATAGGGCTCGCCTTTGGGTTTGCCGGTGCGGCCATTCAGCCATTCGTTAAATTCGTATTTGCCTTTGAGCCGTCCTTTTTGAACAGTACTGATATCAAGTTTTTGCAAATTAGCTTTGGCAAGTTTTTCCAGTTCCGCTTGCGCTTCTTTATATTTTTTCATTTTAACAAGCGCGGCAACATAAAATCCGCCGATAAACGGCCAGACTCCGCCATTTAAATAATGGTAAGGCGCGCGGGCGTCGCATTTGGAAAAATAAGAATGCCATTCTTTGTCGCCAGGCTTAATCGGCGGCCAGATTGCTTTTAGCGCTACGGGCTCGTTAATTTTTTCTTTTTTAATATGCCGTAAAATGCTCAAGGCAATGTTTTTTTTCGCAAGCCCTGTAAGAATTGCCAAAATGTTGCCAAGCGAATCAAACCATTCTTCCTGTTCGCGGTCGCCGTCATGATTTTTCCAATTCCATGGCAGGTAATAGCCTAATTTTTTATCATATAATTTTAAATAAGCTTCAATATCTCCGTTAGCAACTTTTTTCATATGCTCGGCCTGTTTTTTATTGCCGACTAATTTTAAAACAAAATAATAAAGCGCTTGCGTATTGATAACATTGCCGTATTTATGCGGAAAAGCGTCTTGCCAATCCATTGTCGGCAACTGTGAAAGCAATCCGTCTTCATTCGGGTCTTGATATTTTAACCATACCAAAGCGCGGGCGATAGCTTTTTTATGCTCTTTAAACAGGCCGTGAGAATTATATTTTTCCGCAAAAATATAAGAACCGATTATAAACCAGAGTGATGAGTCAATAGTATTATAAGTTTTATCAGAGCGCCTGTCCAAGTTGTAAGAACCGACACAATTCGGAATTTGTCCGTTTTTTGTTTGCCACTCCTTAAGATTGCGCAAACTTTGGGCAAACGGAAGTTTGAATTTGTTTTCAACAAGACTCGCGCCCAAAGCCGCAATCATTGAATCGCGCGCCCAAACAGCCTCGTATCCTCCTTTAAGCCCGGAAGCGTAAAAGCCTTTTTTTGTCGCGCAGGCTTCCAGCACTTCAACTGCTTTTTTATAAGCATCCTCCTTAATTTTCATAGATTTATTCTTTATTTTTTTATATAAAAATCATAAGTATGATTTCCGTTAATACATTTAAAAGAAGAATTTTTTAACGGCTCAAATTTATATTTTTTCAACTTGTTTAATCCGTTAATTTTTTTAAAAGGAAAAATTTCATCATTATATCCCAGGATAAATATTCCGTTTGGCTTTAAAATTTTATAAATTCCATCAAACGCGGTTTGGATTTTTTTTTCATCATCCAAGCCCCAGCCGAACACGCCGTTCATTAAAATAAAATCAAAATAATTATTTTTAAAATGTTTTTTAATGTTAACAACGTCATCAGTAACATGATTTTTGGCGCCGAATTCTCTATGTTTGGGATTCAAATCAATCGTCCAAAGTTCTCTGTTAGAAAAAAAGTCGTTGTAAAATTTTTGATTGCCTTCCCTGCCAATATCAAGAACGGTTTCCGGATTATGATACGCAAGCATGTAAGGAAAAATAATACTTTCCAATACATTCCTATCTTCATATTTTTCACGCTTATAATTAGCGTGTTTTTTTATTATCTTGTCGCATTTTATTTTGTAGTATATTTGTTTGAGTAATTTCATTTTCATTTTTTTACTTACACGCAATAATCGCCGTATGCGGTCCGGCTAAATGCTGTTTTTCAATATTTTTAAAACCAATATTTTCTAGCCATGACTTGATTTCGGAAAATGTGTAAGTTCTTCCGTTTTTTGTCTGCTTTAACATATTTAAATTAAACAAGGCAGAAAATAACGGACCTGTCTTGTCTTCATCCAGTAAAAATTCCGTTATTATTACTATACCATTATTTTCTAATTTTTCATAAACTTTTTTTAGTAAAATATTATTTTGCTCCGCGGAGTTGCTATGGAAAATTTGTCCGAATAAAGCAACATCATGAACGGGAAATTCAATCTCAAAATAATCGCCAGCCAAAATATTTATTTTATTTGAATTTCCTTCTTTTTTTACATACTCCTTTATTGTTTTGCAGACAGCTGGTTGTTCAATTATTGTCGCTTTAAGATTATCATATTTATTTGTTAAAATTATTGAAAACGCGCCTGAGCCGCCGCCGATGTCAAGAAGGTGTTTTCTGTTGCTAAAGTCAATAAGACCGGATATTTTTTTTGCGGGAGCTTGAGCATTATTGTGCATGGCTTTTGTAAATATTTTTTTAGCCAATCCGCTCCTATTATCATTTGTAACAGGCGAGCCTGTTGTTATTACTTTGTCTAGTTCTTTCCATGAATTCTCTGACTCTTCATTCATAAGAATAAAATCCCCATAATATTCATTAGATGATTTAACTAAAAATTTTGAAGAAATCGGCTTATTAAAATAAGAATTTTCTTTTTTATCAAGCAGTTCCATGGCAACAAGCGCGTTTAATAATCTTTCAAGAGAATCTGTTTTTAACGCAAGCTCGTCCGCGATATCTTTTATGCTATGAACATTTTCAATAACATCAAACACACCCAGCTTAATAACAGCCACCAATATCCTAAACTTCCACAAATTTGTCGTTATTGAAGATATCGGTTCTATTCTGATTTTATTTAATTTTAGCATATAAATTGCTGTGGATAATTTTAACTTGACATTAATGCGTTTTGTGCTATACTAATAATGCCAAACACGGAAACAATCGTGACTCCGAAAATCCGAGGACTCTTTTTAGAGACTCGGGTTTTCTTTTTGGTTAAAATTTGTGTATAATGAACTTGTGGAGTTTAAGGGGCCACCTCTTGGCGAGGTTTCCGTGTTTGGCACTCGGAATGAGGGGTTCGATTCCCCTTGGCTCCACTCTAGAAACCGTCTCAAACACGAGGCGGTTTTTAGATTGGAATAAAAACCAAACCTCACCCATAAATCCTCCCAATAGCCAACCTCGCCAAAAAGTAAGAAATAGTGGATTCAGCGCCCTGATTGAAATTAAGCGAGTATTTTCCAAGGCCGTCGTAGCAGCCGCCGGTGGCTTCGTCGTAAACCATTTGGTTAAGATGATTTTTTCCAAGAAACCATTGAAACGCGATTTCCGCCTGCTTTAAGTATTTTTTCTTTTTTGTAATTGCGTTGGCGGTTACTAAAGCCTCAACCGCGGTCGCGGCGTCTTCAGGCTGCTGGTCAAAATATGAGCGTTTTCCATTGCGAAAATACCAGCCGTCTTGCCCGATCGGAGAAAAAGTATTTTCTTTTTCAAAAGTAATATTATTTAAAAAATTAAGGCTTTTTTCCGCGACTTTCAAATATTTTTTATCTTTGGTTTTTTTGTAAGCCCTAAAAAGCGCTTCAGGCAATTTGTAGTTTGAATAAGTCAGGCAGTCTTCAAACCAATGCCAATTGTTATTTTGCTTGCCGGTTGTACTGTCGTAATGTTCAATTAAATTGTCGCTTAATAATTTAATAAGTTTATTGATTTTTTCAGAGTTAATTTTAAATTTTATAAAGTCTTTTTCTTCCAGATGAGAAAATCCGGTAATTGTAAAAGCCATTGCTCGCAGAGATTGCAAATCGCGCGCGTGCGCGTTTGATTTTTTAAATATTTCAGCAGCTGTTTTTCGTATATTTTCTGGCAGATGCTCGGCGTTAATAACATAACCCAAAGCCCATAAGGCTCGCCCGAAAGAATCATCGCTTTCGGTTCTGTCAATAAAATTTCCATGATAGCTTACGAAATTATGAAATTTGCCGTTTGACTTTAAAGTATATTTTATGAATTTTAAATAAATATTAATTAAGTCAAGCGTGCTTTTTAATTTTTTTTGCTTATATGCTTGCGCGCAGCCCAGTAAAGCGCGCGCGTTATCATCCAGACAATATCCTGAATGGGTATCCGGCTTTGTGTGGTTGGCAAATTGAATCATACCGAATTTATCGGTTAAATTTTTAATATAATCAAGGCTAACAGGCGGGAGCTTGCCTTTTTCTTTGGGAACAATTTTGGCGTATTCATTAAATATTTTAAAATAAGAAAGCGCGACATTCTGCCAGGTCATATGGCGGGTGTAAAAGTAATTGTTTTTTTTCATTTCCTTTTTCAATTTTATATCGCTGATAATTTCATCCAAAGCCTTTTCTATATCTTTGGAATTTCTAAAGCGCACCAATCGTCCGCGTTCATTATTTATTACGCTTTTAGCGTATTGGCTTGAGGTGGAAATACAAGGGCAGCCGCATGACATGGCGTAAGAAAGGGATCCGCTGGAAGCCTGCTCGCGGGATAGCATTGGATAGATATAAACATCAGTCGCCTTTAAATAGTCAATCAGTTCGCTTAATCCCAAATATTTGTTATAGAATTTAACATGTTTTGTAAGTTTGTGCTTAACGACTAATTTTTTTAATTTGTTGCGGTATTTTTCGCCTTCCTGCCTTCTTACAACCGGATGGGTCGCGCCGATTATCAAATAAAGGATATTTGGGTATTTTTTAATGATTTCAGGCAAGGCTTCAATCGCGTATTCAATGCCTTTGTCGCGGCTGATCATGCCGAAAGTTGAAAGTACTGTGCGATTTTGCAGATGCAGTTTTTTTTTGGCTCTTTTTCCTGATGGAAAAGCAATATGATGGACGCCGTGCGGGATGACATGGATTTTATTTTTTTTGATTCCGTATTTTTCCGCCAATATGTCTTTGGCGGCATGATTCATAACAATCGTGCCAAAAGATTTTTCTGAAATAAGCTTTCCGATTTTTTTCATTTTGTCTCCCGGGTGAGGCAGAACCGTATGCATGGTAATTATTACCGGCTTATTTAAAAGCTCTAAAAAAGGCAGTAAATATTCGCCTTGTTCGCCGCCAAATAACCCGTATTCATGTTGGATGTTAACCAGTTTTATATCAGGGCTTTTGTTTATTTCATTCGCTCGGTTGATATAGTCTTCCATTTCGGTTTCGTTGATTTGTTTGATAACCTTGCGCGGATAGTTGTAAATAGAGGTGCCGTTATCATTTATTGCCAAAACTTTGCTTTTTATCTCAGGATTAAATTCTTTGTCCATGGCGCTGCTTAAATCTTGCGTAAAAGTGGCAATACCGCATTCTCGCGGAGGAAAGCTTGACACATAAAGGATTGACGGATTTTTTATTTTTGTCATAGAAACGGAAAATGACGGGTAAAAACATTATTTTACCGGGTGTTTTATCAGTTCTTTAATTAAATTATTTATATTAACGCTGGCAACCGCGACGTAAGTGTCGGAAGTGCCATAGTATATGTAGAGCTGATCTTTAAATAAAGCGGTGCCGGTAGGGAAGACAACATTATTAACATGCCCTTCCTGCTCGTATTTTTCATCAGGAGAAAATAAAGGATAAGGCAAACGGCCGATTATTTTTTTAGGGTCGCGCAAGTCCAAAAGAGCCGCGCCAGCCGTATAAAGCCGTCCTTTGTTTCTCGGCTCAACGCCATGATATATTAAAAGCCAGCCTTTTTTGGTTTTAATAGGCGGCGCGCCTGCTCCGATGTGCCGCGCTTCCCAGCCGTATCTTCCTTCCAAAACAACATGCTTGCCCAAATGATGAATATGGTTGTGCCAGTAATTTTTATCTTTATACATTTTAAAACTGTCAACTCTGGCGATTTGTATATCTGGCAAAACCCTGTGAAGCAAAGCAAACCTGCCACGTATTTTTTCAGGAAAAAATACGCAGTCTTTTTCCCAAATCAAGACATTTCTACCAGCGTATTTTTCGTAATAACTGGAAAAGAAGTAATAATCGTCTTTTAATTTTGAAAATTGAAATAATTGGCTGGCCTTGCGGTAGCTCATCATTGGACCTATTATGCCGGATCTTTTTAAGTCAAAAAGATTCTTGCCGCGCATACAAGCAATTATCGCGTTTTTACCGTCATGGGCGACATAAGGCATATAAAAAGTATCGCCGATTTTTACAATGCGAGGATCTTCAATGCCGCTTTTTTCATATTTGTATTTGGGAATTGCAAAAGGTTTTTTCCAGCGCTCCGCCACTTTGGTCGGCCCCTTAAGCCGCGCGTAGCCGAAGCAGGAAAGATAATCTTTATCCAGAGCGCGGTAAACAACATGCACTTGATTTCCGTCTTGGTGGATGCCGGGATTGAAGACGCATTTGCTTTCAAACGCAAGCTTGGTCGGCTTAAGTATCACTCCGTGTTTTTCAACTTTTATCATAAGAAAAAATTTTATAGTCAAGGAATTTAAATATTCCCGACTACTGTTAGTGCCCTTTGGGCATAACTTGTATATAAAAACAAGAAACTTACAGCTTCTTGTTTTTAATTATACCAAAAATATTTAAGATGTGCAAAGAAAATGGTAATGTAGAGAACAGTAATTATTGTTCCCTACATTATTATTTTTTGCTATAATATGTACGTACATTTTTATTATTAAAAAATATTTTTATGAAATCATATTCATCCAAAAATATCAGAAAATTAACCAAAACCGGATCAGGCAGTTATTATTGCATAATTCCAAAAGAATTTATCAGAGATTTAGGCTGGAGCGAGCGGCAAAAATTTGTGGTTAAAAAAACAGGGAAGAAAATTATAATTGAAGATTGGGAAAAATAGATGTGGCATATATACATTCTGCAATGCAGGGACAAAACATTTTATACAGGAATTACAACCAATCTTAAAAGGCGGGTTAAGGAGCATAATACTTCAAACCTGGGAGCCAAATACGCAAAAGGCAGGCGTCCGGTAAAATTAGTATATTCAATTACAAGAAAAGACAGATCCGGCGCATTAAAAGAGGAATGCAGAATAAAGAAATTATCAAGAGCTAAAAAGCTTAAAATTATTGACAATATTGATTGACTTTTTTATAAAACCTGTTAGTATAACCCCAAAAGTAGCAATTTTTACAGATTATTCGGAGGGGTTGTTTTTTTTGTTCGCACCTTGAAAATAAAAGAAAGGAGTAAATGATATGAATAAAATAGTTGATTTTGACGCAAAAGTATTTTTTATTAAAGAGCAAGGCAGTGGTTACGGTGTTTATCAAGTGATTTTAGAGGTGCCGGAAAGTTTTGTGTCACAAGCTAAGCCGGGAATGTTTTCCGTGTTTGCCACACGAGACAAAACGCATCTACTTCGGCGTCCTTTTTCTATTTCGGGCGCAAGTTATAATAGGTTGGCGTTTTTAATTAAGAATGTTGGTCCCAATACTGATTATTATGTTCATCTAAAACATGGTGATATAATTAATATTAGCAATCCAAGAGGGCAGAGTATTTATATTGATAATAAAATTAATCATTATATTTTAGTAGCTGGCAGTATCGGAGCGGCACCTTTGATTTTTTTAGCTAAATATTTGCGTAAATTCGGTAAAAGAGTAACAGTGCTTTTGGGCGGAAGAAATATTTCGCAAATCGTCGGCGTTAATTTTTTTCGCACTTACGGTTGTGAGATTAAGATTATTGTTGAAGAACATGAGCTCCCAAATGTCGGGCTTGTTACTAATCTTTTAAAGGAAGAGTTTGAGTTACTTAAGAAAAAAACAAGCATTGTCACATGCGGATCAATGCCGATGATGAAAGCGGTAGCTGAAATGTGTAAGCAAAAACAAATAACCTGCCAGTTGATTTTGGAAAGCGTGTTTGCTTGCAGTATTGGCGTTTGTTCGGGTTGTGTCGTGTTTATGCAAGATAAAACAACTCGGCATATTTGCGTAGATGGACCAGCTTTTTGGGCGCATGAACTTGATTTAAATCAATTGAATAGTGTCCCACGCCTGTGCGGAAGTTTCAAAAACAAATAATGATGGAATTCAGATAGTTTTGGATTAAAATGTTAAACCTTTAACAATTAGGAGGATTTATTATGAGTACTCAGATTAAGAAGGCAAAATTGTTTTTACCGCTTGACGTGCCAACGCTTATTGAGGGAGGAGAACGTCTTGTTAAATTAGCTCGTTTTTATGATGTAGTCAAGGTCGGTTTTGAATTAATGAGTAGTGTCGGCCAGCCAGTTGCCATTAATTTACCAAAGGTTTTTGGCTGCGAAGTATGGGCGGATACCAAATATTATGATATCCCAAACACTGTATATAAAGCGGCCAAAGCTACCACTTCACATGGTGTTGCGTATTTTAATGTTATGGCCGAAGGCAAAAGAGCTATGATGGAAGCGGCCATGGAAGGCGCGCATGAACGAGCACGAGAATGGGGAATAAAGCGGCCGAAAATTATTGCCGTAACTATCTTGACAAGTGATAAGTATGAAGATTTGCTTGAGAAAGGTATGGTGCCAAAAGATATAGATAAGCCAAAAACGCCGAAAGAGCAACAGGATTTTATTACATATATTGTGATGAAGCTAGCTAAAAGAGCGGTATCGGCCGGAGTTGATTGTCTTTTATCTTCTCCTTTGGAGGCGCCGGAGATGATTAAGAGGTGGCCGGACAAAGAAGTTATGACTCCAGGCATTCGCAATCCCGATTCAAAACTTGATGACCAAAACCGAAAAATGTCGCCTTATGAAGCTAGAATGAAAGATATCACGGGCTATGTGATTGGAAGATTGATTTCGGAACCACCAGAAGGGAAAACAATGGAGGACATGGCAAGGCTGGTGCGTCAGGATATTGCGCGAGCCGAAGCTGAATTAGGGCTTAATAGAAAAAATATTATGTAACCAAAAGGGGAGACGCGCGAAAAAGCGTTGTCGCCCCTTTTTTCTTTTGCAAAATTTAAAAAAATAATTAATGTATTTTTACCCCGTAAAAAAAAGCTTCTGACGAAGTCGGTGGTTTAATGTCATTGACAAGCGATATTTTTCTACAGGTTTTACTCTCAGGCGAAATTGCAGGTAAGCGTTATAAAAATAGTTTAAATAGGCTATTTTTTATAAAAAGGTAACACCCAGCGGTCTCTGTGGTTCACGATATAGAGCCTGGTGAATCTAAACGGTGTAATTAATGGAGGTGAAAGCGATATTGATTGCGGCGAACCGTGCGAGCCTTGCTTTTTGGATTTTCACTGCGAAGAAAACATTGATTGTCTGCCTAGTATCTCGTCCGTTTAATTTTTGTGCCTAATATTATAGATTAAATTTTTTCTTGGCTTTTTCTCTGGTAAACTGCCAGTTAATTCCTTTGTTCATTCTGTTTCTTTTTTTTGACCATTCTGATGTTTGTTTTTTCATATTCTGCAATGTTGAAATTTTTTGATTAAGGCATTGGTTTGATAATACGTTTATTTCTATTTCCGCCATATTAAGCCATGACGCGTGTTTGGGGGGTATAATGAAATTCTATTCTTTATTAATATTTTTTTTGCTTCTGTTTTGGAAAATGTTTCATAAAAAGATTTTTCAAAATGGGTGTTGAGATTGTCTAAAACAATATGTATTTTTTTAGCGCTGTTATAGCGTTTTAATCTGATTATTCGTTTTATTTTTTTGGCAAAATCTTGCTTGGTTTTGCGTTTTGTTACTTTGGTTTTACGAAATTTCCCCTTAGGTTCAACAGATACGAATATCTTTGCTGTTCCATGCCGTTTGTATTCATAATCAGTTCGTTTTATACTCCCTTGTTTGGCTGGTATTGATTTTCTTGTATTTTCCAACAATTGCTTGCTCTTTTCATCAAAACAAATAACAGATGATTCGGATCGTATTTGCGTGTTTTTATCTATAAATATAAAAATTATGGCTTTCTGTCGCCAGCAATATTGATTCGCCCAGCCCGTTGTTTAAAAAGAATCTTGAATCGCTTAAGGTGATTTTATTCCAGCCCGCGCTTATTTTTTTAAATTTAATTTTAGCGATGTTTAATGTTGTTGTCGCGTTTGTTGTTGCGCAGATAAAATTAATTTTCCCTGTTTGATTATTAATATTTTCAAAAATATTAAATTCGCAAAAATTTTCTGAATAATCAATTGAATCAAAAATCAAAGTTTCAGGATTAAATTGTAATTTAATATCAGCTAGATTAATAGCGCCATTATTTGAGTTGCCGTTTATTTGGATAACAAAGTATTCCGGATTAAGAAAAGACTCTATATCCGGGGTTATCCGCAATTCCGACGGTATAATTATTTCCGCTTGCGCGAAATTAAAATTAAAAATCAGCAAAATTGCTATTGTTAAATAATGCAAATATTTGAAAAATCTCATCTTTTTAATTTATATTTAATATTTTTATAATATAATATTAAAAAATACAATTTTCTTCCTTAATTTTATGAAAATTAAAAAATTTTTTAAAAAAGAAATTGTTTTATTGTTTTTGATAATTTTATTATTTATCGTCTCATCTTACCTGTCAAAAAGGTATTTGTCAAGTCCTGAGAGCCTTATATTTTTAAAGGAAATAGAAGGGGTTTTTATTTTTATTTTGATTATGATAGTTGCCGTAGTTATCGCTCCTTTTGAAACATTACCGCTTTTACCGGTTGCCGCGTCTCTTTGGGGGCCAAACAAGGCGGCAATTTACGCTATTATCGGCTGGACATTAGGCTCTGCGATTTCGTTTTATATTGCAAGAATTTTTGGCAAGAAATTCGTTTGTAAATTTGCCAATAAAATTGATATTGACAAATGGCAAGGCAAATTGCCGAAAAAAAAGTTGTTTTGGATCGTTGTTTTTGCGCGTTTTATTTTACCGGTTGATATTATCAGTTATGCTGTCGGACTTTTTACAAAAATGCCTTTTAGCCGGTATTTATTAGCTACGATAATTGGAATAACACCATTTGCGTTCATATTTTCTTATGGCGCAATAATTTCAATAAAATGGCAAATATTGGCCAGTGTTATTATAATTATGGCAATATTTTTTAATTATAAAAAATTAAAGAAATATATTTATAATTAAATGTTGCTTGAATTTTTTTTGTTTTTTTACCCCCTTAAATAATCCGATTTTTCAAGCAAATTTATTTTTTCTTTTAATTTTACGAATTTATTTAAATCAGAATTTTTAAAAATATTTTTCGCCTCATGTTTTGCGACTTTAATTAATTCGTAGTCAAATAGAGAAGCGACTTTTAGTTTAGGAAAGCCTTTTTGCGCTGTTCCGTAAACTTCTCCCGGACCGCGGTGCTGCAAGTCAATTTTTGCCAAGGAAAAGCCGTCAGTATGTTTTGCCATCGCGCTTAATCTGGTTAAAGTTTTGGGATTGTCATTATCAGTAAAAAGCAGGCAATATGACTGATGCTTGCCCCTACCGACTCTTCCGCGGAATTGGTGCAGTTGCGCGAGTCCGAAGCGATCCGCGCCCTCAATCATCATTACGCTGGCATTCGGTATATCCACTCCTACTTCCACAACGGAGGTTGATACTAAAATATTAATTTTATTTTTTAAAAAATCCGTCATAATTTTGTCTTTTTCTTTTAGTTTTAGCCGTCCATGCAAAAGCCCGATTTTAAGATTTGGAAATATTTTTTTATCCAGTTTTTCATATTCTTTTTTTACGGATTTTACGCCTAATTTATCAGACTCGTCAATAAGCGGGCAGATTATAAAAATCTGCTGTTTTTTGGAAATTAATTTTTTAATAAATTCATAAGCTTTTTCGCGGTTTTCTTCCGAAACCACGCGCGTAATAATTTTTTTGCGCCCCGGCGGCATTTCATTAATTATGGAAATATCCAAATCTCCATAGATTGTTAAAGCCAAAGAACGTGGAATTGGGGTGGCGGTCATTGACAATAGATGCGGCGAATTTTTATCATTTTTATTATTTCGCGCTTTTTCTATTAAGATTTTTCTCTGATCAACGCCAAAACGATGCTGTTCGTCAATTATGGCAAGCGCCAAATTATTAAATTCAAGTTTTTCCTGAATTAAAGCATGCGTGCCAATAATAATATCTATTTTATTATTCTTTATCAATTCAAAAATTTTTTGCTTGGTTTTTGCTTTGCTTTTTTCTTTAATGTCATGAGTATTGGTTTTTTGTTCGCTGTTTGTCAGAAGGCAAATTTTAATATTTTGCCTGGCTAATAATTCTCCTATTGAAGCAAAATGCTGTTTTGCTAAAATTTCAGTCGGAACCATTAAAACGGATTGAGTTTTATTAAGACTGGCAACAAGCAAAGCCATAACCGCGACAATTGTTTTACCGCTGCCAACATCACCTTCAAGCATCCGTGCCATTGGCTTATTTTTTTCCAAGTCTTGCAGAATTTCCCAAGCGGATTTTTTTTGGGCATTAGTTAATTTAAACGGGAGAGAGGCAACAAAATCTTTAATTTTTTTTTCTTTAAATTTAAGTTTTTCGGCTTGCGCGGATTTTAATTCATGTTTAATGGATTGTGATTGCAGTTGCACTAAAAATAATTCATTAAAGGCCAACCGCCTGCGAGCTTGATTAATGTCGTTTTGTGTTTTTGGAAAATGAATTTTTTCAATTGCATCAGGCAAGGACAGTAACTTTTGATTTTTAATTATTTGTTCCGGCAGCCAATCCGGTATTTTTTCAGCTTGCTTTAAGATTTTTGTAATTAAAAATCGGATTTGTTTTTGGGTGATATTGGCGGTAAGATGATAATTCGGGATAATGCCTTGTGTATGTATTGTTTGCCCAAGAATAATTTTTTCATAAACAGGGGATTTCATAACAAAACCGCTAAAATCATGCTCAACTTTTCCTGCCAAAGAAACATTATCGCTCGGTTTTAAATTTTTGGCAATAAAAGGCTGGTTAAACCAAATAACTTTAATTTGTCCGCTTTCATCGCTGACTAAAGCCTCGGTAATATTCATGCGTTTGCGCGCGCTTCGTTTGTTTTGAATAAGTTCAATTTGCCCGACAATATTCACCTGCGTGTTTGCTTTTAATTGTTTTATTTTTGTTTCCTTGCTAAAATCATCATAATGGAACGGAAAGTGATACAATAAATTTTCAAGGTTTTTTAGCCCGATTTTTTCCAAACGTTTGGCGATAGTTTGCCCCACGCCGGCAATTTTTATTATTTCCGTATCTAAGGTTAGCATAATCATATTTTAGCATAGCAAGAGTTGATTGACAATTTATTATGAAAATAAATATAATTTGATCTAATTAATAAAATAATTATAATAATTCAATATGGCAAATCAAGTAATATTAAGATTTGAAGATGTAATTTTTGAATATTTGCATAAAAAGCCGATTTTGGACGAGGCCGGTTTTAGCGTGCGAGCGGGCGCGAAAATTACGTTAATGGGGCAAAACGGGGCTGGAAAAAGCACTTTGTTTAGTTTGATTAAGGGAGATCAAAAACCCAAAGAAGGCAAAGTTTCAATTACTAACGGAGCGAGTATAGCAACGGCTAGACAGGTAGTTGATAGAAATGATTTTAAAAAAACAGTTGAAGAATATTTTGCAGCATCTTTTGAAATTGTGCCGCCAAATTTGAAAAGTGAAATTTCAAAAGCAATGGAAGCTGTTAATTTGTCAGTGCCAACCGACGTGGAGGTCGGGAAACTTTCAGGCGGACAGCAAGCGCGTTTGCTCTTAGCAAATGCCTTAATTCAAAAACCTGATATTTTACTTTTGGATGAGCCGACAAATAACCTTGATAAAGACGGAATAGATTATTTAATAGAATTTTTAATAATGTATGAAAAAACCGTAATCGTGATTTCGCATGATGCCGGTTTTTTAAATTGTTTTACTGATGGCGTTTTGTATCTTGACGTGTTTACAAAAAAAATTGAAACTTATGTCGGAGATTATTATTCGGTTGTAGCCGAGATTGAGAGCAGGATTGAAAGAGAACGCAAGAAAAACGCGCAATTGGAAAAATTAATTAAAGATCGCAAGCAGAAAGTTAATTTTTTCGCGCACAAAGGCGGAAAAATGAGAAAGCTTGCCAAAAAAATGAGCGACCAAACAACAGAACTTGAAGATAATAAAGTTGAGGTTAGAAAAGAGGATAAAACAATTAAAGATTTTACTATTCCAGCTCAAGATATATTCGGGGATATTGTTGTTGTTAAGCAATTAAAGATTATTAAAAATCACGAGCCTGTTGTAAAAGATGTTGAGAAAATTTTAAATAAAAGATCGCGTTTGTTGATTTCCGGACCGAACGGAATCGGGAAAAGCACTTTGCTGAGAACACTGGTGGACAATAAATCAGAAGGCGCGAAAATTATGGACGGTGTCAGGGTTGGTTATTACAGCCAGGATTTTGCCACGCTTGATTATGAACAAACAGTTTTTGATTCTCTTGAAAGCGTTTTAGCAAATGGCATTGACACGCAAGAAATGCGCGCGGTTGCCGCCGGTTTTTTAATAACAGGGGATTTAATGGGACATAAAATATCACAGCTTTCAGAAGGGCAAAAAGGGCTTTTATCATTTGCCAGACTGGTATTAACGCGTCCCGGATTCTTGGTGCTTGACGAGCCCACAAACCATATAAATTTTCGCCATATTCCAATTATTGCCAAAGCTGTTAATGAGTATGCCGGCGCAATAATTTTAATCAGCCACATGCCTGAATTTGTGGATGAAATTAAGGTTGACGATTATTTGGATTTGGGGAAATTGTAGCAGGGGTAATGTAAAAAGATTTTTAAAAATTAATTATTAGCTTTACAAGTCATTAAAAATTGCTTTAAAAATTTTCCTTGACAAATATTTTTAACTTTGGTAGTATAAAGATATTAAAATTTCTTATTTTATAGAAATTATATATAATATAAGTAAAATAAAGAGACAGTAAATAACAGACGTGTTTAACGATATGCTTGTTTGTTGTTTTTTTATTTTGCTGATATTGGCATAAAATTGAGAATCTCCATGTGATTTAAAAATAAGCGAATTTAAGTGGGAATTTATATTCTTAATTAAATTATAAGAAAAAAACAACTCAAGTCCCTACGGCATTGAGGTTTTTTTGTGTATAAGAAAAAAATAGCCTAACAAAAAAAATTAATAAATTAATAATAAATTAATAATAAATTTTAAAAATATATGGCTCAAAAAACAAAGGAAGCGATTTCAAAAAGATTACCACAAAGACGGTATTTTACCGAGTTTAAAAAATTTATGCCAATGCCGGATTTAATTGAAATACAAAAAAATTCTTATAATTGGTTTACGGAAGAAGGTTTGGCTGATTTGTTTGATGAAATTTCACCGATTACTGATTTTATCGGCCGTGATTTAAATTTATATTTTGAAGATTATTATTTGGATGAGCCCAAATTTAATGAAGTTGAGAGCCGTGAAAAAAATACCACTTATGAAGCGCCTTTGCGGGTAAAAGTCCGTTTGAAAAATCAAAGAACCGGAGAGACCAGCGCGCAGGAAGTTTTTTTGGGAGATTTCCCATTGATGACTAAAAACGGAACATTTATTATTAACGGCATTGAAAGGGTTGTGGTTTCACAGTTAATCAGAAGCGCGGGCGTGATATTTTCTTCAGAGTTTATTAAGGGCAGGAAATATTACGGAGCAAAAGTAATTCCTAATCGCGGAGCTTGGCTGGAAATTGAAACTGATGCTAATAAAGTTATTTGGGTGAGAATTGACAGAAAGCGCAAAGTGGCGATTACATCGCTTTTGCGCGCGTTCGGAGTCGCGGATGACGAAGAAATTAAAGAATATTTTAAAGATGTTGATATTAAGGCGAGCGAGGATGATGTTAGTTATATTGAAGCTACCATTGCCAAGGATTTGGCAAAAAATGAAGCTGAGGGCTTAAAAGAGGTGTATAAAAGAATCAGACCGGGCGATTTGGCGACAACCGATAACGCCAAACAGCTTATTCACGCCATGTTTTTTCGTTTTGACCGTTATGATTTTGACAGAGTTGGACGTTATAAGCTTAATCGGAAATTTAATTTTGATATTCCAAATAGCAAAGAAACAAGAATTTTGCGAGTGGAGGATTTAATTGCGATTATTAAAGAAGTGATTAGACTAAACATTACCCAGGAGAACGAAGATGATATTGATCATTTAGGCAATCGCCGTGTCAGAGCGATTGGCGAGTTAATTCAAAATAAATTCAGAGTCGGTTTGGCGCGCATGGAAAGAATTGTCAAGGATCGCATGAGTACTGCTGAAATCAGCAATATTAGTCCCAATAAGCTTATTAACGCGCGTCCTGTCATTTCAATCGTGAAAGAATTTTTTATGTCTTCACAGTTGTCTCAATTTATGGATCAAACAAATCCATTGGCGGAGTTGGAGCATAAGCGAAGATTGTCAGCCATGGGTCCGGGCGGTCTAACTAGGGAAAGAGCCGGTTTTGATGTACGCGATGTGCATACAACCCATTATGGGCGGATATGTCCGATTGCTACTCCTGAGGGTCCGAATATCGGTTTGGTCGGCCATTTGGCAAGTTATGCCAAATTAAATAAATACGGTTTTCTTGAAGCATCATATAGAAAAGTTTTGCATGATATTGAAAATAATCCGGAAATTACCGTTGATAAAATTGCTCGCGAAGATATTAAAAACGAAAAAGGCAAGATAATCATTAAGGCAGGTGAATTAATAGATAAAAAATTAGCGCAAAAACTTAAAGAAAATTTAGGCAAAGATGCGTTTATTCCGGTTAAGCCGGTTGTAACAGGCGAGATATGTTATCTTGACGCGTTTGAAGAAGAAAAATATATAACTACGGCAGCTACCACTCCGATTCAAGACGGTTATTTTTTAGTGGATAAATGCGAAGTAAGAAAGTATGGGCAGCCTGGAACAGCGGAGGTTCATAAAATTGATTTTGTCGGCGTAGCAGCGAATCAAATTTTTTCGGTTGCCACATCTTTAATTCCTTTTGCCGAACATAATGACGGACAGCGCTCTTTAATGGGAACAAACATGCAGCGCCAGGCAGTGCCTTTGATTACTGCTGATTCTCCGATTGTGGGAACAGGCATTGAAGCCCGCGCGGCCCGTGATTCAGGACATATAATTATAGCGGAAGAGGACGGTGAAGTAATTAAAGTGGATGCCGGAAATATTGAAATAAAAAATAATGATGGAAAGATAAAATTATATCATTTAACAAAGTTTTTAAGATCAAACGCCTCTACTTGCATTAACCAGCGTCCGATTGTTAATTCTGGAGATAAAATTAAAAAAGGAGATGTTTTAACTGACGGTCCCGCGATTGACAAAGGCGAATTAGCGCTTGGTAAAAATATTTTGGTGGCCTTTATGACATGGGAAGGCTTTAATTATGAAGACGCGATTATTGTTTCGGAAAAAGTGGTGCGGAATGATGTTTATTCTTCAATTCATATTGAAGATTACAAAATTGATGTTAGGGACACTAAATTAGGCTCCGAAGTGGTTACTAGCGACATACCGAATATCGGCGAGGAAAAATTAAAAAATTTGGACGAGCAAGGAATAGTAAGAATCGGTGCGGAAGTGTCTTCCGGAGATATTTTAGCAGGTAAAATCACACCAAAGGGCGAAACAGAATTAAGCGCCGAAGAAAAATTATTAAGGGCGATATTCGGTGAAAAGGCTAAAGATGTGCGTGATTCATCTTTATACTTGGAACATGGCGAGCATGGAAAAGTGGTTGATGTTAAAATATTTTCCCGCGAAGCAGGAGATAAATTATCAGCAGGCGTGTTAAAATCAATTCAGGTTACAGTCGCTAATTTAAGAAAGATTCAAGCCGGAGATAAAATGTCCGGCAGGCACGGAAATAAAGGCGTAATTTCCAAGATTGTTCCTGTTGAAGATATGCCCCATATGGAGGATGGAACATCAGTTGATGTTATTTTATCACCTTTGGGAATTATTTCCCGTATGAACCTCGGGCAATTATTGGAAACTCATCTTGGTTTTGCCGCGAAAAAATTAGGCTATAAAGCCGCTACTCCTGTTTTGAACGGATTAACCGAAGAACAAATAAAAGAAGAGCTTGTAAGAGCCGGTTTGCCGGAAGACGGCAAGGTGGTTCTTTATGACGGTAAAACAGGAGAAGCCTTTGATAATAAAATTACAGTCGGTTATAAATACATGCTGAAATTAAACCATATGGTTGATGATAAGATTCACCAGCGCTCAATCGGTCCTTACTCATTAATTACACAGCAGCCTTTGGGCGGAAAAGCGCAGTTTGGCGGACAACGTTTCGGAGAAATGGAAGTTTGGGCATTGGAGGCCTATGGAGCGGCTCATACTTTGCAGGAAATTTTGACAATTAAATCCGATGACGTACCCGGCAGAAGCAAGGCTTATGAAGCTATAATTAAAGGCGAAACAATCAGAAAAATGAATGTTCCCGAATCTTTTAATGTTCTTGTTAGAGAATTAAAAGGTCTTTGTTTGGACGTGAGTTTAATGGGAGGAAAACCGGAGGCGGTTGAGAGTAGTGAAGTGGAAGATGGAAAGAGCGAGGATGGGAAGAATAAAAATTATAAAAACGATAAGAGGTGATAAATAGCGTATGTTGTATGCGATAAAAGCCTAGGAATAAATGCCTAGGCTAGAGATTTTAAATCCCGTTGAAACGGGGTGTTGTTAAAAACGTTTTGAATAAATTTTATGATTTCAAAATACGCAAAAGGTAAAGTAAGTGTTTTTATAGACGCTTCAAATATATATTATTCGCAGAAAAAATTAAAATGGCATATAGATTTCAAAAAGTTTTTAGACTATTTAAAGCAAGAATTGGATTTGCAAGAAATTTATTATTATACCGCAAGAGATTTAAGTTTTTTCAAACAAACTAAATTTATTGCTTTTTTAGAAAGTATTGGATATGAAGTTAGGAGTAAAAAAGTTAAATTTATAAAAAGTAAGAATAAAGATAAAATAAAAGATGGTTTTTATAAAGGCAATTTGGACGTTGAATTAACAATAGATGTTTTAGAGACGAAGAATAAATATGATGCATTAATTTTGGTTAGCGGTGATAGTGATTTTGAACCGTTATTACAGTTGATGAAAAGAAAATATAACAAGAAGTGTTTAGTTATGGCAACAAAGCATAATATTTCCATTGAGTTAATTAAATGCGCTAAATATATTAATTTGAATAAACTTAAAAAATATATTATAAAAGTATAAACCCACACCTTGCGGCGTGGGCTTTATTCCCGCATTTCGTCAAGACGAAACCGAGATGTTTGGTATATATATAATAGCATATTAAAAAGTTATGTCAAGGTTGATGAAATTTTGCTAAAGTTAACGGTTTTGATTAAACTGCAAGAATTATTTTTAACAAGAATAACATGAATGATAGCATTCTTGCTAAAAAAAATTTTTGTAGTTTAAAAAATTTTATGAGAAAACGATTTATAATTTTATTAATTTTGATTTTTATTTTCGGGCTGGCGCCTGTTGATTTTTCTAACGCGGAAGATTTAGCGAGCAGATTAAAAGGCAGGATTTTATTGCAAGTTGAATCAAAAGGCGAGGCGTGGTATGTCAATCCAGATAACGAGAAAAGACATTATCTCGGACGGCCGGCAGACGCTTTTCAGGTAATGCGAGATTTGGGCTTGGGAGTTTCCAATAAAGATTTTGATTTATGGAACGGAAAAGCGCCAAGCAGATTGTTGGGAAAGATTTTATTAAAAGTAGAAGATAGCGGAAAGGCGTATTATGTAAATCCTAATGATTTGCAGATGCATTATTTGGGCAGACCGGCTGATGCTTTTAGAGTTATGAGAGAGTTGGGGTTGGGGATTGGCAATTATGATTTGGGTGAGATTAGTATTTCAAACAACTCAACTTTACCGCAATTAGATAGCAATATAATTGTTAAGGGGATAGAAAGCGAAATTTTTAACGATGAAGAGCCGGAACGGCAATTATATAGTGTTGTAAAGGTTGTTGACGGCGATACTGTGGCGGTTAATATTAATGGCGTAAAGGAAACTTTGCGGCTGATAGGCATTGACACTCCTGAAACAGTTCATCCGAGCAAGCCGGTGCAATGTTTTGGAATAGAAGCGTCAAATAAAGCAAAAGAATTGCTTAATAATAAAAGCGTTAGACTGGAAAGCGATAGCACGCAGAGCGAAAGAGATAAATATGGCAGATTATTAAGATATGTGTTTTTAGAAGATGGAATAAATTTTAATAAGCTGATGATTAGCGAAGGTTATGCTTTTGAGTATACATACGGTACTTTTTATAAATATCAAAATGAATTTAAACAAGCGGAGCGAGAAGCAAGAGAAAATAAAACAGGTCTTTGGGCGGATGGGGTATGCGATAATTATAATCCCGACAAGAGTGTTGATAATGAAGAAGTAATTATTATTACAGATTGCGATTGCAGCGGAAATATTTATAATTGTTCTGATTATTCAATTCGCGCGCAAGCGCAAGCAGTGTATGATTGTTGTATTAAAAAGACAGGAAATGATATTCATAGATTGGATGCTGATGGCGATGGTGTTGTGTGCGAGAGTTTGCCGTAATGAAATTTTAAAAAATAAATATATACCTTTATTTTTGTCATTTCGAC
>JAGLIO010000030.1 GCA_023142915.1 Candidatus Parcubacteria bacterium | reverse complement strand
AGCGGAACGGAGCGGAGAAATCTGTAATATGTGAATTACGGCAGAGGGTTTTAATGAAAAATAATATGAAATTAAACAAAATAAAAATTATTAAATCCGATGAAAGAGGTGTTATTTATGATTGTGGAAATTCTAGTTTTATCACAAGAAAAAAAGGAACCGTAGGAGCAGACCACACACATAATGATTCTGAAATTATTTATTTAGTAAAAGGAGAAATAGAATTAACCATCAACAATGAAATTAAAATAGTTAAAGCGCCAATTATGTTTAAAATTGATTCTAATGTTTATCATAAAGTTGTTGCTTTAACTGATATTGATTTTGTAATTGACAGAAGCGGAGAGTGAAAAATAAAGATAATGATTTAGTTAATATTTTAGAATGTATTGAGGATGAGGATGGCGGACAAAAAGAAACTGCGCAAATCCACAATCGCCTAGGCATGAATGTCTAGGCTAGAAATTTTAAATCCCGCTGAAGCGGGATGCTATAAAAAAACGTTCGTAAATAACATCCCGTTTCAACGGGATTGAAAAAACGTAGCCTAGGCATTAATGCCTAGGCGGGTTAAAGAGAGGTTTAGAATTATCCAAAGGGTATGGACAATTTGTACATACCCTTGAAATAAAAATTGTTGGTAGAAAGTAAAAGATAAATTGCATTAATATAAATTTTAATAAAAAATAATTTATAAATTAATAACATAAAAAATATGCTTAACCCAATCAAAACAACGGATTTTGACGCCATTAAATTAAAATTAGCTTCTCCGGAAGAAATTTTATCTTGGTCTCACGGTTTAATAACTCGTCCTGAAACAATCAATTATCGCACGCAAAAACCTGAAAAAGACGGGCTTTTTTGCGAGAAAATATTCGGTCCTTCAAAGGATTGGGAATGTTATTGCGGAAAATACAAGAAAATTCGCTATAAAGGCATTGTGTGCGATAAGTGCGGAGTGGAAGTTACCAGAAGCATTGTTCGCAGAGAGCGGATGGGGCATATTGAATTGGAAACTCCTTGCACGCATATATGGTTTTTGCGCGGTTTATCTTCCAAAATCGGCTTGCTTCTTAATTTGTCAATGCAGGCTTTGGAAAAGGTGGTGTATTTTGCCAGTTTTATCGTAACCGACGTGAATGAAGAATTGCGGGACGCGACAATTGAACAGATTAAAAATGAGTTTAAGCAGAAGAAAAAATCCATTGAATCTGATTTTAGCAATCAAAGCAGGCAGATAAAAGAAAAAAAATCCAAATTAATGCAAGAAGGCGTGTCAGTAGCTGATGCTGACGGCAATATCGCGGAAAACATCAGTTCTTTGGAAAAAGTAAAAGATGAAAAACTGGAAAACTTGCAAGGCGCTTTTGATCAAGCGCAAAGAGAGCTAAAAGAGCTTAAGTCTTTATTGATTATTTCAGAAACAACATATCAAAATTTAAGCTTAAAATACGGGCATATTTTTGAAGCCGGAATTGGCGCTGAATCGGTGCGGAAATTATTGGAAAGAATTGACATTAAAAAGACCATTGAGTCCATAGAGGAGGAATTGGTTGATGTAATTGATTCCAAAAAGGAAAAGATGATGCGCCGCCTTAAATTATTTAAAAGCTTGGACGCGAATAATATCAAGCCGGAATGGATGATTTTAAAAACAGTGCCGGTTATACCGCCTGATTTGCGCCCGATGGTTGCTTTGGATGGCGGACGTTTTGCCACCAGTGATTTGAATGATTTGTATCGCAGGGTAATTAACCGCAATAATCGCTTAAGGCAGCTGGTTGAGTTAAGCGCGCCGGAAGTTATTCAAAGAAATGAAAAGCGCATGCTGCAGGAAGCCGTTGACGCTTTGATTGATAATTCCGCGCGGCACGGAAAAACAGTAATCGCTTCTACCGGGCAGAAGCGCATGCTTAAATCTTTGGCTGATTCTTTAAAAGGCAAGCAAGGCCGTTTTCGCCAGAATTTGCTTGGCAAGCGCATTGATTATTCAGGCAGAAGCGTTATTGTGGTTAATCCGAAATTAAAACTTGACCAATGCGGTTTGCCTAAAATAATGGCAATTGAGCTTTTTAAGCCGTTTATAATCAGCAAGTTAATAAAGCGGGAAATTGTGCATAATGTCAGAAGCGCTTCGCGCTTTATTGAAACCGGAGATGATATCGTATGGGATATTTTAGAAGATATTATTAAGGGCGCTTATGTAATGCTTAATCGCGCTCCGACTTTGCATAGATTGGGCATTCAGGCTTTTAAGCCGACTTTAATTGAAGGAAAGGCGATTCAAATTCATCCTTTAGTGTGTAGCGCGTTTAACGCCGATTTTGACGGCGATCAGATGGCGGTGCATGTGCCTTTAACAAAGGAAGCTATACACGAAGCCGGAGAAATAATGCTTTCCGCGAAAAATCTTTTAAAACCCGCTACCGGCGATCCGGTTGTGGCTCCCGGTCAGGATATTGTTTGGGGAGCGTTTTATATTACTGATGAAGAAAATAATAAAAAACAAGACAATGAATTAAAATGTTTTTCTTCCGCAGAAGAAACAAGATTAGCCTATGAAACAAAAGTGGTTACATTGCATGAGCCGATTAGGGTTAAATTGCCTGAATTAGGACTAGCCAGAACTACGGTTGGCAGGGTTATCTTTAATGATATATTGCCTGAGAAATTGCGTTTTGTTAATGAAGTTGTTGACAAGGGGAAATTAAAACAATTGGTAAAAGATTGTTTTCGTTATTATGGCACAAAAGAAACAGTAGAATTTTTAGATGATTTAAAAGAAAAAAGTTTTAATTATATTACAAAAAGCGGACTTTCTTGGGGGATGGATGATTTGCCCGGTTTGGAAGAAAAAGATACGCTTATTTCAGAAGCCCAAGAAGCGGTGGAAAAAATTCAGGATCAATATGACGAAGGATTGTTAACCGACTCGGAAAGATACGCAAAGATTATTGAACTTTGGACAAATGTTAAGGATAAAGTTGTTGATATATGCAAAAAAGGACTGCCTGACGAAGGTCCTGTTTACTCCATGATTGAATCCGGAGCGCGCGGCAGCTGGGCGCAGTTAACTCAAATTCTCGGCATGAAAGGATTGGTTACTTCTCCGTCCGGCGATATTATTGAACTTCCGGTCAAAGGAAATTTTAAAAAAGGTTTCGATGTATTGGAATATTTTATTTCTTCCCATGGCGTGCGCAAGGGTTTGTCTGATACCGCTCTTAGAACAGCTAACGCCGGTTATTTGACAAGGCGCTTGGTTGACGTTGCGCAGGATATAATTGTGTCAGAAGATGATTGCGAGGATACAAAAGGCTTGATAATTACCAAGGAAGAAGGAGAAAAATTCGGGTCAACTATTTTTGACAGGATTATCGGCAGATTTTTGGCAGGTGATTTAAAAAATATCAAAGGCAAGGTTTTAGTAAAGAAAAATGAACTTATTACGGAAGATATTATTGATAAAATTAAAAATGAAGATGTCGCGGAGGCTTGTATTCGTTCTGTCTTAAGCTGTAAATTAGACAGAGGCGTGTGCGCGAAATGTTATGGCTGGGATTTGGGGCACAATAAAGAAGTGGTTAAAGGAACGGCAGTGGGAATTATTGCCGCGCAATCAATCGGCGAACCCGGAACCCAGCTTACAATGAGAACTTTTCATACTGGCGGTGTTGCCGGTGTTGAGGATATTACCCAAGGATTGCCAAGAGTTGAAGAAATTTTTGAAGCCAGACCGCCAAAACATAAAGCCTTTATTTCAGATGTGGATGGAAAAATTTCCATTGAAACCGCGCAGCGAACAACCGAAGATGCGGCAGGAAAAGCAGTTGTCAGTAATCCTCAGGCGAAAATTTTAAAAATTAATTATGAAGGCTTTAACTTGGATAAATATTATTTTGCCGATACCGTTAAAGAGGCGCGACTGCAAGCCAAGTCAAAAACGAAACCCGCGAAAAAAGCGCTTAAGATAGAACCAAAAATTAAAGTTAAAAATGGAGATAAAGTTAGCGCTGGCGCGAAATTATTTATAGCAGGAGATATTACCGTAACTGCTGAAACCGGAGGCGTTGTTGAATTGGATGAAAAAATGATTAAAGTTAAAGTCAAAGCCAAAAAAGTTAAAGAATTTATTGTTCCCAAGGGTTTGTCAATATTGGCGCAAGAAGGCGACGAGGTTAAGAAAGGCGATCAGTTAACCGATGGAAGTATGGATGTTCAGCAGTTGTACAGCCTAAAAGACCGTTTAAGCACGCAAAGATATATCATTCAGGAAATTCAGAATGTTTATTCATCCCAAGGGCAGCCGCTTAACGATAAGCATATTGAAATTATCGCCAAACAGATGTTTTCCCGCTTTTTTGTCAATAAATCCGATAATCCGGAGTTGCTTCCCGGAGAGATTGTTGAAAATAGCGTTTTGGAGCGAGCTAAAAAGAAAAACAGCAACGCTGTTGACGTAAGCAGATTGTTAATGGGCATTACCAAGGCCTCGCTGACAACTGACAGTTTTTTGTCAGCCGCGTCTTTTCAAGAAACAGCCAGAGTATTGATTGAAGCGTCAGTCAGTGGCAAGATTGATTATTTGGAAGGCTTAAAAGAAAATGTTATTATCGGGCGATTAATTCCCGCCGGAACAGGGTATAAAGGGAAGGTTAAGAGAGGGGAATATTAGAGAATTTATGATTTACAACCCGTACTTCTCTATATTTTTATCAGCAAGCGATTGAATATATTTAATAATCTCTCCTCCTTCCTTACTTTTAAAAAGATGAGCAAAGCGTCTTTGCGGTTTTAAATATTCTTCTACTTTGATTTTTTTAGCAGGTGTTTTCATGACCTTAACCAGCTCGCCGTCAATGTATTCCAATATGGGATAAAGTCCGGTTTGCGCGGCTAGTTTGCTAAGACTCATAGCCTGATCCGGTTTGACGCTCCAGCCGGGAATGCATGGAGCCAGAATTTGAACATAAGCCGGACCTTCAGTTTCAACGGCTTTTTTTATTTTAGCTTCAATGTCTTCCAAGTAGCCTGCGGTTGTTTGCGCGACATATTTTAAGCCATGCGCCAAGGCGATCGCGATAATGTCTTTTTTTTGTTGATGAGAGCCGATTGCGTCAATAGTTTTTCCCGCGCCAGCCGGTGTTGTCGTGGTGCTTGCGCCCCATGGAGTAGCGCCTGAAGCTTGCATGCCGGTATTTGAATAAGCTTCGTTATCGTAGCAAATATAGAGAATATTTTCACCCCTTTCCCACATTCCGCTTATCAGCCCGAAACCGATATCAAAAGTGCTGCCGTCTCCTCCTTGCGCGATAACTTTGATTTTTTTGTCTTGTTTTTTGTGTTTAAGCCCTGCGTAAATTCCAGATGCGATTGCGGCCGGATTTTCAAATAAGGAATGAATCCAAGGCACTCCCCAAGCGCTTTCCGGATAAGGAGTCGTGGTTACTTCCAGGCATCCTGTCGCGTTGGCAATAATTGTATTAGGCCCAAGCGCGTTTATCACCGTTTTAGCGGCAATAGCCTGCCCGCATCCAGCGCAAGCCCTATGTCCGGCAGAGAATAATGAATCGGCTTTTTTGGGTTTTATAATTGTTTTAGTTTTTAAAGATGTTTTAGTTGGCATGTTTTTTTATTATATTTTAATATTTAGTTAGCTGGCAAAATTTTTCTGATTTCTTTAATGTTTTTTATTTTATCATATTGTCCGATAAACTTAGACGCGTCAAGAATTTCAATTAAAATCGGTTTTTTCGCGTCCGAAAGATGGATAATAAAACTGCCGAATTCACGGGTATGGGTAATTTTTCCTTTCCCAATCTCCCAGCTTATTATATTTGCTTCAGGGTCGTAGAGCATATTATGATTTTTTTATTGTGTCGCAAACTGAAATATTTTTACTTTTTGTTTAAGAATGTTTGATAAATTTTTTGCTTCTATTTTCAGGTCATAGCGTGCTTGCAAATTAAGCCAAAATTGAGGGGAGGTATTAAAATATTTACCCAAGCGCAAAGCGGTATCGGTTGAAATTGCTCTTTTTTGGTGGACAATTTCATTAATGCGGCGAGCTGAAACGCCAATATCTTTAGCAACGCGGTATTGGCTGATTTTTAGGGGAATTAAAAATTCTTCCAATAATATTTCCCCAGGGTGTGTTGGTTTTAATTTTTTTGTCATATATTTTAATGATAGTCTATAAT
This sequence comes from Candidatus Parcubacteria bacterium, assembly GCA_023142915.1. Lineage (GTDB taxonomy): Bacteria > Patescibacteriota > Patescibacteriia > Patescibacteriales > UBA12075 > JAGLYP01. The sequence goes on along the minus strand of JAGLIO010000030.1, from coordinate 15,533 downwards.
TTTTATGTCAAAGGCATCGTTTTTTTGCCAAATAAAGCAAATTCGCCATTGCTTGTTAATTCTTATGCTGTAATAATTTTTTATTTTTCCTTGCAGTTTTTCCAAGTGATTTGAAGGAGGAATTTTAAAGTCGTTTATATTTGTTGAGGCGTCAATCATCCATAGTTTTCTTAATGCGATTTCTTGTATGTCTTGCGGCAGTTTACGGGAATAAGCCAGATTAAAAATTTTTTCTGTTTCCCTGCATTTAAAACTTTTTATCATCGTTTCTTTATATTAACGTATAGCGTTATTAATGTCAAGCGTTATTAATTATGCTTTAATTGGATAAAAAGTAATCACCCGAGCTACTCCTTCTTTTTTATCGTAAACGACCTTAATGCCGTCTTTGCGCACGGATAAATAATTTCCTTTTTTCGCTGTTTTATCAGGATTTTTTATTACATCTTCAATTTCTTCTTTGCGAAAAAACACCTTATGCTTATTAAGTATTTCAAATTTTTGGTTTGCGTAGTTGGTGAAGTAGATCATTTTTATTTATGATTTATGATTTTGGATTTATGATTTTATTTTTTATTATTCCATACAACAACATAGTGTCTTATTCTCTTCATGCTCTACTGTTCCGCAATTTGATATGTTTGAATCTTTTTTAATATTACAGTCAGTTTCCCAAGTGCATCCTGGTATCGGCGCAATTTTACAGCAACAAATACTAGATCCAGTCTCTGGTTTGTCTTCAGTATCACAATATCCGTCAGAACGAGCTTTATCATCATAACAGCTAAGAACTATATCCCAGCTACAAGATCCATGTCTGTCATCAGATTTTATCTTTTTATCAACCGTTTCAATTCCCACTGGCTTAAACTTTACCAAATCAGGGTTAATGGTATTTAAAATCATGTAAGAACAAAACACAAGAACCAGTCCGGTTAATGAACCGCTGATGTATTGTTTTGCTTCGCCGACGCGGTTTTGGTTGCCGCCTGCCGTAATCCAAACCACTCCGCCGATCATCATAACGACAGTGGCGAGAATAGCCACTACGCCGATGGCGTATTTGTATATTGCTTGGATATAATCAGCAATTGGTTTGGTAGTGCCTTTTTTTTCAAAGGTTATTTCATCAAGATCGCCGATTGGAACCTGAAATTTATAGGGTTCAATAGCGTTAACAGAAACAGGAGTCAAAAAAACAGTACAGCAAAAAATTTGTGTAAATATAATCAGTAATAAAATTTTTATAGAATTTTTTGGCATATATTTTTATTTATCCCACAAACTTCATTTTGTCATCTTTATTCTGCACGTCTGTCACGATTTTGGAAATCATTTTTTGGGTAATATCGCGTCCGCCCAGTCCTGCTATGTAGCTTTGAATTTTGGTTTTAATTTTATTTTTCGCGTAAGCCTTGATATCCATAGCCAATGGAGCGTCTGTGGCGCCCAGAGAAACCGCTTTTTCAATTACAGCAACATATTTTGCTTTTTTAATAACTGCGAGTACAGATTTAGCAGGAAACGGCCGGAAAGTTTTTATTTTTAAGACACCCACTGATTTGTTGCTGATATAATGCTTGACATTGCGGCGGATATTTAAGTGGTCAACCGCGTCTTTGACGGTGCCGACTAAAGACCCCATGGCGATTAAAACAACTTTTGGATTTTTCGGTCCGTAATATTCTATTAAGCCGTTGTTTACCAGGGCTTTATCTTCTGATTTTTTGATTGCGCTTGGAACAAGTTTTTTTAAATTTTCGTATTCTCCTAAAATGTCATTTTGGCAATCGCGCAAGTCTTCATGCAGTTCGTGCCTTATTTCCATGTAATAGGCTGGCGAGGCAAAAGCTCCGAAAGTAACAGGTTTCGCAGTGTCTAAATACTCGCCCTGTTTTGGTTTGTAATCCGGCAGGAATTTTTTAATTTCAGCAATACTTGGCACTTCCACGCCTTCGTAAGTGTGCGTAAGAACAAAACCGTCAATATTAACCATGGCTGGAATTTTCTTTTTTTCCGCGATTTTGTAAGCAAGCAAATGCTGTTCAAGCGCTTCCTGATGATTTTCAGCGAAAAACATAATCCAGCCGGCGTCGCGTATTGACATCGCGTCTTGGTGGTCGTTCCAAATGGTGATTGGCGCGGATACTCCGCGATTGGCGCAAGTTAATACTACCGGCAGGCGCATGCCGGCGATATTATAAATCACTTCCGCCATTAACAATATTCCTTGCGAGCTGGTGGCGGTATAAGTTCTAAGACCGGTAGCGCTTGCGCCTTCCACAATTGAAGCTGCGGCGAATTCACTTTCCGCGCGAACATATTCATATTTGGCTTTGCCATCGGCTTTTAATTTTGCCAAATCTTCAACAATATGAGTCTGCGGAGTAATCGGATAAGCGGAGATTACCGCCGGCCTTATATTATTAATAGTTTGCGCGATTGCTTGCGATCCTTCAAGGATTTGGCGCTTTGATTTTTTTTGAGGCATATATTATAATTCTTAATTTTTAATTAATTTATTTTTTATCCAACTCCATTTTTATGCATTTGACAGGACATTCAACCGCGCAAAGCCCGCAGCCTTTGCAGTAATCAAAATCTGTCATCGGTTTTTGTTTTCCGTTTTTTAAAACCATTTTAACGGCATTTTCCGGGCACACTTTAGCGCAGCGACCGCAGCCGATGCATTTATTATAATCGGTAACAGGAATATAGGTTCTCCAGCCTCCGGTTTTATTTTTAGTAGTTGAACCTGCTTGAGCAGTTATTTTCATATTTTTTTTTATTATAAATTATACGCCTTAACAACGGCTTTAATGTTTTTATCAACTAATTCTTGTCCTTTTGCGCTAAATTTTTGTTTAACGGCTTTTTTAATGCTGTCAAGAGTAATTATTTTTGTTGATTTGGCAATGGCGCCAAGTATGATTGTGTTAACAATATTCCTTCCAAGAATATCCAATGCGATTTTTGTGGCATCAATCGGGAAAATATTTTTTTCAGGAATACTCAATTTGATCGCGTTTTTTGGCAAAGAGGTGTTAATAATCGCTATTGTTTTTTCCGTGCAGCCGTGAGAAACATCAACCGTTGTCATTACGGACGCGTCTTGCACGATTAATATATCAGGATGATAAACATGTTCCCGTGTTCTAATCGGTTTGTCGTCAATGCGGGCAAAAGCTTCAATCGGCGCGCCTGTGCGCTCAACGCCAAAAGACGGAAAGGCTTGCGCCTCATGTCCGTCGTTAAAAGCGGAAATAGCGGTTAACTCCGCTGCCGTAACTACTCCTTGTCCGCCGCGGCCATGTATGCGAATTTGTTTCATAAGATTAGCATTTTATTTATTTAAGTTTTGTTCAATTAAATTAATTAAAAATTCATAAGGAATGTCACCTTCAATTCTTTGTCCGTTAATAAACCAAATCGGCGTGCCGGTTATGTTTAGTGTTTGTCCGTCAATTAAATCTTTTTCAATTTCAGGCAGATATTTATTATTTTGGAAACAATTATTAAATTTTTTTTCATCACCGCCGATTTGCTTAAACAGTTCAAGAATTTCTTCATCACTGCCAATTCCTTGATTTATAAATAGTTTATCATGCATTACCCAGAATAATCCCTGTTCGCCGGCGCAGCGGGCGGCCGATGCAAGTTGCGCGGAAAATTCGGAAAGAACGGGAAAGTCGCGGTAAATGAATTTTATATTATCATAAACAGAAGTTATTTCTCTTATTTTTGAAAAAGATTTTTTACAGTATATGCAATCAAAATCGGCAAATTCAACAATTGTGATTTTTGGGTTGGCGGATCCCAGCCAGTAATTATTTTTTGAGCCTTCAATGATCGGGTTTGAAATATATTCTCGCGGAACTGATGCGGCATCAAAATTTTTTGTATAATTAAAAATATAAAGCGCAAAAGCGAAAAAAAGGCTTACAAAAAAAATAACAAGAATAATTAAAAATATTCCCCACCATTTTTTACACCAAGGTTTGTGAGCGTATTTCATTGAAATTTATCGCAAATTAGGATATTATATATTTGTAGGGTATTTATAAATATATTATAACATTTTTTTATGAATAAACAAAATTTAGAACACGAGGAAGAAGAGCTTTTGCGAAAATATCAAAAAAGAAACAAGAAGAAAAAGCCCAAGATGAGAGTTGACAGTAAAGGCGTTAAAGATCTTCAAGGGCTGATTACAAAAAAGATAAATAAATAATATTAACAAGTTCGCTATGTTAAAAAGAAAAAAAATATTTTTTCAAATTTGTTTAGCAATTTTATTTTCAATTTGCTTAGCCTTGCCCGTAGCGGCTCAGGAGAAAATTAATAATTTTGAAGTGGAAATAAATATTAACCGGGACGGCAGTATTAATGTTAGGGAATTTATAGTTTATAATTTTGGCGATGAAGAAAAGCATGGAATTCTCCGTGATATTCCGTATAAATATAAAGTAGGAGGCGGAAGTTTTAAACTGCGTTTTTCTGATTTTTCCGTTAAAGACGGCAATGGCAGCGATGTTGATTTTGATGTTGATAATTATAAAGAAAGCAAGCGCGTAAAAATCGGTAATCCTGATGTTTTTGTGAGCGGACTGCAAAATTATGTTATAGAATACAAAGTTGCGAGAGTTTTTAATTTTTTTGATGATTATGATGAGTTGTATTGGAATGTTACCGGAAATGATTGGATAACGCCAATCAGGCAGTCAAAAGCGACAGTTAATTTGCCTATTGGCGTTAATGTTGAAGAATTAAAGTTTGAGTGCTATACGGGAAAAAGCGGCAGTAACGCCAAGTGCGTATCCAGCCGTTTAAATTTTATTGCCAAAGATGAGGCTGATAGCATTATATTCAGTGATGACAGTTTAAAGCCCGGCGCGGGCGTGACTATTGTGATTGGCTTGCCAAAAGGCATTGTAGAAAAGCCTTCTTGGCTTAAGGCTTTTTTGGAAATAGCGCGAGACAATTGGATTGTGGTTTTGCCTTTGCTTGCTTTAATATTTTTTATTTATTTTTGGAAAAAGTACGGTAAAGATCCCCTGGGAAGAAAAACAATTATCGCGGAATTTACGGCTCCTGATAATCTAAGCCCTGCCGAGGTGGGAACGATTATTGATGAGCGCGCACACAAAAAAGATGTTAGCGCGGAAATAATTAATTTGGCGGTTCGCGGGCATATTAAAATAAAACGCATAGAGAAAAGTGGGATATTAAAAGCAGATGACTATGAATTGGAAAAACTGAAAGTAAAAGAAGATAATTTAAATGAATTTCAATTTGCTTTATTAAAAGCGCTATTCGCGGATAAGGAAAAAATCAGATTGTCAGATTTAAAAGATAAATTTTATAAAGATTTAAATGACATTATTGACAGGATTTATCAAGCGGCTGTTAATAAAGGGTATTTTCCTAAAAATCCGAAAAAAGTCAGGGGTTTTTACATGGGTTTGGCAATAGCGGTTTTGGTTATCGGTTGGTTTGTTGGGCCGTTTTTAGGATGGATTGGGATGGCAAGCGTTTGGATTACCGGAATTTTAATTTTGGTTTTTGGCAATGTAATGCCAAAGAAAACCAGAAAAGGAGTTAAGGCGCGAGAGAAGATTTTGGGTTTGAAGATGTATTTGGAAGTAGCGGAAAAAGATAGGATTAATTCTCATAATGCGCCCGAAAAGAGACCCAAAGTTTTTGAAAAATTATTGCCGTTTGCGATTGTGCTTGGAGTAGAGAAAAAATGGGCAAAGCAATTTGAAGATATTTATCAGGAAAGCCCGAAATGGTACAGCTCCGCAAGCGCGCGAAATTTTTCCGCTTTGGCGCTCGCGAATAATTTAAATGGCTTTCAATCACAAGCCAATTCAATTCTTTCCTCAGCGCCGTCATCTGCAAGCTCCGGCGGAAGCGGTTTTTCCGGCGGCGGCTCCGGCGGAGGCTTTGGCGGAGGCGGAGGCGGATCGTGGTAAACCAATTTATATAACAAAAAATGTTCCTTAAAAAATAAACCTTAATAAAAAATGGAGGTTATCATGATAAATAAAAAATTCAAAAAGTTTCCAAAAGAAAAAGATTTAGAATTATCGCGTAGATTCAAAGAGAAAAATGATAAATATGCCCTTAATCAACTTGTAGAAATTAATATGTGGACAGTAAAAAAAGAAGCATATAAATTTACAAACAGAGGAGTTGAATTATATGATTTATTTCAGGCTGGTGTTATAGGTTTGATTATCGCTGCTAAAAAATTTGATCATACAAGAGGTTGCAGACTTTCAACTTATGCTGGTTTTTGGATAAAAGCATATATTGTTAAAGAAATAAAGAAAAGAAATATACATATACCGTCGCATATTCAAGAAGATTTTTCAAATATATGCAAAACTAAAGATTTTTTAGAAAAGAAACTTGAAAGAGAAGCAAGTCTGCATGAAATTTCTGACGAAACTGGAGTTTCAGTAGAAAAAATTGAATTTATTTATAAAAAAATGAACCTGTATTGTACGTCCTTGGACGCTCCCATAAAATATAAAAAAAGTGAATCAAGCGGAAGTAAGTCAAAATCAGAAGTTATCGGGGATATTTCGTTTTCTTCAGTAGATCAATTGTTAGTACTTAAAGAAGAATTAAGCAAGACAATGAAAATTATTTTAAATGCGATAAATCAATTTCCAAAAGAAAACAAAAATATTTTTTGTAAATGCCTTGGGCTAAACGAAAATTTTCAGTATGAATCAATTGAAGAAATTGCAACAGAATTTTCTTGTAGCGAATCAAATATTAGACAGCATATAAAAAGATCTTTTAATAATTTATATTTTAAGCTGAAAAAAAATGGATATGAAATTCAAAAAGATAGAATAGAAGCTTGGTTAGCCGAAAAGATATATTTGTGCTACTGGCTTCAAGAAACCACAGGAGCTAATTTTAGCATTTTGAAATAAAGGGGAACTAATAAAACAGTAAGGGCTATGGTGAAAATAAAACCATGGCCTTTTTTCCTTCACTAAAATTTTGGTATTTTTAACAAAATTATGTTAGAATTTTATTAAATGCGTCAAAGTTTAGCATATAAAAATATAACAAAAAAATGTTTTGGAATAAAGATAAAAATAAAAGCGGTTTATGCGATGCATTTAATTGACGCGCTTGGTTTTTCATTGATAGGAATATTCATACCGGTATTTATTTTGAGCCAGGGTTATGAATTTCAGGATATTATTTATTTTTATATTGTTCATAATATATTCTTGCTTGCAACCGTAGTCATTGCAATTATTGCCGGTAAAAGAATTGGCTTGCAGCTGCTTTTAGTGGCGCGCTTGCCTTTTTTATTTTTGTACTTTTTAGCGCTTTTAAGCTGGGAATCTTTGCAATTTTCTTATTTTCTTATTGCTATTTTAAGCGGAATACAAGCCGCTTTATATTGGATGCCGTTTAATATTATCTTTACCCGCGAATCAAAGCCGAAAGATATGGGTAAATTTGTAAGCAGATTAATTGCGTATCCGCAAATTGTCGGAATAGTCGGACCGTTGATTGGCGCCGTGTTAATTAAATTTTTTGGTTTCAGATTTCTTTTTGTTTTTGCCTTTTTGATTATTATTTTTTCGGTTTTACCGATTTTTCAAATAGATATTAAGAAAGTCAAATATGATTTGAATTTTAAAAAAGGCTTAAAATTATTCCGCAAATATAAAAAGTATATGATAGCGGAGCTGTTTGATAATTTTGGCGGGGAAACAGAGGGTATTATTTGGCCGGTGTTTGTTTTTTTGACTTTAGGCAGCATAATGTCAATCGGTTTTATTGGCGCCTTAGTTTCTGTCGGCTCAATAATTTTTACATTGTTAGTCGGAAAATGGATTGACAAGGGGGACTATAAGTTTTATATGAAAATTGGAGCTTTGTCGCTTTTAGCGGTTTGGCTGGTTCGTTTTATCGCAGATAATTCTCTGGCTTATTATTTGACAACTGTTGTTTCCGGCTTTTGTTTGTCGCTTTTGGTAGTGCCTTATGTGGCTAAAATGACAAAAATAGCCAAGAAAGAAGTAGTTGATGAATTTATAATTTTTAGAGAATTTTTCTTTTTTTTAGGAAGAATGATTTTATTTATGACCGCCTTGGTGTTGCTTGGAAATATTAAGTATTTATTTCCTTTGGCAGGACTGGCTTATTTATATTTTTTGTTTTTGTAAATTCAAGGCAATTTTTTTGCTAAAATATAAAAAATTGACCAAAAGCTTTGATTTATGTTAGGATTAAAATATAAGTATTTTAAAATAAAATGATAAAACAGAATTATATTAAAAAATTAGACGCTTTATTTAAAAATAAACTCAAAAAGCACGGGGTTGTTTTAGCGTATTTATATGGTTCGCAAGCGCGCGGCGATGCTATGGCTGAAAGTGATGTTGACATAGCGGTGCTGTTGGATAAAAAAGTTAAAGAGGAAAAATATTTGGATAAGACATTAAAATTATCAACATTGTTTGGTAAATTATATCCTGATAAAGAAATTGGGATTTTAATTTTAAATCAGACAACGCCTCTGCTTAAACAAAATGTAATAGTTGAAGGAAAAGAATTATACACGGCTGATCAATTACAAAGGATTATGTTTGAAAATAGAACATTGCATGAGTATGAAGATACAAAAAAGTTAAGAAATATATTTAATTATTTTTTGAATTTGCGATTAAAAAATATATGACAAAATTTTTAAAGGAAAAATTAGAGGAAAAACGGACTAAGCGAGGATTTAGTTTATAAATTTTTACAGGAAAATATAGGTGATTTTAAAGATTTTTTAAAGTATATTGAGAAAATATAATTTTAATTTGACAAAATTTAAAAAATTCTATATAGTTTATATATAGCTTTTAACTATATAAATATATGAATGTTAAACAACAAACGCAAGTTACTTTTATAAGTAATAAAAATTTAAAAGATCGCGCAATTAAAAAAGCCAAAGAAAATGGCATTACTCTTAAGGCGCTTTTAACTATGGCCATGAAAGCATATTTAAATAATGAATTAAATGTGTCTTTGCAACCAAACAATATTGCTTATGATGAAATGTTTTCTGATAGAGATGTGGTTGCAAAATCAAATAAGCTAGGAGCCTTGCTTAAAAGAACTAATATTTAAATGAATGTTTTTAATATTAACTAAATCGTTTTTAAAAAAAGAGTTAAAGCCATTGAAAAAATATTATACCGTGAAAGATATCAAAAAAACGACTAAAAAAATTTCATCTTCAGCTATTCGTTTGCCACATTTAGGATATAGGGAGGGAGAATTAATAAAATTAAGATTGGTTAGCAAGGTGGCTGGAAGAATAATAATATATGTATACAAACAAAAAGAATTGATTATTCCGATTGTTTTAAGATTAAAAAAAGATAAAATCATAGGCGAAAATTTGTCTTTAAATAATACAAAGGCTAAATTATTAATTTTGGATATGCTTGATAAAATAATGGATGATGTTAAAAATGGTGATTATAAAAAGGAGTTTCTTGATTAATAAATTTTAGTTTATAAATTTTTAGGAGATGAGATGCCTAACATGTATTCAAAGGGCGAGTTTTTAAAAATTATTGAAGAACATGAAGATTCCAAGCACAGCGACGTTGATAAAGATGAAAAAAAAGGTTTAAAAGAAAAAGAATAAAAAAGATATTAAGATAAACAAGATATATGAGTAATAAAAAATATAATCATAAATCAATAGAATCTAAGTGGCAAAAGAAATGGGAAGAAGATAAATTGTATAAAACCTGTGAAAATAAGAAAAAGCCGAAATATTATATTTTGGATATGTTTCCTTATCCTTCTGGCGCGGGGTTGCACGTTGGGCATCCAAAAGGTTATATTGCGACTGATATTTTTGCGCGTATGAAAATGATGCAAGGATATAATGTTCTGCATCCGATGGGATGGGATGCTTTTGGCTTGCCTGCGGAAAATTTTGCTTTAAAAAATAAAATCCATCCGCGTATTTCAACTGATAAAAATATCGCGACTTTTAAGAGTCAGCTTGGGAAACTTGGTTTTTCTTATGATTGGGAACGCGAGATTAATACGACCGATCCGGAGTTTTATAAATGGACGCAGTGGATTTTTTTGCAAATGTTTAAAAAGGGTTTGGCGTATGAGTCGCATGAGCCGATTATCTGGTGTCCGTCATGCAAGACAGGGCTCGCGCAGGAAGATTTGGAAAACGGAAAATGCGAACGTTGTGATTCAGAAGTTGAGCGCAAACCCATGCGCCAATGGGTTTTGCGCATTACCGATTATGCGGAACGAATGCTTAATGATTTAGACAAATTGCCTGAGTGGGAGTCGTCTATTAAAGAGATGCAGAAAGGGTGGATTGGGAGGTCGGAAGGGGCGATTGTAAAATTTCCAATTTCCAATTTCCAATTTCCAATTAATTTTCAAAATTCCAATGACAAAAATTTGAAATCAAAAAATTATTTTAAATTTAGAAGTAATTCAATAGAAAAAATTTATAGCGGACAGAAATGGGTAACTTTTAGAATAGAGCCAAAGGATGTTAAAAAAGGAGACATTGTTACGATTATTGATTGGGCAGATGGTGATAAAAAAAATCAAAAAGAAAAAGGAAAAGCGATTATTACCAAAGTTGACAAAAAGAGACTAAAAGATTTACCCTTGAATTATTTTGGTCATGAAAAATATACAACTTATGAGAAAATGAAGAGTGAATTTGGCAAATATTATGATGAAGAAATTAAAAATGACAGCATAGTTCATATTTATGAATTCGCGGTAGAAAATTTTGAACAAAAAATATTTACAACCCGTCCAGATACTTTATTCGGCGCGACATATTTTGTAATGGCACCGGAACATCCGTTGGTCAAAAAAATTACAACTCAAGAACAAAAATCAGAAGTTGAAAAATATATTAAATTCGCAGGCGGTAAATCCGAATTGGAAAGAACAGAACTTGCAAAAGAAAAAACAGGAGTATTTACCGGCAGTTATGCTGTTAATCCTGTAAATGGCGAAGAAATTCCGATTTGGATAGCCGATTATGTAATGATGGGCTACGGAACAGGCGCGATTATGGCTGTGCCAGCGCATGATGAGAGGGATTTTGAATTTGCAAAGAAATATAATTTGCCGATAAGACAAGTTGTTCAAAAAATAAATGATAAACAAACAACAATAAAAAATAACCCAGAAGTATTTACCGGAGAAGGAATAAATATAAATTCTGATTTTTCAGATGAAATTTTAAGCAATACAAAAACCCCTGAAATAGGGGCTTTTGACGGCTCTGAGGATTGTTGTCCTCGGCGCGAGATCCAGATTTGTCAACCTGTTAATAGTATAACGGATAATAAAAAAGATGTCAAGCGCAATAACGACGTTGAGCCGACGGAGGGACTCGAACCCTCAAATCATAGGTTGACAAATCTAGATTTGCACCATGCCGCCGGCACGTCAACGCCAAATTTATTATACCAAGAAAATAAAGATATTACAAAATCACTTAACGGTTTAAAAACAAAACAAGCCAAAGAAAAAATAATAGAATGGTTAGAAAAAAATGGAGTTGGCAAAAAAGCAATAAATTACAAATTAAAAGACTGGGTGTTTTCTCGGCAACGTTATTGGGGCGAGCCGATTCCGATAATTCATTGCGAAAAGTGTGGCGCGGTTGGCGTGCCGGAAAAAGATTTACCTGTAAAATTGCCTGAAGTGGAACAATACGCTCCAAGCGGAACAGGAGAATCGCCTTTGGCAACGATTCCAGAATGGGTAAATACGACTTGTCCGAAATGCGGCGGATCTGGCAAACGTGAAACCAACACAATGCCGCAATGGGCGGGATCCAGCTGGTATTATTTGCGATATATTGATCCGAAAAATGACAAAGTTTTAGTTGATAAAAAAAAGGAAGAGTATTGGTCGCCGGTTGATTTTTATGTTGGCGGCGCCGAACACGCGACGCGGCATTTGATTTACGCGCGTTTTTGGCATAAATTTTTATACGATATTGGCGTGGTTAATTATGAAGAGCCGTTTAAAAAATTAAGGCATGTCGGTTTGATTATGGCGGAAGACGGAAGAAAAATGAGCAAGCGCTGGGGCAATGTTATTAATCCTGATGATATAGTGGAAAAATACGGGGCTGACGCAATGCGCGTGTATGAAATGTTTATGGGGCCTTTTTCGCAAAGCTGCGCTTGGAGTACAAGCGGGCTTGTAGGGACAAGGAAGTTTTTGGAGAAAATATGGGGGGTTAAGTTGAAAGTAAAAAGTAAAAAATTAGAAAGTAATAATTTGAATATGCTTCATAAGACTATAAAAAAAGTCGGGGATGATATTAAGGAGTTTAAATTAAATACTGCCGTTAGCGCGATGATGATATTGGTTAATGCTTTGGAAAAAGAGAAAGAAATTAGCCAAGAAGTTTATGAAAAATTGTTATTGATTCTCTCGCCGTTTGCGCCGCATATTACGGAGGAGCTTTGGGGCGAATTGAGCAATAAAGAAAGTATTTTTAAGCAAAAATGGCCGGAATATAATCCAAAATTAATCAAAGACGAAAAAATACAGTTGGTTGTACAAATTAATGGCAAACTTAGAGATACGATTGAAGTTGACGCTGATATTTCCGAGAATGATGCGAAAAAAGTTGTTTTAGAGAGCGAGAAAATTAAAAAATGGACAGAAGGTAAAAAAATTATAAAAATAATTTTTGTTAAGGGTAAATTGGTTAATGTGGTTGTGAAATAAAAAAAATATCGTAAAAACGCATTTCGTAGAGACGCGCCGCGGCGCGTCTCTACGAAATGCGTTTTTACGATATTTTTTTGTAGGCATTCATTTCCTTTTATGTTATAATAAAACCACCCAACCCCTAACACATAACCATCCAAACAATGTTCAAATATTTTACCGGCAGGATATCGCAAGGTTTTTTTGCGATTTATTCCATGCGCGCGCTGTTGCGAGTATCAACCGCGTTAATCGGGCTATTTTTGCCGATTTTTTTATATGAGCTTTTTGATTTTAAATTGCAATATGTAATTTATTATTATTTAGCTGGAAGTCTTTTATATTCTCTGCCAATTGCTTGGGGCGCGCGGCATTTAAATCAAATCGGATTAAAACGGTCTATTCGCGTTAGTGTTGTTTTGGGCGCGCTTTATTATGTTTGTTTTTATGTTTTAGGCTTGGCAAATTCATCAAACAAGATTGAGATAATGGCTTTATTGATATTATCTCTTGTTTTTATAACTCTGCATCGGATTTTACATTGGGTACCCGTGCATACCGATATTGCCAAGTTTACCAATAAATTAAATCGCGCTAGGCAGATAAGTTTAATGGAAGTTACGGCGCATATCGCGCACGCGACAATGCCTATTGTTGCCGGCTGGATTTTGCTGTTTTACAGTTATGATATTTTGTTTTTTATCGCGATAATATTATACCTTTCCTCCTTGATCCCATTGGCGCATTTGCCAAGAACCAAAGAGCGGTTTAGCTGGGCATATTTGGAAACTTGGAAAGAATTTTTTTCAAAGAAACGCAGAAAAGTTGTTTTGGCGTATTTATCAGACGGAGCGGAAGCGGTTGTCGGGTTGGTGATTTGGCCGATTTTTATTTGGAAGCTTTTACACGGAAATTATTTTGAGGTCGGTGTTATTTCATCGGCAATTGTCGTTGTTACGATTTTTTTGCAGTTGGCAATCGGCAAACTGATTGACAAAAAAAACAAGAAAAAGATGTTGAAATGGGGGACTGCCATGTATGCTGTCGGGTGGGTTATAAAAATTTTTATTGCTTCGGCTTTTCAGATTTTTGTGGCGTCAACTTTCCACAGTTTAATGAGAGTTTTTTCCCGCACTTCTTTTGACGCTATTACTTATGAAAATGCCGCAAGCGAAGGGCATTATGTTGATGAATATACTGTAATTCATGAAATGGCGATTTATTTGGGAAAAGCTTTAATGCTTTGTTTGATTTTAATTTTAATTAAATTTTTCAGTATTGAATGGACATTTCTTTTAGCGGCAATCGCATCGCTCGCCATGAATTTTGTCTCGCATGAAAAATAGATTATGATAAATTATTTCCATGGAAAATTAAATAACGGTTTTATGGCTTTGTATTCTGGGCGTATGATTTTGCGAACGGCCACAAACCTGCTCGGGATATTTTTGCCGATTTTTTTGTATGAATTGTTTGCCTTTAATGTTAAATATGTAATTATTTATTATTTAATCGGGCATTTTGCTTACGCGCTATCCGTGGCTTGGGGCTGTCGTTTTCTTAACTTGATCGGCCTAAGGCGTTCGCTCAGAATTACATTAGTGTTTGGCGCAATGTATTATTTTTCGTTTTATTTACTCTCTAAATTAAAAATATTTGTTGATTTTAACGCGGTTGATAAGCAAAATATTTTTTTGTTATTAGCTGTTTCTTTATTTTTATTAACCATACACAGAATTATGTATTGGACTCCTGTTCATACGGATATGGCAAAATTCATGAATAAAAAAAATCGCGCGAAACAGCTTAGTTTAATGGAAGCAACAACCGCTTTTCTGGGTGCTGTTGGACCGATTTTAGCCGGTCTGATTTTGATGAAATATAATTATGATGTTTTGTTTATAATAGCAATAGTTTGCTATTTAAGCGCTTTAATTCCTTTTATGTATTTGCCAAGAACCAAAGAACGTTTCAGCTGGACATATTCGGAAACATGGCAAGAATTTTTTTCCAAAAAAAGAAGAAAAGCCGTTTTAGCGTTTCTGGGCGACGGAGCGGAAGCGGCAGTCGGAATTGTAATTTGGCCGATATTTATATTTGAAGTATTAAAAGGAAATTATTTAGAAGTGGGTATAATATCGTCGTTAGTAGTTGTCGCGGCAATTGTTTTGCAGTTGTTTATGGGTAAATTTGCGGACGCGAGCAGTAAGCAAAAAATGATTCATTGGGGAAGCGCTCTGTATGCTTTAGGCTGGTTTATAAAAATATTTGTTTTGACCGCTTTTCAGATTTTTGTTGTGTCAGCTTTTCATAGTTTTACAAAAATTTTCGCGCGCACGCCTTTTGACGCTTTAACTTATGAAAAAGCCGCTGATCAAGGGCATTTTGTGGACGAATTCACGGTAATTCATGAAATGGCAATTCAATTCGGCAAAGGATTGATGCTGGTTTTTACTTTGATTTTAATTTCTTTTGTAAGCCTGGAATGGACTTTTCTTTTAGCCGCAATCGCGTCCTTGGCTATGAATTTTTTAGCGGATGAAAAAGCCATAAAGAAAGGGAGGCATTCGGGGAGTAGGTATTAAAAAATTACCACGGCTTACAGCATGTTCCAGCGCAATATGCTCCTGGGCAACTAGATCTTTCAATATAAGTAAAAAAATATCCTTCAGAGCAACTAGCGACTGAGCCTAAATTAACCTCATAGCAATCTACATGTGAAGGTGTCCTATTTTCTAACTCATTCACCTTATTAACCAGCTCAT
>JAGLIO010000003.1 GCA_023142915.1 Candidatus Parcubacteria bacterium | reverse complement strand
TTTTTTTGCCTTTTTAATTTCAGGAGAAAACAGCGGGTATCCGGCAATGCGGAAAATAATATCATATTGCTCAAGGTTTTTGTCATAGTTTTTGCCTAAATGCCATTTGATGTTTTTGTATTTTCGCGGTAGAGACGCGCCGCGGCGCGTCTCTACGGTGGAATACGTTTTTACAATATTTTCCCGCGCGTCGCAAATAGTAATTTCACAATCTATTTTTTTATTTAACAAAAATTCAACCAACGCCTGATTTTCAATCCCAAATCCAAGAATGCAGATTTTCTTGTTTTGTAAATTATTTAATTTTTTATACTGAAGACTTGACATAATATTATTTTTATGATAAGTTGATTTAATGCTTAAATTCTTGAATGGCAAGCAATTTAAAGCAAAAAAATAAATGATCTTTTTATAAAGGGGGAAATTTTTATGATTGATAACACTTCTATTACAATAACTATAATAATTGGATTTGCTTTGTTTTCTGTTAGCTCTTATTGGCTAGCTAACAAAATAACTGAAAATGATGAAACACAAACAAAGATACTAAAATGCCTTATAGTTTTACTAATCGGCATTTTCTTAATTGCTTTTGGAGCGGCTAGAAACGCGATACACCATACATTGGGGGCTCCAATAAAATTCTCTGAAATAAAAGAGCAGAAATATATATTAAAAGAGGTGCCTCAAAATTGGAGACTTGTACAAAAATATTGCGAAAAACCTAGTGGAAATGAATGGAGATTGGTAAAAGAATTTCCAAATAATTTTGATTTTTCTGCAAATGAATTCACAGTACATCCAGTAAAAAAATAAATAATAATTTACAACAAACCCAATGGCAGAATGCTTTCAGCTTCTGCCATTTTTATTTTTAACTACAAGAATTATTTTTAGCAAGAATGATATTGATGATAGAATTCTTGTTAAAAATAATTCGTGTAGTTAAACAACCTCCATCTCCCCCCAATTCTCCCCAACTTTAACATCAACAATTATAGGAACATCTAATTTAATAACGCCTTCCATAATATCTTTAATCTTCTTTGTCTCTTTTTCTGTCTCACTGTCTTTAATTTCAAAAATCAATTCATCATGAACCTGCATAAGCATTTTTGCTTTATCGTTGCAAACTTTATTCATAACTTCAATCATGGCGATTTTAATTATATCCGCGGCTGTTCCTTGTATGGGCGTATTTACCGCCATGCGCTCGGCGCCTTTTTTTACCATTAAAATGCTGGAATTAATTTCCGGCAAATACCTTTTTCTTTTATATAATGTTTCAGTATAGCCATTTTCGCGCGCAAACGCGATTTTTTCATCTATGTATTTTTTTATTCCCGAATAAACCTTAAAATAATTATCAATAAAATCTTTGGCTTGCGCGTAAGGAATGTCTGCCGCGCGGGAAAGTCCGCGCGGACCTTGGCCGTAAAGAATGCCGAAATTTATGGCCTTTGCTTCCCTGCGCATCTTTGTGTCAACCTTTTCCAAAGAAACATTATTTATTTCAGCAGCTGTCGAGCTGTGAATATCAGCGCCGTTTTTAAACGCCTTAATTATTTTTTTGTCGCCTGACATATGCGCCGCCAGTCTTAATTCAATCTGTGAATAATCCAGCGCCAATAATTTATAGCCCTTGTCCGCGACAAACGCCTTTCTAATTTCTTTTCCCAAATCGGTTTTAACCGGAATATTTTGTAAATTCGGTTTTGTGGAAGATAATCTGCCGGTTGCGGTAACTGTTTGGTTGTAGCTTGTATGCACTCGCCCTGTTTTTTCATTAACAAGTTCAGGTAAAGCGTCAATGTATGTGCTAACTAATTTATTTAACTCTCTGTGCTCTTGAATTAAGGAAATTATCGGGCTGAATTCTTTTAGTTTTTCCAATTCGTCCGCGCCTGTTGAAAAACCGGTTTTGGTTTTTTTGATTGCCTCAGTAGGCAATTCCATTTTTTCAAACAAGATATATTTTAATTGTTTTGTGGATCTGATATTAAAACTTTCTCCTGCCATATCATGAATTTCTTTTTCAAGCGCTTTAATTTTTTTTGTCATTTTTTTGCTCATGCGTGATAAAAACTCCGCGTCAATTCTTACTCCGGTATCTTCCATATGTGAAAGCGCGTCAATCAAAGGCATCTCTATTGTTTTAAAAAGCGTTTCCAAATTTTCTTTTTTTAATTTTGGCTTTAGAATATATCTTAGCCGCTCTGTAAAATCCGCGTCCTCGCACGAATAAAGGCTTAATTTTTCCATTTCCAATTCGCCAAAGATTTTTTTATCTTTTCCCATACCCAATAAATCATTTTTAGATATTTTTTCAAACCCCAGCTCGGTAAAAGTAAGCGCGTCCAAGCCATGCCCGCGCGTCCCCGGATTCAAAAGATAAGAAGCAAGCATAGTGTCAAAATCCACGCCCCTTACGGCAACTCCCTTATTTTTCAAAACCCGCACGTCAAACTTAGCATTATGCGCCGTCTTCTTAACTTTCTCATCAGCAAAAACTGATTTTAATTTCTCCAGCCATTTTTCATTTCCTTTGGCAATATCCGGTTTTTTAACATCACCAAATAAAGACCCTTGGCTTTTGTTATTAATTGAACAGGGCAGTGCCCTGTTCCTACGGGTGGATAATTCGTTGTTCTTAATTCTTAATTTTACGAAATAAGCCGCCCCTTTCTTCCATGAAAAACTAATTCCCAGCAAATCACATGTAATAGGATCAAAACCGGAAGTTTCTGTATCAAAAGTAAAATGTTTTTGTTTTTTTATTTCAGTTAAAAATTTTTTAAACTTAGATTCCGTGTCAACTAAAATATATTTAAAATCCTTTCTATTGCGTTCAAATTTATCTTCAGTTGCTTGCTGTTTTTTTTCTTTTGTATCCGCCCCAACCTCGTTAAACAAATTTTGCACGCGCGGCAATAAAGACTTAAATTCAAGCTCGCTTAAAGCCTTAACAATTTTATCTTTATCCAAATCAAAAAAACGAGTCGCCTCCAAATCAAAATTAATTTTTACATCACACTTAATCGTTGCCAGCTCTTGCGATAAATAAGCGCTCTTTTTATGCTTAACAAGCAAATCTAAAATCCGAGGTTTGATTTTTTCTGTTGAGAGTTGCGTATTGTCCGCCCGAGGAGGATTAGCCTTGGGTTGGCGCGCTGCATAATCATACAAATTATCCAAATTGTCAAATTCCTTTAACAGCGCAACCGCTGTTTTGGCGCCAATGCCCGGCACTCCGGGAATATTATCACTCGCGTCTCCGCTCAACGCTTTATAATCAACCACCTGATCAACTCTCACCCCCATTTTTTCTTTTACCAATTCCGAATTATATAAAATAGCATCGCTTAATCCGCGGCTCATAGAATAAACTTTTGTATGTTCATTAACTAACTGCAAGGTGTCTTTATCACCGGTTACAATAACACATTCGCAATAACAGGGCAGTGCCCTGTTCCTACGGGAGGATATTTCCGCCGCAATCGTCCCAATCAAATCGTCCGCCTCAAAACCGTCTTTTTCAAAAACAGGAATATTAAAATCTTCGGCTAATTTTTTTACCATTGGAATTTGCGCGTATAATTCATCAGGCGCTTTTACTCGCTTGGCTTTATATTCCTTAAACTTTTTATGCCTGAATGTCGGCCCCTTTTTATCCAAAGTTAAAACAACATATTCCGGCTTTAAATCCCGCATCGCTTTAATCAAAAAACTCATAAAACCATAAACAGCATTAACCACTGTCCCGTCCTTGGTCGTCATAGTAGGCGGTAAAGCATGAAAACTCCGATGAATCAAAGCATTCCCGTCTATAATCATTAATTTTTTTAATTTTTTCGGCATTTTTTAAGCTAATTTATGGATAATATTTATTATATTATCATTTAACAATAATAAAAGCAAACAAAATGCTAATTTTAGCGAAGAATATAATAAATAATTTATTATTTTTAATTTTGTTAATTTTCTGTTATAATATAAATAAAATATAGGTAGTTTTTGACTAAAATTTTTATCTAAAACAAAATTATGAGCGAAGAATTACTACAAAGAGATCTTGTAAAAAACCCAGAAAAAATCGGGAAGTGGGATTTTTATAACATCGGCGCCACAACATTAAAAGCGTTAAAAAGACATAAAAAAATTCGTGATAGGGATTACGGCGTTTTAGAAAGAAAAAAACCGGACGCTTTAATAATTCAACAAAAACAAGTTATTGCGGCGATTGAATATAAAACACCTAAAGAATTTAGAACAGAAACTCAAAAAAATAAAGCAATAAAACAGGAGATTGAAGTGGCAAAAAAATTGGGGGCAAAAATTTTTATTGCCACAGACACAAAAGAAACAGTTTGGGTAAATGTTTTAACCGGAAATAGAATTGGAGACAAAAACGGAAAAAAAATTAAAACTTTGTTTGACCCAAAAGATGAAAAAATAGCAGAGCTTATTAAGAAAATTTATGATTCTATCAATGAGCAAAGTGATAATATAAAACCAAAACAATTGGTAAATCCGACTGACTTGGCTAAAAGAATTTGGCAAAATATTTGGTCTGTAAGCGGTGCTACACCTGAAAATTGCCTTTACACTTTTGTTGAACTTTTTATTTTTAAGTATTTAAGCGATTTAGGGGTTTTAAAAGGAACTCACAATTTTTATACACTGATAAAAATGTATGATGAAAATACAGAGAATGAAGTCTTAGAACATTATGCAGATACAATTAGAAAAAAAATAAAAGATTTATTTCCTGAAAATCAAATTGATAAAACAACTATCATTAACGGAACTATTTTTGTGAGCAAAGATCAAAAAGCCGTTAAGGGGTATAGCACTACTTTTAGAACTGTTTTAGAAAAATTTAATAAATATGAAAAACTTGAGAATATTGATTATGATTTTAAAAGCCAGCTTTTTGAAAGTTTTTTGAAAGAAAGTATCAGTAAAAAAAATTGGGGACAATTTTTTACTCCGCTTAAGGTTGTTCGTTCTATCGTCAAAATGGCAAAAGATGATATTAAAGATGGCGTAAAAATTTGCGACCCTGCTTGCGGTGTTGGAAAATTCCTTTTAGAACCATTGGTGGCAAAACTTGAAGATTTTTACAAAATCAAAAAAGAAGGCATCAATCCAAAAATTACAATTCACGGTTTTGACAAGGGTTTTGATAAAGATGAACAAAAGACGATTATTTTGGCAAAGGCAAATATGCTTATCTATTTTTCCGATCTTATCAAAGATAATCCCGGACAAACCAAAGATTTTGCTAAACTTTTTAACGAGAGCTTTACTTTAAAAACTAATTCTATTTTAGGAACATTATCTGATCCCGCAGAGAATGAATACGATTTAATTTTGACAAATCCTCCGTATGTAACCAGCGGCAGCGGAAACTTAAAAGATGAAATTAAAAAAGACGGCGATCTTGTAAATTACTACAAAATTAATGCCATGGGAGTTGAAGGGCTTTTTATGGAGTGGGTTATTAGGGCATTAAAACCGGGCGGGAAAGCATTTGTTGTAATTCCAGATGGAATTTTAAATCGTCAAAATGATAAAAATTTGAGACAATTTATTTTAGATGAATGTTATATTGATGGAATTATTTCGCTTCCTGTAAAAACTTTTTTTACTACACCTAAAAAAACTTACATTTTAGCTATCACGAAAAAAATTAATAAAGAAGATGTTCAAAAAGATCCGGTGTTTACTTATCTGGTAAGTGAAATTGGAGAATCAAGAGATATTTATCGTTTTGATATTGACCAAAATGACCTGAAAGAAGCTGTTGATTTATATTCTTTTTTCAAGGGCAACAAAAAAGGGTTTGAAAAAATAAACTCAGATAAAAGGTGTAAAATGCAATCAATTAAAAAATTTAATCCAAACAATCATTGGTCTGTTGATAGGTGGTGGACGAAAGAAGAACAAATTAAACTTGGAATTTTAGAAGAAGATAAAATAATAGGCATAACAGAATTTGGAGAATTAGTCGGGGATATATCGGAATCATTAATTGGATTTAGCCAACTTCTAAAAGAATTTGACGAAAAAAAAAAATTAAAAAATAGCTATAAAGAAATATCACTTGCGGATAAAAACTATTTTAATCTTTTTATTGGCAAAAGATTAGTAAAAAAGGATCTTGTAAAAATAAAAGGCGATATCCCAATTTACAGCGCAAATGTTTTTAATCCTGTCGGATATCACGCAGAGAGCAATATTGATAATTTTACTCACAATTTTGTTATTTGGGGAATTGACGGAGATTTTGAATTTAATTTTATTGAAAAAAATAAACCCTTTGTAACGACTGATCATTGCGGGGCTATTAGAATTTTGATTGATGATATTTTGCCGGAATACTTAATGCTACAGTTATTAAAAGTAAAACATAAATATGGATTTGATAGAGAGCTTAGGTCATCTTTAAAGAATATGGCGCAGGTTTCTATTAAAATACCTGTTGATTCAACTGGAAAAATTAATTTACAATTTCAACAAGATATTCTTGAAAAATATCAAATTATAAAGGAAATAAAGCAGAAAGTCGCAAAGTATAAAAAAGAAATTAATGAGCTAAATGTTGAAATAAAAAGTATTAACGGGAAAAACAAGCTATTAAAAATAAAAAACATTTTTGATCTATCAATAAAAACAAATAATAGTAAATTTACTAAAAGTTTTATTAATAAACACAAAGGAAATATTCCCGTTTATTCTGCTTCAAAATTTTCAGACACCGTGGATTATGGTTATGTAGCGGATAATTTGAAAGGTATAAAATATTTTAAAGATTGTTTAACTTGGAATATTGATGGCTCAATAGGGAAAGCTCATTATAGAAAAGGAGTATTTAGTTTGTCTGAAAAAGTTATTCCTTTAATTATTCAAAAAAATTACAAGCATAAATTTAATATAAATTTTTTGAAATATATTATTGAAAATGAATTTAGCAAACATTCTTTCGGTTTTGGGAATAAAGCGGGAAAAGGAAAAATTAAAAATATAAAAATTTTAATCTCAATAAATAATAACGGTGATTTTGATTTAAAAGCGCAAAAACAAATTGCTGAAAAATATAAAAAAGTTGAAAGCATTAAATCCGCTATCAATCTTGAACTGGATAAAATTTCTGAAATTGAAATTAATTTTTAGAATAAAGAGTTTTGAAAAATAAAATTTGCCACTTTAATTTCATACAATATGCAATATTTTTTTGAACTAGGCAATAACCCCGCTCTGTCAATCGCGGAAATTTTTTCAATTTTAGGGGCGCGCGAAAATTATCAAATAATTAATAATAAAATATTGATTATAGAATCTGAAACAGAATTGGAAGCGGAAAAATTAATTCAGCAGATGGGCGGCGTAATTAAAATCGGCAAAATTATTCTGGAAAAAGTTGAAAAAATAAATTTGGAAAATTTAAGCGAATACTTGGAAAAGCAAACAGAAGCAAAATCAAAAATTTTTTTTGGGTTTTCTTATTATGGAAATAAAAAAATAAATTTGAAACCTTTGGGAATGGAAGTAAAAAAATATTTTAAGCAAAAAGGTCTAACAAGCCGCTGGGTAAACAGCAAGGAAAATATTTTATCAAGCGTGGTGGTGGAACAAAATAATTTGCTTAAAAAGGGGTTTGAACTTGCTGTAATAGAAGATAAAGAAAATTTTTTGATTGGTGAAACAACGGCTGTCCAGCCATTTAAGGAATTATCTTTTAGAGATTACGGCCGCCCGGCAAGAGATGACCGTTCCGGAATGCTTCCGCCAAAACTTGCGCAAATAATGATAAATTTAGCGCTCGCTCCTTTTGAAAATAAAGAGGACGCGGTTCTGTTTGATCCGTTTTGCGGTTCAGGCACTCTCATAACCGAAGCTTGTTTGAGCGGCATTAAAAATATTATCGGAACTGATATTTCTTCCAAGGCTGTTTTAGACGCGAAAAAAAATATTAACTGGGCGATAAAAAGCAAAGAAAAAAATAACGCGCGAATATTTGAATGCGACATAAAAAAAATCACGGATAAAATTCAAGAAAAATCAATTGACGCGATTGCGACAGAACCGTATTTGGGACCGCAAAGAGGAAGAATTGATATTAAAAAAGTTATTAAAGACTTAGAAAGTTTATATTCCACTGCCTTTGCCCGATTTAATAAAATCTTAAAACCAAAAAGAAGAATTGTAATAATTTTCCCGGTTTTTAATTTGGGAAGAAATAAAAAAGTTTTTATAAACCCGAATTTTGCGCAATTTAAAACAGTCTCTCCTTTACCGGAGAAACTGTTAGGAAAATATAAAAATATTTTAAGCAAAAGAGGCGCGATTATTTACGGCCGGCAGGGACAAAGAGTTTGGCGGGAGATTTTGGTTTTGGAATAAAAAACAGTTTGCTGCTATAAAACTATGCTAGATATAAATCAAAAAAAACAAGAAATAATGGAACTTTTGAAACTGCATTACGGTTTTGATAGTTTTCGTCCCGGGCAGGAACAGGTGATTGATAATATTCTAAGAGAAGAATCCACGCTTGTGATTATGCCTACCGGCGGCGGGAAATCGCTTTGTTTTCAATTGCCAGCATTAGTATTGAAAGGTGTTACCGTAGTTGTGTCTCCATTAATCGCTTTAATGAAAGATCAAGTTGATAATTTGGAAAAAGTTGGCATACCCGCTACTTTTATTAATTCTTCAATCTCGCCAGTGGAAACTTCCGCGCGCTTAAACGCGCTTAAAAACGGATCTTACAAACTTTTATATGTCGCTCCTGAACGTTTTTACAGCAAGGAATTTCTCAACGCTCTAAAAGAGATAAAAGTAAGTTTGTTTGCTATTGATGAGGCGCATTGCGTTAGCCAGTGGGGGCATGATTTTCGTCCCGCGTATTTGCGCATAAAAAACGCCATTGAACTTTTAGGCAATCCAACTGTAATCGCTCTTACCGCGACTGCCACGCCAAAGGTAAAAAACGATATTATCAAACAGCTTGATTTAAAAAATCCAAAAATTGTTATTACGGGTTTTGCTCGTCCAAATTTACAATTCGGCGTTATTCAAGCCAAAGAAGCGCAAAAAAGCCAGCTTGCCTTAGACGCAATTAACGGCTTACCAAATGAATGCGGAATAATTTATGTTAGCACGCGGGCGCGCGTTGACAGTCTATTGCAATTTCTGCTTGGAAATAATATTGAAGCCGCTGGATATCATGCCGGAATGGACACAGAAGAACGCAAGTGGACGCAAAATAATTTTTTATCAGGAAAAATTAAAGTTATTGTAGCCACCAACGCTTTTGGCATGGGCATTGACAAAAGCGATGTCAGATATGTTGTGCATTATGATATGCCTGGCACAATTGAATCTTATTATCAAGAAGCAGGACGAGCCGGCAGGGACGGCAAGCAAAGTTTTTGTTTGTTATTATTTAATTCCCGCGATCGCGCTTTGCATGAATTTTTTATCAAAGGCGATAATCCGCCGGCAGATGTTATCAAGGAAATTTACAATTTGCTTCTATCTTATGAATCTGATTCTGTTTTAATCACTTATGCAGAATTATCAGATATGCTTTTAGACGATATACCTGATATGGCGATTGGCACAAGCTTAAAAATTTTGGAAAAAGAAGGCTATATTGCTCGCGTGCGTGAAAAAAAGAATAATTCATATTTAAAATTTTTACAAAATTTTCAAATTATCAGAAATTTAATCGGAACGCGGGCAAAAAAACAGATAATAGCCGTAGATGCTTTAGAAAAAAAATTTACAGATGAATTATTGCAAGGTTCAGAGCTTAACTTGGAAGAAATTTCCAATATTATAGATATTAAAAAAGAAACGCTTTTGCGTTTAATAAAAAAACTGGTGGAAAACGATTTGGCAAAATATCGTCCGCCATCTAAAGGCACGGAAATTAAAATTTTAAAAAAAATTGATGCTTGCGATTTGAATATTGATACTGGCGCGCTTAAAGAAAAATTAAAAAGCGCTTATAAAAAATTAGATAAAATTGAAGAATACGCGTACACCGCAAATTGCAGGCAAAAATTTATTCTGGATTATTTTGGAGAAACAAACCCAATCGCTTGCGGAAAATGCGATTCTTGTTTGGGAGCCGGAGGCTATCAGCGCAAGCATGAAGCGCCAAAAAAAAATTACGAGCCGCGAAAATTTAAAAACAAAACTGAAACTAATTTTGTCGTTTCCGATCCTGATAAAAAATCCGGACTAAACACAAAACTTACCCAATTGGAAACGCTTGGCTTGTATCAAAAAGGCTTGTCAATCGCCGAAATCGCGTTAAAAAGAAATTTAAGCGAGAATGATGTTGTTTTGCATTTGGATTTTTTAAGGGATAAGGGGATTATTTAGGAATAAATAACGCCCAGGCATGAATGCCAGGGCTAATCTGATAATTTTTTAAGCCCGATGAATCGGGCTATATATAAAAAACGCTAATAGCAATTATCCCGCTTTTAGCGGGATTAAAAAAACGTAGCCTAGGCATTAATGCCTAGGCGGTAAAGCGGGGCGGTATTGACAAATTACTAATTTTGCATTACAATAAAATTAATAATAAAATTAATGCCAATAAAAAATATGAGTAAAGCAAATAATCAAATACAAGTGAGAATTGATTCAAAAACCAAAAAGGAAGCACAAAAAATTTTAGAAAAATTAGGACTGGATATTAGCTCGGCAGTAAAAATGCTGTTTAAACAAATCATTAACACAGGAGGATTGCCTTATGAAATAAAAGATGAAAACGGATTTACTTTTAAGAAGAGCCAAGAATTAAAACAAACCATTATTGAAGCAAAAACCAGCGCAAAAAGTTTTAAGTCTGCAAATGATTTAATTAAGGACATTTTATCTTGATTTTTATGTATATTTTAAAATATTCAAAACAATTCAAAAAGGATTTAAAAAAATACGCGAAACAAAATTCAAGATTAATCAATGAATTAAAAGAAATATTAAATTTATTAATATTGGGAAAAAAATTAGATGATAAATATAAAAATCATCGCTTAAAAGGGCAGTTTAAAAATTGTTTTGAGTGTCACGTTAGACCTGACATTTTATTGATTTATAAAATTGAAAAACAAGAATTAATGATATTCTTGTTAAGAGTTGGCTCGCATTCAGATTTATTTTAATTTTCAATAACCATGAACAAAAAAACTCAAAAAGAAATTTTAGATATTGTTAAAAAAAATTATTCCGAGATTGCCAAGCATTATAGTGAAACCAGAAAAAAATGGCTTTGGCCGGAATTGATTAATTTAACAAAAAATATTTCCGCGAACTCGCGCGTGTTTGATGTTGGCTGTGGCAGTGGCAAACTGCTTAAAGTCTTGCAAGAAAAAAAAATTTATTATTTAGGCATAGATCCTTGCGCGGAATTATTAAAAAAAGCCAAAGAGCAATTTCCTGATTTTAAATTCAGTAAAGGTGATATTTTAAACTTAGGCGAAATTAACGAGCTTAATTTTGATTATATTTTTTGCATTGCCGTCCTGCAGCATATTCCGGGAAAAGATTTGCAAATTAAAGCCTTAAAACAATTAAAAAATAAATTAAGCAAAGACGGCAAAATAATTCTTTCGGTTTGGAATCTTTGGAGCCAAGAAAAATACTGCAAGCTGATTTGGAAATTTCAGCTTTTAAAACTAATCAACAAAAATAAAATGGATTTCGGCGATATTTTATTTGACTGGAAAAATCCGCAAGGCGAAAATATAAGCAAACGCTACTACCATGCTTTCCGCTTATTTGAGTTAAAAAAAATAATAAAAAAAAGCGGATTGAAAATTGAAAAAATATATAAAGACGAATATAATATTTACGCGATTTTAAAAAAATGAAGCTAAACAGTAAACAATTTGAACAGCTTATTGCCGAGGCGCTTGATGAGCTGCCAAAAAATATTCTGGAAAAAATGAATAATGTGGTAATTACACAAAGTGATTTTCCAACAAAAGATCAGCTAGGTAAGCTTGAAAAAGGCAATAAATTTAGCTTGCTGGGAATTTATGAAGGCTATGTTCAATCGCGCCGAACAAATGTCGGCGCTGTTTTGCCTGACAAAATTACATTATTCCGCGTGCCGATTATTAATTCTTGCTCTTCCGTTAAAAAGTGCAAAAAAATTATCAACAATACCTTAAAACATGAAATCGCGCATCATTTTGGGTCTGATGAGATTGGGGCGCGCAAGGTGGAAAAAAAATAAAAAATAAAAATTTTTTAATTTGCATTAAGGTATCTGTTTGGAGCATGATATAAACAGTTATTGAGTCTTATGAGCTTTAAAATAACAAATTTTGCATAAAAAAAATCGCAGGGAACAAAAATTTTTGTTCCCTGCGATTTTTTTACAAAGCCAATTGCGGGAAAGGTTCAATTGACATTATTTCATTAAATTCATTATCGTTTAATAAATCGCGTTTTTTTAATATATCAACTAATTTTTTCATTTTAGAATCTTCCTTTCTAACCAAGACAACTAAATCACCGCGCAAATCCGCAAGTTTTTCATCAAGCTTATCATTAAGATAATATTTGGTAACCATGGTGTTTTCAATTTTATCAATACGTCCGTCAATTCCATCGAGACGTCCGTCAATTCCAGAAAAGCCTTTATCAGTTTCTGTTGAAAAAGCATTCATAGCTTCTAGTATTTCTTTGTTATCTATTGAAAGAGCGCTTATAGCTTCTAATATTTTTTTATTGCTTGGTTCATTTGGCATGGTTATTTTTTTTATTTGATTACATATTAAATTTATAAAATATTAAGCTTAGTGTCAATTATGTTCGTGGACATTATGTTCGTGGACTTGCGCACACAATTGCATTTTTTTTAGCTTTGTGCTAGGATATTATTAACAATCAAAAACCTTTTCCGCGCCTATTTTTTTAAAAAACAGGCAGTTCTTAAAACTAAAAGAGCTAAAGGTATTCTCAAAAAAAATCCCTAAAATTAGAGAATATCTTGGGGATTTTTTTTATTTAAACTTAATCACGGCTTTTAGATAACTTATTAAATTTTAACTAAAAACCGCAAATACTATGGCAAAAAACAAATCAGCTGAAATTCCTCACTATGAATTGCTATTCATTATTTCCAATAAATATTCTGAAGAGGAATCAAAAAATGTGGTAAAAACCGCGCATAAAATTATTACCGATAACAAAGGAGACATTACTTACTCGGAAGAGTGGGGCAAGAAAAAATTTGCTTATCCGATCAGCCATTTTCATTATGGTTATTACTTTTTAACGGAATTTAATTGTCTTGGCGAAAATATTAACAAAATTAATAAAGATTTTCGCTTAAGCAGTGAAATTTTGCGGTATATGATTGTTGCTAAAAAACTACGCAGTAAAGAAGAAATTAAAGCAGAAAAAACACGGGAAGAAAAGAAAATCATTGAAAAAATTAAAGAAGAAAAAAAGGAAAGCAAGGTTATTGATAAAAAAGAGGACAAAAAAGTTAAACAAAAGGTTGATACAAAAGAATTAGATGAAAAACTTGATAAGATTCTGGAAACAGATGATTTGCTATAAAAATTTTTAATAAAACATTTTAATAACTAATTAGCCGGCATATTGTTTTAAATTCGGTATGCGGCAAACAAATTTATGAATCTTAACAAAGCAATGATTATCGGCAACTTAACTCGCGATCCTGAATTAAAAAATATTCCCAATGGAACGCCTGTGGCTGCATTTGGCGTTGCCACTAACAGGGTATGGACGGATCAAGCCGGACAAAAACAAGAAAAAGTTGAATTTCATAACATTGTAGCGTGGAGAAGGCTGGCGGAAATTTGCGGGCAATACCTTAGAAAGGGAGCAAAAGTATATATTGAAGGCCGCTTGGAAACCAGGGACTGGGTTGGGACAGATAATGTTAAGCGCTATCGCACTGAAATTGTTGCCAGTAATATGATTATGCTTGATCGCGCCGGCAGCGGCGGAGGAGGATCTTTTCCTTCTGAAGCGCCTCCTGCGCAAAGCGAGGCCAATGAACCGATAATAGAAAGCAATGAACTTGCGGGCAATCAACAGCCTGAAGAAGATGAAATTAAAGTGGAAAATATCCCTTTCTAAATAAATAATTTTAATTAAATCAAATATGACCAATAACAAAATTGAAACAAAAAAGACTTGTCATTTTTGCGAAAACGGAATCAGGGAAGTTGACTATAAAGATATCCGCACTCTGCGCAACTTTATTAATACTTATAAAAAAATTTATCCAAGAAAAAAAACCAGTCTTTGCTCCAAGCATCAAAGAAAACTCGCTTTGGCAATTAAAAACGCGCGCGTTATGGCTTTGCTTCCGTATATAAGATAAATTTTAAAATAGTATTTTATGCTAAATTTAAATGAAATAAAACTTGGCAAAATTATTGAAGTTAACAATGAGCCTTTTTTGGTTGTAGGCGCCGATCATCATAAAATGGGCCGCGGCGGAGCGATTTTGAAGGTTAAGCTGAAAAACTTGATTACCGGCAATACTTTAAACAAAACTTTTCAGGGAAATGATAAAGCCACGGAAGCTAACACGGAAAAGAAAAAAGCCAACTATATGTACAAAGATGATGCTAAAGCTTATTTAATGGATAATAAATCTTATGAGCAGTTTGAAATTACCTTGGAAGCTGTTGGAGAAAAAGCCAAATTCTTAAAAGACGGAATTGATGTTGACGCGCTTTATTTTAACAATAATCCGGTCGCGATAAATTTGCCGGTTAAAATGGAGTTTAAAGTCGTATCCGCTCCTCCCGGAGTCAAAGGAAATTCCGCCGGCAATGTTACCAAGCAAATTGAATTGGAAGGCGGCGCTACTATTAACGCGCCGTTGTTTGTAAACGAGGGAGATGTTATCCGCGTTAATACGGATACGGGGGAATATGTTGAGAGAGTCTAGGCGAATTTTAGATTTATGATTTTAGATTTATGAATAAAAAAACATCGGAATTAAATCCGATGTTTTTTTATTTATATTTTTTACCACTAGCATTGCGCTAGACAACAT
>JAGLIO010000029.1 GCA_023142915.1 Candidatus Parcubacteria bacterium | reverse complement strand
GTTTGGTTTCGTCAAAATGTATTTTTTTTATGTCCATATTTTTAGCTAATATTTTAATAATTTTTTACTATACTATAAATTTTCTATTTGCGCTTTTAATTCTTCCTTAGTTGGAAGATAAAGTTTATATTTGCTTGCAAAAATATTATTATTTTTTGGCAATGTAATCTCTACTAAAGTATCGTTTTTATCCTTGCAAAGAATTATCCCGACTGTTGGATTTTCTTCTTCTGATTTAACAAAACGATCGTAATAATTTACGTACATTTGCATTTGCCCAAGATCTTGATGCTTTAATTTTCCAATTTTCAAATCAATCAAAACAAAACATTTTAAAAGACGATTATAAAAAACCAAATCAACGAAAAAATGCTCTTCATCAAAAGTAAATCTTAGTTGCCTCCCGATAAAAGCAAAACCTTTTCCAAGCTCCAATAAAAAATGCTCCAATTTATTGATTATGGCTTGTTCCAAATCACTTTCAGAATATTGAGACTTGCTTTCTATTCCCAAAAATTCTAAAACATAAGGATCTTTTACAATATCTTGAGGATTTTGAGGAGAATGATATTTTGCAATATTATCAGTCAAAACATTTTTTTTATTATCACTTAAAAATATTCTTTCAAATAAACCGGAATCAAACTGCCTTTTAAGCTCCCGTAATGACCAGTGATTTTGATCTGATTCCACTTCATAAAAATTTCTCTCTTTCTCATCTAATTTTAACAAAAAAATATAATGAGACCAGCTTAAAGTAAATTTTTGATCTTTTTTTAATATCCCCGACACTGTTGAGGATTTTGAATAAATATTATAAAACAATCTCATTCTTTCAAGATTTTGAACGGAAAAACCTTTTCCAAATTCTTTCGCAAGTTCTTTGCTTAAATTTTTAAGGATTTCCGCCCCATATTCAGCTCTTTCTTTTCCTTTCTGCTCATCTTCTACGATTAATCTGCCAATTTCAAAATATGTAGAGACCATAGTTGTGTTTACGGTTTGAACAATCTGATTTCTGGCAGTTGCTAAAAGTATTTTTATTTGTGAAATTAAATTTTTATCAATATGATTTCTCATAAAATTTTTTGTTATTAATTTATGTCCGAATCTTCCCAGTCACCAAATTATTAAGCAAAAACTTCTTCTGCCCCTCAATAATTTTTTTCCTTTTTTCCAATGTTTCAATTTCTCTGTCTGCCGTGGTTAGGATTTTGGCGATGGCGGTTTGTTCTTTTAGGGGTGGGGTTTTAATTGGCATTTTTACAAACATTGGTAATCTCAAAGACTTCACTGTTGAACCAACCGCCTGCGATAATAAATAATTTTTATTTTGATATAAATAATAATATATAAATTTTCCATCAGTATTGTTAAAATTCATAATTGCATAGGTACGCTGATGTAAATCAAATTTTCCAATAAAATATTTAGGCACAAATTTTTGTCCTTCCCCTGCAACGATTACCGCCTCGCCATCAAACAGATAAACACTGCTACTTCTAATATCTTCAGATCTATCAAAAAAAGTATACTTTCCGTCAAGATTAGAATCCTCTCTATTGGAATTACCAGTCATAATACTGGAAATATCTCCAAGTTTTTTCTTTTTCCACTCCCCACTAAACCCATCCAAACGAACTTCACCGCTCAAAAGCCTCTGCATTAATCCTTTTTTAATATTCTTTTTTATTTCAATTTTTTTTGATAATTTTTTGAGGTATTTGTCCCATGTTTCCAGAATTGCCACGATGGCTTTTTGTTCGGGGAGGGGTGGGAATATGAATTTAAATTTATTTATAATCTGAATTGTTAGTTGTGGTTGAGCGCTACCAAAAGAAACTCTTTTTATTTCTTTTCTAAAACTTGGCAATTTTAAATAATATAATAAAAATTTTGTTTCTATGCTCTTATTTTTATTACGAATTATCGCCATTCCTGAATTTATACGAATATTATCAAAATTTATTTTATTGTCATAGTGAACAATATTTCCAATCGTTCCCCTAGTTGTTATAACTAAATCACCTCTTCCTAATTGCCCCTTTCCCATTAATCCATTTTTATCCTTAGAAATAAATTGTGTCTCATTAAAATTAAAACCACTTTTAGACACATTGCCAGCGTTTAAAAATAAACAAAAACCATCAGATGAAAAATCATTTTGCTTTGGATAATTTTTTCCCCGATCTCCGTCAATAACGGCTACATGACAATTTTTGAATAAACTGCTTTGCCAATCGTTTGGAATATTTTTTTGTGTTTTATTTTTATTCATAATTTACCAGATAACTCCTGCTTCTTGTAATTCTTTTTTATTTTTTTCACAAGATTTCTCAAATTCTTTTTCCAAAATCTTCTTCTCATTTTCAATCTCTTCGCGACGCAATTCTTTATTAAATATCTGTCCTATAAAAAATAAAACTTTTCTAAAAAAGCTTTTACTAATTTTCATCAAAAATCTATTTTCTGACATTGCATTAACCGTTTTAATTTTTAATAATTTTAACATTTTGTCTATAACATAACTTTGTTTAATAAATAATTCAACATTCGCAGAAATAAATTTTTCGTATCTTTGTTTTTCCTCTAAAGCACCAGATTTAATTATATAATCTTCACTATATTTTTTGACCATATCATTTATTATAATAACTAATCCGTTAAATGCGTTCATATCATAATTCAAATATTTAATATCGCTTATTAAATCATAAATCGTATTTATAAATTCCAAATCTCTTAATCTCATTGTTGTATCTTCACGAACAGGAAAAGGCTTCAATACTGTAAATCCAGTTTTCTTATTTTTAAACTGAGAAACAATATATTTATAAGTTGCAATATTTTTATCACACATTATAAATAAATCGTTAAAATAACGTTCTAAATGTACATGCTCTTTATGAACCGTCCTTTTCCACTCTTTTTTTTCTTTCCATTTTTCTCCTCTTTTGTAAAATATATATGCAATAAAAGCTCCGGTAAAAGCACTAAAAACTGTAAAAAATGCATCTTTGCTTATTACTGCATCAAAAAAATTTATTATTGTAGCTGTTGACATAATATTTTCATTGACAAATTAATATTTTAACTATATACTTAAAACATATTTGGCATTCAGAAATTTTTTCTGAAAGCTCGATGCCTTGCTTTGCAAGGCATCTTTTTATTTCTTTAAAAAATCAACAAATTTTTCAACAGCTTCATCAAACAGCTTCTTATCCATTAATCCTTCTTTTTGCATTAAATGGCTACCCACCAAATTTCTCTTTTACGAAAATACAATTCATTCTTTGCTTCATTAATATGACAGCGTATTTTCTTTTTTGTCCAATCAATAAAATATTTAGCAACTTTTTTTAAATCCATATTTTATTTTTTAAAAATTATTATTTTAAATCTTTATTAAACTCTACCGCCCCACCCAACAAAAAACAAATCATTATCCCCCGCCCAGCCGTAAACGGCAGGGCTAAATTTTTGGTTTTTAATCCCCATAAATGGGGATATTGTTGTAAACGTTTTATTATATAGCCGCCGCCGTAGAGACAAAAAATTTTTTGTCTCTACAACTTTGAATAAACCGCAATCACCCGATCAATTTCTGAATATCTTCTTGGCTAAACTCTTTTTTATAATCAATCAACTTCGGGTGCTTTATATCTCGCAACTCCTTATCATAAGTCGCCTAGACTGGGTACTTAATCCATCGCCAAATTTGGCGAAGGCTATGAAATAATCAAGATTTTCCACAAAATCATACTTTTTAATTCTGTCTTTTATCCAATTGGAAAAATCCCTGCCAACGCCAAGCCACTGATATAATTCCCTTGCATTAACAAACCTTTTCTTCTCACCATTAAAATCTTTTTGCACAACTTTTATATTTATAAGCTCATTCATATATTTTTAATTTTACTTAATATTTAGCTCTTTTAAATGTTTTTTCATTTCACTTTCCAGCTTTTCAATCTCAGGATTAATTTTATCAAGCTCTTTTAAATTAGCCGATATATCAACATCCTCTTCCTCTTCAAAAGTGTCTACATATCTGGTAATATTCAAATTAAAATCATTCTCTTTTATCTCATTGAATTTAACAACTCTGGAAAATTTATCAATCGTTTTTTTGTCTTTGTAAGTCTTAAAAATCTTCTTAATATTTTCATCACTAAGTGAATTTTGCGCTTTACTGGGTACATACTCCTTAGATGCTTCAATAAATAAAATATCTTTTTTACCTTCATTAACTCCGCCTTTTTCTCTTGATCTGTCTAATATCAAAATTGCCACTGGAATACCCGTAGTTTGAAAAAGTCCGGCTGGTAAACCAATAACCGCATCAATAATATTTTCCTCAAGCATTGATTGCCGAATTTTACCTTCAGCGCCGCCCCTAAACAAAACGCCGTGCGGAACGATAACGGCAACTCGCCCCTGTTTTGGCTTAGCAACTTCCACCATATGAGATATAAAAGCAAAATCGCCCTTATCCTTGGGCGGAATACCGCGCCAAAATCTATTGTATTTGTCGCCTGTTGCATTTTCAGCTCCCCATTTTTTAAGGGAGAAAGGAGGGTTTGCAATCGTGAGATCGAACTTCATCAACTTGTCATTCTCTGTTAACTGCGGGTTATTCAAAGTATCGCCCCACTCAAGTCTAGCTGAGTCTCTGCCATGCAAAAACATATTCATCCTAGCTAATTGATAGGTTGAACCGGTTGACTCTTGCCCATACAAGGCATAATTTTTTGACCCTTGTTTTTCAACCTCTTCGCCAGCCAGCAAAAGCAGTCCTCCTGATCCCATGGCAGGATCACATATTCTGTCTCCGTCTTTGGGTTGAGCAAGTTTTGCTAAAAGTTGAGCGACCCGACGAACTGTAAAAAACTCTCCCGCTTTTTTGCCGGCATCAGCGCCAAACTTTTCAATCATGTACATATAAGAATTACCAATAATATCATCATTAACATTTCTTAAATCTATTTTATAAAAGTCATGAATTAAATGCCTAATCATTCTATTTCGTTGCTCTAATTTACCAAGTGTATTTTCAGAATTAAAATCAAGAGATGTTAAAATACCTTCTAGTTTTTGCTTATTATGATCTTCTATTTTGTCCAATGCCTTATTAATCTCTTCTCCGATATTGTCATACTCAACGATGCTATAAATGTAATCAAAAGAGATTTTTGGCGGTAAATAAAAGCGATCTGCTTTCATCTTCTCCTGAATACGCGCCTCATTATCGCCAAATCTTTCTTTATATTTTTCGTATCGTTTTTTAGATAAATCGCTTAAGTACTTATAAAAAAGCATTATAAGCACATAATTTTTATAAACATCGGCCGACAAAGAGGATCTAGACGAATCAGCGGCCGCCCAAAGAATTGAATTTAATTGATCTTGGTTGATAACTTTACTAGACATATTATTTATTTAATATTTTGCTGATTGCAGATTCAGCAATATTATTGATTAATATTTTTTTAGTATCTAATTTACTTTGAAGCGCGATTTTATTTTTATATAAATTTACAATAACTTGCTGTTCTCTTATTTCCGGAATAACAACATTAATATTCTCTAAATCTTTCCTAAGTATGATTTTAATAGCTCCCCCTGTTAAAAATTTATTAATTTCTTTCTGCCCGGCGGTTGAATTTAAATATATTACTAAATATTCAGGGGTTACTTTTTCTTCAAATGGCCGTAAAATATAAACCGAAGACGATGCGATAATATTTTTCAGGCTTCCTTTATAAACACCCGCCCTGAACTTTCCTCTAACCGAAATAATTACATCACCTTCTTTAATCAAGGCATTGGTTTTAAATATTTGATGATTTATTTTTACTAATTGTTTATCGTCAATATATAAATCGTCAGATATATCTTTGGTCTGAACAACCAAAATATTCCCACTCTCTTCTGATTTTAGCGCGGTTCTAAAGGTGTATCCAGCCAATACTTTTGTTATAAATTTTATATTTTTTTTATCTTGCATACTAACAGTATACTGCATATAAAAATAATTGTCAATACTTTTTATTTTGTTAAATATTAGGTAAAAATAAAAAGACGGATAAATCTATCTGTCTTTTTATTAATATTTTTGGTTATTCCACTAACAATATTTTTAAGATATTTTACCCCTACATCATCTTTTTCCGAATAAACGCCGGGATGCCTAATTCGTCTTCTTCCGCGTCGCTTGCAATCTCTTTTTTCTTGGCAGGTTCCGCTTGCGCGGCTTTCAAAGAAGATATTTTGCTTTTTTCTTTTTTTTCCATTTTCTCGGCTTCCTTTTCGGCAATATATGCGTTTCCGGTATAAGATCTTTCTTTTTCAATTACGCGCCTGTTAGAACCGATTTGTCCGTCAAAGCCGGTAGCGACTACGGTAATTTTTAGTTCGTCTTTCATTTTTGGATCAATTACAGCGCCAAAAATTATTTTCGCGTCTTCTTCTGCGGCAGCCGTAATAATTTTAGCGGCTTCGCCTACTTCTGTCATTCCCAGGTTAACTCCTCCGGTAATTGTAAATAAAATTCCTCTGGCGCCTTCAATATTCATTTCCAAAAGAGGAGAATTTATTGCTGTTTTAGCCGCTTCAATCGCTTTGTTTTCACCGCTTGCCTTGCCAATGCCCATTAAAGCAGAGCCCGCGTTAGCCATTACCGCTTTTACATCGGCAAAATCAACATTAATTAAGCCGGGAACAGTAATTAACTCGGCAATTCCCTGCACTCCTTGCTGCAACACATCATCAACAACCATAAACGCGTCCAAAAGTGAAGTTTTTTTATCGATAACTTGCAATAATTTATCATTAGGAATGGTAATTATGGTATCAACTTTATCAGCCAGCTCAGACAATCCTCTTTCGGCAATATTCTTTCGCTGCACACCTTCAAAAGCAAAAGGCTTGGTAACAACAGCGACAGTAAGAGCGCCCAAATCACGTGCGATTTCAGCTACAATCGGACTGGCGCCACTACCTGTTCCGCCCCCAAGACCGCAAGTAACAAAAACCATGTCAGCATCCTTTAACGCGTCTCTTACTTCATTTTGCGATTCCTCAGCTGCTTGTCCTCCCAATTCAGGATTCATGCCCGCGCCTAAGCCGCGAGTAACTGTTTTTCCAATATGAATTTTTTTTCCGGCTTTATTGTAGTGCAATGCCTGCACATCGGTATTGACCGCGATAAATTCCACGCCTTTAACACCCGCGTCAATCATGCGATTTAATCCAGCGCCGCCGCCGCCGCCAACACCGACTACTTTAATTTTAGCAAAAGTTTCTAATTCTGGTTTTACTTCAGCCATATATGTATTTTAAGATATTAGTTAATTAATATCATTTTATAATATTTATTAAAAAATATCAAGACTATTTATCTAAACAGCGTATAAATTTTTTATACACTAAGGGATTAATGACTTAAACCAATCTTTAACTTTTTTTACGCCCTTTCCGACATCAGCGCCGCCCGGTAATTTTAAGAATGAACGGCCGGTATTTTCAGATAAATTATTGCCCCAAACCACCAAGCCCAAAGCATTTAAATATTCCGTATCATTAACCTTATCAATAATTGTCGCGATATTCTTGTTTGTTCCCAAACTAACCGGAAGCCGCAAAGATTTCTTGGCGACTTCAACAATATTTTTTAATTTTGTTCCGCCGCCGATTAGAAATACTCCGCCAGGCAGCATGCCGGATCTTTCAATGATTTTAAATTCCCTATCAATTTTTTCAAATATTTCTTCAACCCTGGCTTCAATAATACGGGCTAAATATTTCCTGTTTACAGTCTTAATTTCTCCTTCCGCGCATTCTTCTTTTGCCAGCTCGCTGACATCAACCTCGTCTTTTTTATTAAAATCATCCGACAAGGCGCTGCCAATTTCCTTTTTAACGCGATCCGCCAAATTTATCGGACATCTAAGTCCGATTGCTATATCCGCGGTAACGTGTTCCGAGCCGATTGGAATTACGGCAGTATGCAAAAGCTCGCCTTCTTCAAAAACAGCCAAACTTGTCGTGGACGCGCCAATATTTATTAAAGCCGCTCCCAATTCTTTTTGCTTCGCGCCGATTACCGCTTCGGCTGCCGCCAAAGGCGACAATACCAAATCTTCAATATCAAGATCCGTCCTGAATATAGCTTTGGTTAAATTTTTAATCTGGCTTGTCAATCCTTGAATAATCAATGTTTCCACTTCCAGCCTTACACCTGTCATGCCAATCGGATCTTTTATGTCCTCTTGATTGTCAACCGTGAATTTTACCGGAATAACATGCAGTATCTCATAATTTGGCGGAACTGACAAAGCCTGGGCCGCTTCAAGAGCGCGTCCGACATCTTCCGAACTTATTTCACCGTCGCTTTTTCCAACAGCGACAACACCGCGGCTTTTCTCGCATTTAATATGCGGAGAATTAATTGACACCCAAACGCTGTCAATCGGAACGCCAACCAGTCTTTCCGCTTTTTCCAAACACGCGGAAACAGAAGACGTAACATCTTCAATTGATTTTACGGCTCCTTTATTTATTCCCTCGGAAGGAACTTTAACAGCGCCGATAATTTGCAATTCATCGCCTTCTCCGATATTTTTATGCTGGCCTACAACAAGCCTGATTTCGGTTGAACCGATATCAAGACCGGCTATTATGTTTTCTTTCATAATTTATTGTGTATAAAATTTTTGTACGATAATATTATTATAACAATTTATTAAAAAAATAACAAGCTAAATTTATAATTTAACCAAATACGGCAAGAAAATAATTGCTCCGATAATCAAAGCGATAAATGACGCAACCATTACTCCTGCGGCTGTTATGTCTTTTATCTCTTTAACA
The DNA here is from genome assembly GCA_023142915.1 of Candidatus Parcubacteria bacterium. Lineage (GTDB taxonomy): Bacteria > Patescibacteriota > Patescibacteriia > Patescibacteriales > UBA12075 > JAGLYP01. The sequence goes on along the minus strand of JAGLIO010000029.1, from coordinate 1,193 downwards.
TAATCATGTATTCTGGGCTTTAAAACATCAGTTACCCGCTCAATCGCGCTATTGGCGATTTCCATTAAAATTACAAGGCCGATTACAAAAACCAAAAACATCCACTCAGTCTTGGTTATGTTGAAATAAATGGCAAAAAAAATAATTAAACAAGCGGCAATTGCTTGAATTTTAAGATTTTGCTCTTCCTTAAAAGTTTTATACAAACCCTTAAAAGCGTATTTAAAGCTTTTTATTAAACGTTTAAAATTAATAAATTTTTTATTTACAGCGCTAAAATATATTTACGGACAAGTTTCAGCGGTTAATAATCCGTCTTTAAAAATTAAGTTGCAATTAACACCATTCTTATCTTTAACGATAACAGTACGCGTTAAGCCTTGTGATCCGTCTCCTGAACGATAATCAGTTCCTTTAATCGCGCCATTTACGTCAAGCTCGTATCCAGGATTTATTTTTTTAATTCCAACATTTCCAGATTCATCTATTACAAAAGGCGTAGCGTCTCCGTCAACATCATCTTCAACCAAAAAAGACAATGTTGTGGTAGAGTTAAGTATATTTAATTTAGCTGTAGGATTCAAATCGTTAATTCCCACATTGCCGATATTTATACCCGGATCGCCTTTAATAAAAAACCTATACGCCTTGTCACCTTCATATCCGCCCCAAATAGCAAAATCATTATTTACTCCAAGGGCGACATCAAAGTGAAGCGCCCTTAATTCCCAAACTGAATCATGGCTTACCGTATTCTCAATCCGCAATGCCGTATAGTTTCTACTATTCAAAAAACTATCGTCTCCGCTTTCAGACGTAATATGAAGTTCCGCCTGCGGAGACAATGTTCCAATTCCGACATAACCTCGTTCTCCAAGAGTTTCCGTGCATAAATTTTTTTCAACAAAAAAATCCTGAACACCAACCAAAAAATAATCATTAATCGTTAATGGCAAATTTATTAAATTTCCAAGATTCGGAAATGGATGTTCGTTATAAATCGGCGGAGATATATTGCCCGCGGGAGGATTATTTGTTGGAGCTGTCCATGCCGCAAGCAATGATTGCAATGATATTGACAAACCAAAAACTAACACAATCGTAAGGGTAAATATAAACGTAAACTTAAATTTTCTTTTTAGCATAAAGTTAATTTATTAATTATTAATTTTTTCTTCATTTAAAATTCGCAT
>JAGLIO010000028.1 GCA_023142915.1 Candidatus Parcubacteria bacterium | reverse complement strand
TGGATTATTTGGATTGTTCTTTTTTATTTTAATAGAATTGGAATAATCAGAATTTTTTATTTCACTGATATCTTTTACAGGATTTGATACTTTCAACAAATAAAACATAAGCAAACAGCAAAAAATGCTTATTGCCATTAAAATAATTATTGCTGTTCTTGATTTCATAAAAATTTTAAAATTTATAAATTTTTAACAAATTTATTCCCTGCTTTTTCAATATTTATCCTTCCTTCTGCCGTCTTGTCCTCGTGCCCTAGCAAGTGCAAAAGTCCATGCGTTAATATAAAAATCAATTCATCCTTGATTGATTTGGAAAATTTTCCGGCCTGCCTTTTTATTTGGGCGTAATCTATTATAATTTCGCCGAAATCATCTCCCTCGCCCCGAAAAGATAAAATATCCGTAAATTTGTTTTTACCGCGATATTTGTTATTTAAGCGAGTCATCATTCTGTCTCCGACAAAAGCGATTGACACGTCTTTATTTTTAATTTTATAATAAGCAAAAAATTTCTCTGTAATTTTTTTAATTAATTTTATGTCTATTTTTGCTTTTGTTTTATTATTTATCTCAATCATAACATAAATAATGATAATTAACCAACTCAAACGAATTTAGTTGATCTGTTTTTCTAAACTTATTAGTTATATTCTAACAAAAAATACGGAAAAAGTCAAAAAAATCAGCCCGCTCATCAACCCGCATGCCTGCATTTCGCTAAAGACTGATAAACGAATTTATTGCAAAACAAAAAATTTAAAAACCATATAAAAATCACCTTGAATTTTCCCTAAAAATCTGCTAAATTTAAATTAATGAACAACAAATTAAAAAAAATCATTCTTCTATTCGGCGATATCGCGGTTCTTTATATCGCGCTATATTTAACCTTGCATATTCGCAATTTAGGCGCTATTGAAGCTGTTGACTGGGAAAATCATTTATTGCCCTTTACAACGGTTTTTCTTTTTTGGCTGCTTATTTTCTATATTTCCGATTTGTATAATCTACATCTAGCGGTTAATAACGCCAAATTTTTTCAAATCACTGTCCGTTCAATCAGTATTGCCGGACTTTTAAGCGCTGTGTATTTCTATATTAATCCGGCAATAGCAATTGCTCCGAAAACAAATCTGATAATTCATTTTTTTGTTTTTCTTGTCTTATTTTTTCTTTGGCGCAGAATATTTAATTGGCTTTTAGTTTCACGCCTTGCCAAAGAAAAAATCGCGTTTATCGGATGCAACAACCAAGTAAAGGAACTTATACATTACCTTAACAAAAGACCGCATCTGGGGCTTAGCGTCGCTTTAATCGTAGGTGATAATTTAATTGATAAAATCCACGGCATCATAACAACCAGCGATACAAAAAAGCTGAACAAAATTATTGCTCAGCAAAAAATATCAACAATCATTCTGGCATCAGACCCGCATCAATCCGGAGAACTGAGAAATTCTTTGTTTGCCTGCTTGCCGCTTAATATAAACATCATCAGCTTGCCGAATTTTTACGAAACCATCACTGGAAAAATTCCGATTGAAGCCATTAACCAAATGTGGTTTTTGGAAAATCTCAGCGTTGGCAAAAAAAAATGGTTTAACATTTTAAAAAGATTTTATGATATTATACTAGCTTTAATTCTTTTAATTATCAGCATGCCTTTTTGGATTATTATCGCGCTAATAATTAAAATTGAAAGCAAGGGTAATATTTTTTTTCTTAGCAAAAGACTGGGAAAAAATAACAAAATTTTTAATTTAATCAAATTCCGGTCTATGCGCGAAGAAAACAATGATGGCCGCATTACCGAAACAAACGATCCGCGCGTTACCAAATTCGGAAAATTTACGCGACGTACCAGAATTGATGAATTACCGCAATTAATAAATATCCTGAAAGGCGAAATGAGTTTTATCGGACCGCGCCCGGAACGTCCGGAATTAATCAAGGGCTTAAAAGAGAAAATTCCTTTTTACCAAGAAAGACTGCTGGTTAAACCCGGACTTTCCGGCTGGGCGCAAGTCAATGAATACCATTCCCCGACTTTGGAAGACACTTTAAAAAAAATACAATACGATCTCTATTACATAAAAAACCGCTCCCCCTACCTTGACTTTGCGATTTTTCTAAAAACAATCGCTACGGTTTTTCGGCAGATGGGGAGGTGAAAAATTATCACAAAAACAACAAACAGCATTAGCGCGGCTAAACCCCAAAAATACCATCCTGAAACAGTGAGTTTGATCGGTATTTTAACGCCCGTAGCCGCTATCAAGCCGGAAGCATTTAAAGGACGAGCGACAACTGACAAATTAAAATCGTACTTTCCGTTCCGCCACATTTTCGTTTTTATCGCTACTTCCCGACTGCCGCCTGCTTCCAATTGAAAATCAGTTGGGCTGATAACTATATTTTTTTGATATAAATCCGAATATACTTGATAAAGCACTGGTTCATCTCCGACATTTGTTATCAAAACCGCCGCTTCAACAACCTTTCCAAATTGCGCGTTAACATTTAATTCTTTAGGTTTTACGCTGACACCAGCCGCGCGCGCGCCAAAAAACGGCAGCAATATGCTGATAATCAGTAATAAATTTAACAATAATTTTTTCATATCATCCTGCTTAAAAGCACCCGATGCTTGGCGCCTATTTCGGCATTGCCCAAAAAATCAGCTCGCCGATTTTAACTCCGGAACCGGTATAATTCTCAGGTATGGCAACGTTTACCTCGGTCTCTTTATTAGCGCTTCCTTCAAGATTTTCCTGGTATTGATTCCAAGGATTATTATTAATTTTAGTATTATCAATAAACACCTGATCGCCGTTCACAAGCGCTGTAATATCCAGACTTACTGTTCCCGAATTGGATAAAATTACGGTTTGAACACTAGCTTGTCCCGGCTGTGTCTTTCCAAAATCCAATTGTCCCGGACTCACTTCAAAAATTAGCGACTCACTGGCCACATTTGGTATTGCGCCTTGTTCAATTTCAATAGTCATGCTGATATTTTGCGCGATTCCGTCTCCAACCGTTAAATCTTCAGTATTTGAACGAACAAAACCGTCTTTCTCTGCATATAGAGAATAAAAACCATCCGGAAGCGTAATAATAACAGTACCTGCGGAATCGGCAATATAATTCTCTGAGCCGCCTTTGATTACCGCGCCCTCTAATGCTTTCCACTGCGAATCCTGAAAATATTCTGCTGCCGCGTTCACGCTTTGTCCGGAATCAATAATTTCTTTATCAATAACAAGCCTAACAGGACTCCATCCCCATTCTCCATAATAAAATAACACTTCATCGCCTTCGCTTAAATCATAATCAGCGGAACCCACTGTTGGTGATACGGAATTCACGAAATAAAGCCAGCCATTCATCCCTTCTGCCGCTTCATTATTTATTTGATTTAAATAAGGTCCATACGACGTATCTTCAATATTATAAGTATAAGCGCATTCATCGGCCGCGTTAATAAGCAAATCAAGCGCATTATCCCCGTATATTGAAATATCACAAATAGCGCTCAACTCCCCTTCAACACGCAATCTATATTCGCCCGGAGCAGGCAATGAATCTCCTAAATAATAAGCAACAGGAAAACTCTTGCCGCTCAAGGCTATGACAGCGTAAGTAGTCATAGCCTTATTATTATAATCTGATGCGCCGGGCGCAACCCACCAATATCCGCCGTCCGTGTCTTGCAAGGATTCCAAATGCGAAACCGGATTGTGCCCGTTTTTTTCCCAACTGGCAGGCTGTACACTTAATTTGTTCAGCGCGCAAATTACCCAAGCGTCTGACCCGGAATCAGAATTTGAGCCTTGAGTCCAGCCAAAGCCGCCATCCGCATTTTGAACAGATCTGAGAAAAGAAACAGCATTAATAATTACAGCGTCTGTTTCGCTTACTCCTGCTTCCAAAAGAGAAATTATTGCCGCTGCCGTGTCATTGGTGTCGCTATCTCCGCCAACGCTATAACCCCAGCCGCCATCCGCGTTCTGGTTATCCAAAATAAAATCTTTTGCTTTTAAGGCTTCGTTAGAGGCTCCTTCTCCGATTGACGCTAAAGCCAATATTGACCACATATCATCATTTATCAATCCATCATCACCCATCTGATTATTCGCGTAATAAGTTTTTAATTTTGCGACATAGTCAATATTCCCAAACGCAGCCGGATCTTCGCCTATGGTCGCTACTGCCAATATCGCTTTAGCGTAATCCGTTGCTAAGGTACCGGATACGCTTTTTAAGTGATCATTCGCAATTGTTGTTTCACCGGCCGCAGCTAACGCCTGGGTAATCCAAGAATCCTGAGCCTGCGCTTTTAAATACGTAATCGCGTCATCTACTCCGGCAATTGAAAAAACCGGCCTTAACAAAAAAATCATAAAAATTAATAACATAATAACGCTTAAATTCTTTTTTTTCATAAAAAAAATTCCCTCTAAAAAAGGGAAAGATGGCTTGAAACTAATTAGTTTAAAAACCAACTCTCAATCCTCGAAGAGTTTTATTAATTAATTAAGCTATAATCAACTCGTTCTGGCTTAGCTTGTCTATTGTAGACAAACATCACAGCTGCGGGACAGCGGAGGATTTTCACCTCGCTTCGGAAAATTATAGTTTTTTAGGCTTACCAATATAAGCTTAATATAATAATATATTAAATTAAAAAAATATGCAATATATTTTAAAAATTAACCGCTCTCCACGCCTGTTGGCAAAACTGCACAACTTGTATTTTTTCATCATGCAATAATTGATCAGCTTTTTCCAATTTCTTTTCTGCGTTTTTTAATATTTTCTCATCTTTTTTGGAATCAACTTCCTCCGTAAAACTATTTACAGCCGATTGCACCAAAGTTATGTCTGAATTTAATAAGCCGTTCAAAACATCCTCAAAAACCGCTCTCACATCTTCTGGCAATTCAAATTTATCTTCAATAAATTCCGGAATATATTTTTTATCGCTAAAAACAGAATCCAATCTTAAAAACAATCTTAATTTTTGAACTGTTATTAAATCAGTTTTAAATACATTATCGCCATTTTCTTGATTCAGCTTATGCTCTCCGTCCCACCACTCCGGATTTATGCTTTTTTTAATCAAGCCTATTATAAAATTAATTTTTTCATCTGCTTGCGTTCCAAGTTCTTCTTCCAAATCAAAAATCATTTTTATTCTTAAACAATAAGGATTATCAGAATTAATTTCTTGCCCCAATTCAACTCTAATTTCAAAAATTCCATCCCCGTCTTCGTCAATTTCCATAATAACGCCGCCAGTATCTGACAAATTCTCCCAATCAACATAAAATTGATAAGTTGTTGAAGCGTTAATCGGCATGCCGATTATATTTACTTCTTTTATTTCTTCCTCATTTTCATCATCAATGCGATAAACAATTTTCAAGCTAAAATCATTATCGCCTGAGCCGTAAATATCTTCCAGTCCCCGCACGCGATAAATAAAATTTTTGCCAGCTAAATCCTCGCCATCATAAATCAATACTCGTTCGCGCGCTTCATCGCTCAAAGAATAATCAATCTCTTCAATTGATCCATGATTAACAATTCCTGTGCTGCTGCCTGTGTCATTATCAATTATAACTAATTCTGCCGGAGAAAAAAGCTTGGCAATAATAGAATATTTAAGTTTTTTTAATTGCAAAATCTCTCCTGAATTTTGATCAAAATCATTCATTACTTCTAAGTTATTAATATCTTCTGTTTCAATTAAATCATCCCAATTTATAGCAAATTGATATTTATTGCTATCTTCAAACGATATATTTTTTACGTTTAACATCGCCAGCTTATTTTCCAAATGAAAATTAACAAAATCGCGCTTAAAAATATTGCCAATGCGATACCCAAAATCATTTTCATAATCAACATCATCCAAAACAACTCCTTCTATTTTAGTATTTAAACCAAAATTCTTGTCGTTAACATCCTTTTGCCATACCTGCAATTTTATACGATTTTCATCCAAGCCATACAACAATATTCTTTTTGAACTTGAGGCAATAAAAAACGGCGCTGACAATCCATCTATATCGCCGACTTTAACATATTTTAAATCATCTTCAGAATCATATAAACGAAATTCATGATTACTTTCGGTTTCTAATTGGCTGATTAATTTAATATAATTTTTAGTGCTGGAAGCGTTTTGAGGATTAACCGCACCGCTTTCAACATCCACCAAACGATAACCATGGTCGATAGAGCTATCATGTGTAGCGCTTTGGGTTTGAATAAATAAAGGGCGTTTTTTCGCCTTGGCAATATTATCATATTGGCGATCATGCTCATCATAAACTTCCGCCCGATGAGTATGGCCGGTTAAAGCTAATTGCAAATTTGAACTTACCGCCCAATTAAAAAACTCGTCATAATTATTTACGAATGACGCGTCTTCCAAAACGCTTTGCGGACATTCACTGTCATAACAATAATCTTTTCCGCCGCTTAAAACCGGATGGTGCATAAAAATAATTTTCGGTGTTTCTAAATCTAAATTTTCCAAAGCCGACATTTGCTCATCTGTAAGCCCGTCTCCTTCTATGCCTTTATCGCCGGATACTTTGACAAACAAATCCCTAATTTCAAAATCCGGTATATAATCCGCTCCCGTATCAAGACCGATAAATTGTATGCCCTTATGCGTAAACCGATAATCAAGCGGGTTGTCTGGATTTAAATAATTATTTTCATCAAGCCCTTGCCCGGGAATATTAATTTGATTTTTATACTCTGCTAATTTATCATCACAATTAAAACCATCTGATAATCCGCAAAGAGCGCTGCCGGTAGCCCACATATAACGATCATGGTTTCCCGGTACTGCATAAACCGGAATACTTGTTTGCGCCGTAAAACTATCTATCATTGACTGATAATCTCCAAGCCATCTTGACTCAGCATACTCAACTAAATCCCCGCCCATCAAAATAAAATCAGGCTTTTCTTCCAGCTGTCCAATTTCATATAATCCATCTGTAAAACGCGGATAAGACAATTCTTCATACCACTTATGCCCCGGAATCCAACTACTTCCGATATGCGGATCTGTCATATGAACAAAAGAAAAATCTTCAGGCTGCGGCGGCGAGTTAAATTGATTATACAGCTCATCTATTTCTTCTTCGGATAAGACTCTGTTGTAGATTCGGACTTCGTCTATGGAGCCGTCGAAATAAAAAGCTGGCCATTTACGAGCATATCCTCCAATTTGAAAAGTTACATTTGAGTTATACAAAGAATTTGGTGCCCCGCTTGCTTCGCCAATATTTATTCCATCAACAAAAAAATTTACCGTTCTCTCAGTTGAATTATAAACCCAAATAAAATGATACCAAGTACTTGTTGCCATTAAATGCGAAGGTGAAAGTAAATGAACAGTATTACCGACTCCGTCTGCGGACAATATTGCTTGTAGCTTAAATTCCATACCATCATTTTGTAAAGAATAAAAATAGGATCTTTCAGCAATGTTCTCATTATATTTAGCTACAATAACATATCTGCTATTAGGTAGCGATTTAAAGTTAACCCAAGTTGACACACTCATATCACCAACAACATCAAGTCCATTATAGTCATCATCTGCTATATACAAATAGCTTGAATTGGCATTTTCGAAATCAAAAGCAGTATCATCTATACCAAATACTCCTTTTGCGCTTATCGCATTATTGTTAATTAAATTGTTACCCCTTCCTGAATAATCTATAGTTTCTCCATTATCAAGATTCCAATGACCAACCAAACCGTCGCTTAAAGACGCTGAAACATAATCAACATTCAACCCGAAAAAAAATAAAAAAATACCTGAAATAGGTATTAACAAAAACTTAGATGCTCTTGGCATAAATTTTTAAAAAATAATGATTGCTTTACGAGAAAGCAATCATTACCCCTCCTTAATTATTATAATTTTATAATAACATGCTTTTAATTTTTTACAAAATTAAATATTCTATTGCAATAATTATATAGAAAATATATAATTAATATATTATTTAATTGATTATTTAAAATCTCTATTTATGATAAAATATAGCGTAATAGTTCCTTGTTTTAATGAAGAAAAAGCCATAAAGATAGTTGTTGCTAATTTGTCATTATTCTTGGAAAAAAAAATGCCAAATAATTACGAAATAATTGTTATCGATGATGGCTCAACAGACAAAACTGCAACCATTTTAAAAAAATTGGATATTAAAAATTATAATTTTCTTCAAAATCCATACAACAAAGGATATGGCTCTTCGTTAAAATTGGGTGCAAAATATTCAAACGGCGAATATTTAATATTCTATGACGGCGACGATCAACATACGCCGAAAAATCTTGAAAAATTATTAAAATATTCAAAAAATTATGAAATGATAATAGGTAGCCGTAATAAATACAATGGTCCACTATGGCGTCAACCAGGGAAAAAAATAATTAATTTAATAGCTAATTATTTAGTAAATTTTAAAATTGCAGACCTTAATTCTGGATTAAGAATAGTAAAGAAAAAATATTTTAATAAATTCTTGCATTTATACCCTGACAGTTTTTCATTAAGCACGACAATAACACTTGCATTTTTAAAACAAGGGTTAAATGTAAAATATGTTCCAATTGACGTAAAAATTCGCCAAGGGAAAAGTAGCGTAAAAATAATAGATGGATTTAAAGCAATAAATTTAATTTTTAGAATAATTATGCTTTTTTCTCCATTAAAAATATTTTTGCCAACATCAATTATTATCTTTTTCGCAATGCTAATTTCATTAAGCGTTGATTTTTTTATATATAATTTTAATTTGAGCGAAAGCACTCTAATTTTATTCATAAATGCAATTCTTTTCTTTTTTATCGGATTAATAGCGGATCAGCTTGCCTCTATACGTCGTGAAATGAAATTGTAATATATTAAATGTGGTGGAAAAAAATTAAAAATGAAATAATAAATACTGATTTATTTTCATGCTCTGGTACTATTGTTGGTTTATCAAAAGGAATATTAAAATTCAAAGAAAATCAAGGAAATTATAAAATAGAAAAAATCTCAGATGATGATGTACCCGAGGTAGCATATAGCGCTTGTTGCGATAGATATTTAAATTATCCCTTATTAAATAAGGAGGTTTTTGGAAAATTGCCAAAAAATTGGTTAATCGGAAACTACAAAAAAATATATGTAGGTCATTATAATAATAAAAATATTAGAAAAAATGCTTCTTCTGGAGGTGTCATAACGGGAATACAAAAATATTTATTTGAAAACAACAAAATTAATGGTGCGATAACGACTAAAATGAGAAAAGACAAGCCGTACTTAGCAAAACCAATTATCGCGAATTCAATTGATGATATTATTTCCGGCGCGCAAAGCAAATACACGGTCACTCCGATAAATCAAATTCTTGCAGAACTTCCCGGAAAATATAAATCTCTATCATACACTGGGCTACCAGAACAAATAGCAGCAATAAGAAAATTGCAAATAATAAACCATGAAACGGTAAAAAATATCAATTATATCTTAGGTATTTTTCATGGAAATACTATAAAATTTAACGCAATAAAGAGTTTTCTTAAGGCACATGGAATAAAAAATTTAGATCAAATAAAATCTTTAAAATTTAGAGACGGAGAATGGCCGGGACATATGAAAATAGATTTAATAAATAACAAAATTATATCTATTCCAAAATTTTATGCGAATTACTTAATACCATCCCATATAACTAAATATTCATTTTATCAAGTCGACTATATGAGCGAACTAGCCGATATATCGGTTGGTGATGCCTGGGCTCCTGTTTATGAAAAAAGAGGTGAAGGATGGTCGGTTATTATCAGCAGAAATAACAAGGGGGAATCTTTACTAAATGAAATAAAAAATAAAGAATTGCTCTCTTTAAACGAAATATCAGAAGATGAACTAATTAAAATGCATTCGCATGGTCTTGATTTTAAAAAACGAGGTTCATTTATACGAATTGCAAAAAGAAAAAAAGATGGATTGCCAGCGCCGGATTATGGCTATAAACCAACTAATATTCCAGCAGGAAGAAAAAGATTTGAACTTCTATTAATAATTTTATTTAAAATATTTCGATCCAAGGTCATTATTTACCTGCTTGAAATAATACCTCCAGCAATAACTGGAAAAATTTTTATACAGGCTAGGAATATATGGAAAAAAAGAACAAAATCTACTAAAAAAAATAATATAAAAAATTTAAAATTTAAAATAACGTCTTATGAAAAATAATTTTACAATTGAAGAAGTAAAAAAATTTTGGGATAATGTTGCAAGCGAATACGACAGGATAAATAGTAAAATAGGAGACTCTCATTACCAAAGATTTGTCAAGAGTGTTAATCGCCTTAACATAAATAAAAATAAAGAAGAGAAAATTTTAAACATTTGGTCAAGAACGGGAAATGCTATTTCATACCTAAAAAAAGAATATCCAAAAATTAATTTATATAATCTTGAGGTATCTCCAGAAATGATTAAAATTACCCAAAAAAAATATCCAAATGAAAAATTAATGATTACAGATTTACAAAATTTACAATTTGACACTAATTATTTTGATGCAATTTTATCATTAGAGACTCTTGAACATTCACCAAATCCAAAAAAATTAATAACAGAATTTTATCGAGTACTAAAACCAGGAGGAACGTTAGTAATGAGTCTTCCACCAAAAACAGCTGAAATTCCTTTAAAAATTTATGAATTATTTTTTGAAAATCACGGAGAGGGTCCGCATCGATTTATGCCGTCAAAAGAAGTAAAAAATCTATTAAAAAATGCTCGATTTAAAATCATTGAACATAGTGGTACTTTATTAATTCCTGCCGGACCAAAATTTTTGCAACAATTTGGAGAAAAAATAATTAACATATTTCAAAATACACCAATAAAAGAATTGGGTATTAGACAATTCTATACCGCAAAAAAAATATTATAACCCAACTATTTAGCGTAGAATATATGTTTGCAAATTTATTAAAATATGGCTTGGTAACAATTTTTGGCTATATTTTTTTATTTTTATCTACTTTATTTTTTGTAGAAATATTGAGATGCTCAAAAATATTTTCCTATTTTATCTCAATAACAATTATTTATATCAGCACCTACTTTATCTACACAAAATTTGTATTTGATACTCAATCTAATAAAAAAAGGATATTAAAATTTTGCATTTACTTGATAATTTTTTGGTTTATAAATAATATTTTCTTTAATTTATTAATAGAATATTTGAACATACATTATTTACTAGCAATTATTTGCAATATTGTCTTTTTGGGATTAATAAGATTTCTTGTATTACGTACTTGGATTTTTAAATAAAAAATGAAAAAAACACCAAACACCCCAACTCTATACTACTACCTAACAATCCTCCTGCTAACTTCTATAATAGGATTAATTACGGTTAAATTTCTTGCAAACCCATTGGCTGGCGACGGGCCTAAGTATAATGAGGCGGCTCTAAGTTTGGTAAATAGCAACACATATCCAATCGTTGGTGATATTTTATTACCACCCGGTCTGCCGTTTTTTTTGGCTTTAGTTTTTAAAATATTCGGGCAGAATTATAATATATTTTATTTTTGCCAATTTATTTTGCTTAGCGGAATCAGTTATGCGGTTTTTTTAATCAGTTATAAATTCTTAAAATTATCACGCCTGCAATCGTTTCTGCCTGCTTTAATTATTGTTTTTTGGCCATACTTTAGCGTATATGCCAATCAAATAATGACGGAAATATTATTTACTTTTCTATTGACTTGGTCAATTTATTTCTTGCTTAAATTCTGGCAAAACCCCAATACTAAAAATATTATTATTTTGGGCGCGATATCAGGACTTAGCGCTTTAACTCGCCCAACCAGCCTGCTTCTCCTTTTTTGGCTATTTGGATTTTTTATTTTTATTCTTTTAATAAAGAAAAAACCGATTATCAAAAATAATTATTTTAAAAAAATAATTTTTGTTATAGCCATATATATTCTTACAATCCTTCCATGGACTGTTTTCGCGACAAGCAAAACCGGAGTATTTACTCCGGTTACATCCACCTTAACGGAAATATATAATGATGATAATAAAACCTATATTTATGAGTGGGCGCATTATAAAACTCCCGGGTATGAACCTGAGGCAAAGGTTACCGCTTCTAAAATTATATCAATAAAATTAAAAAATATTTATCGTTTTTGGGAGTCAGGCGCCAATGGCACTCAAGCTGAAGATGTAATAAAAAACCACCCCAAAGCAAATATTTTAATCATTGCCTATAAAATAGAATTTTATATTTTGCTAGCTTTATTTTTTCTGTCTATTCGCTTTTACCGCAAAACAAATATAACAATATTATGGCTGGTTATCTTATACTCATGGGCATTGCACGTCGTACTGCATCCCTATCCGCGCTACACTTTGCCTATAATTCCGTTAATGATTATCTTGGCTTTTTATTCGTTTTACAACATAAAACAAAAAACATGCAGACAGAAAAAATAAAACAAACGGCTATTAACAAAAAATTCTTTTACGTCTCTAAAAATCCGTAAATCGCAAAAACTTTAGCGACTTTTTTAAACTATATTCCCAAAAAGTCTTGACTTTTTTAAAGTTTAGTGATACGATTAAGACATGAAAAATATAAAAAGAAAATCCTATTTAAGCCTATGGAAGGAGCAATCTCAAGAAAAAGAGATGGTTTTTTTAGCTGGTCCGAGACAAGCTGGAAAAACAACATTAACCAAAGAAATCGCGCAAAATTTTAAAAATAATTTTTATTTTAATTGGGATATATTGTCTAATAAAAAAATTCTAATAAAAAACCCTACATTTTTTGAAAACATAAACAGAATTGACAATTCAAAGCCATTTATTATTTTTGATGAAATACATAAATATAAAAATTGGAAAAATTATTTAAAAGGAATTTATGACGAATTTTTTCAAGAATACCTATTCTTGATTTCAGGAAGCGGACGGCTGGACACTTATCAAAAAGGAGGAGATTCTTTGGCTGGCAGATATTTAATGTTCCATTTATTTCCATTCACTATTTCGGAATTAAGCGCAAAAAAAAGGCTATTTTCCAATTTTATTAAAGACCCTATTAGTAATTTTCAAATTAACAACCTGGCAACAACACGCAAAAATTGGAAAAAATTATTTGAATTAAGCGGATTTCCCGAACCGTTTGCGAAAAACAAAAAAACATTTTGGACAAAATGGACGAAAAATTATACAAATCAAATTATACGCGAAGATATTAGAGATATATCAAACATTAAAAATGTAAACAATGTGGAAATATTATTCTCATTGCTCCCCTCAAAAGTCGGCAGTCCGATTTCCGTAAACAACTTAGCCAACGATATACAAATTGCCAATAAAACAGCGCAAGATTGGCTCAATCTATTTGATACAACATATTTAACTTTTAAATTATCTCCGTGGACAAAAAAAATATCGCGTGCGATAACCAAAGAAAAAAAAATATACCTTTTTAATTATCCTATAATCCAAGAAGAGGGAGAAAGATTTGAAAACATGGTTGCGGTAGAATTATACAGGATAATCCATTACTGGAATGAATCCGGATATGGAAATTTTAAACTTCATTATATAAGAAATAAAGAGAAAGAAGAGGTTGATTTTGCGATTAGCAACAATAACGCTCCGATTATGCTTATAGAAACAAAAAATTCAGACACAAAAATATCAAAATCATTAATTAATTTTCAAAATATACTGAATATACCGGCAATACAATTAGTAAATAAGCAAAATATTTACAGAATACAAAAAAATAATGATAATAAAATATTAGTTGCAACAGCTGACCAATGGCTATCATCATTGCCTGAAAACGCAAATACAAAAAAATAATTTCCGATAAATATTAATGCTAAACGATCTAAAACAAAAAACCTATAAAATATGTAAAAATGGCATGACAAACTCCAAAAATACTGCTAAATTGGAGTTATAAAGTTTAAAAATAGATTTAATGCCAAACAGCCTAAAACAAAAAACCTACAAGCTCCTCCGCCTTTCCGAGAAATGGACCAAAACCGATATGGTTTATTTGGCAAAAGGCGGTTTTTGGCTGACCGGGAGTAAGATAGTTGGGAGTTTTACCGCGTTTGCCTTGGCTATCGCGTACGCGAATCTTCTCCCTCAAGAAACATATGGACAATATAAATACATATTATCCATATCAAGCCTTTTTGGGATAACAGCGCTAACCGGCATGGACATATCTTTGGCTAGAAGCATAATTAACGGCTACGAAGGCTCATTAAAAAAAGTAATAAAAATAAAAATGAAATGGAGCCTTTTGGGGCTTGCTGCCGGATTAATTGTTTCCGCTTATTATTTTATCAATGAAAACAATACGCTTGGCATTAGTTTTCTTTTTGCAGCGTTATTTTCTCCGTTAATAAATTCCATAGTTTACAGCCCTTTTTTAGAAGGAAGAAAATTATTTAAAACTTTAAGCCAATACAGCGTAATCAGCCAAATAACAGTTGCCATTTTTATTCTTGCCGTATTATTAATATACCCGAATATTATTCTTATTGTTTTCGCTTACTTTTTCGCCAATCTCTTAATAAAATTTATTTTGCTAATCAGAACGTATAAAAAATACCACCCCAACGACAAAGAAGATCCAAAAACGATTTCTTTTGGAAAACATTTAAGTTTTATGAGCGTTTTAGGCTTGATTGCCGATCAATTTGATAAAATATTAATGTGGCATTTTTTAGGTCCGGCTCAACTGGCAATATACTCGTTTGCCACAATACCGATTACGCAAATTCAGTCATTTTTAAAATCCATATCTATAATGGCTTTCCCTAAAATATCCGGTCAAGATGTAAACATAACCAAAAAAACTCTGCCGATTAAAATATTAAAATTCATGGTTATTTTAATCGCGATTATTATTATATATATCCTGCTTTCCACATATTTTTATAAAATATTTTTTAGCGGATATACGGACTCTGTAAAATACTCATGGCTTTTTTCTTTGACTTTGTTATTATTCCCCTTGAGATTACTGGCTCACCCCTTGGTTGCCAAGGTTAAACAAAAAAGCCTATATATTATAAATATTTTCGGTCCCGCGCTTAAAATTATCCTCTTGGCTTGCCTTTTGCCAATCTACGGAATATGGGGCGCCATCATTGCTTTGCTAGCGTCTTCTATTATTAATAATTTATTGCTATATTATCTTTTTAAAAAAATATAAATCAAATGCTCATTCCCCCATTTTTTTAAGTACCATTGTGTAAGCATCTCTATGAAATTTACGAAATTTAAGGAAACGTAATAAACGTAAATACGCTTTAATAAAAAACTCAATTATGCAATAATCAGAATACCAAAGCCTCTCAACCGAAGTCTGCGCATAGCGATAAACAACTTTCTCTATTTTATATTTTTTGGAAATTATGTCGCCTTCCGCTCCTTCATATCCAATATTTTTACGATCAACCAAGCATAACTGGAAAAATAAAGGGCTGTAAATTTTAACGTGAAAAGGGTGCTCAAAAAACAGTCTATTGAACAAAGGGGCGGATATAACCAATATACCGTCTTTCTTTAAAACGCGATTCATTTCTCTTACTAATTCATACGCATCATCTATATTTAAATGTTCTATTAAATGACTGCAATGAATATAGCTTACTGTATTATTGTCAAATGGAAGTCTTTCCGGCGCAAGATAATTGCGCGCGTTGGGATAACTATTAATAATATCATCAACTTTATCAAGATTATAAAAATTAGTATATTTTTCATCTAACTCTAAAAATCTTGCAAAAGAACAATCTGAACATCCAATATCTGCCACAATTGCATTTTTATCGTTAGGCAAATATTTTCCTGCCAGTTCGTAAAAAGGTGCGCGACTTTTTGTAAAATACAATCTATCTTCTTTGTGTTTTTGGCAATAGTTTTTTAGTTTAACGAAAATCTCCGTCTTTGTTTTAATCATAGGTAATTGTTAACTTAATATTATAAAATGCTAAAACTATAAAATTTTATTTTTGATATTTTTGTAATATTTTTTTCGCGACAAGGGCAATTTTTTTTGAATTTTGTAGGCTAACTTGCGGCAATAACGGTAAAGTAAAAATATTATCACCAACTATTTCCGTATTTTTAAAGTCTCCCTTTTTGTATCCAAATTTTTCTTTATAAAATTTATGCAAATGCAACGGCTTATAATGCACAACTGCAAACACGCCGTTTCTTCTTAATTCATAAACAATTTCATCGCGCTTAACGCGAAATTTATTGGGTTTAATCACGATAGCGTATAAATGAAATGCGTGCTTTATATTTAAATCAAACTTAGGCTGTAATTCAATTTCTCTAATATCCGACAAAATATTATCATAAAGCGTTGCTCTTTTTTGTCTTAATTTAAGCGAAGTTTTGAATTTTTTTAATTGCGACAATCCAAATGCGGATTGAATATCAGTAATGTTGTATTTATACCCCAATTCAATCACCTCAAAAGATAAGTTGCTTTTTTCTTTATATCTTTTCCATGCATTATTATCCAATCCGTGTAAACGTAAAATTTTTGCCCGCTCAATTTTTTTTATGTCATTACAACACAAAAAACCTCCTTCAATCGTAGTTAAATTTTTGTTTGCATAAAAACTAAAACATGTTAAATTATTGGAGTTACCTATCATTTTTGCGTTGATTTCAGCGCCAAAAGCATGCGCCGCATCTTCAATAACAAACAGCTTATATTTCTTGGCAATTTTATTTATTTTATTCATATTACACGGCAAGCCGCCAAAATGAACAACAATAATTCCTTTTGTTTTTTTGTTGATTTTTTCCTCTACCAAATCTTCGTCAATATTAAGCGTTTTTTTGTTAATATCAACAAAAACCGGTTTAGCCCGCATCTGGACAATCACATTTGAAGTAGCCGCGAAAGTAAAAGAAGTTGTAATTATTTCATCTCCTTCTTTAACTCCATTTAAAATCAACGATAAATGAAGAGCAGCTGTACAAGAACTCAAAGCAACGCCGGCCTTGGCTCCGATATATCTTAATAATTTATTTTCAAATTCTATGCTTTTTTTCCCATAACCAATCCAGTTTGATTTGATTACTTTAGAAATTTCATCAATTTCATCCTTGCCTATATTGGGTTCGCCAAAAAAAAATGTTTTCATAACTTTTACAAATTTATATTAAAATTAATTATACATATTAAATACATTTTTTGTCCGAAGCTTTTACTCTCCCCTCCGGGCAAATACCGCACATTGATATAAATTTTCTATTACTTTTAACAGCCACTCTAAATTTTTTATACTTTTCGCCTTTCCATATGCTTTTTAAACTCTCATTATTTACATTACCCATCACATGTTCTGAAAACAAATCATAACAACACGGAACAACTGAACCATCGGAATTAATAACAGACGAATTTTTTATTATCTCACAATTGTTCATTACATCCCCTTTTAATCTTGCCTTGCCATTTTCATCCCTAAAATATCTGGAGCTGCTTTCATTCTCCGGCAATAACATTTTTGCCATTTTATCAAAATTTTTCTCTCTTACATCAAGCCCGATTGTTTTTTCCGAAAAAACATCAACATTATATTTTTTTGCCAATTTTTTTATTTCTTCTTTTTGGGATTCATTATGCTTCATTACGATATATTGCATCTCAACTCTTGGCAGCTTAGATTTTAATTCTCTTTTCGCGTTACGCATATATTCAAAACTCTCTAAAATATTTTTTATTTTTGCCCCCGGCCTTGATATGTTAATTGTTTCATCATCCAGACCATCAATACATATTATTAAGCGCTGTAAACCGCTTTCAATAATTTTTTTGCAAATTTCTTTATTATTAGTAACCATTCCATTTGTGCTTACCTTTACTAAAATTTTTTTTCGGGTTGCGTATTTTATCATTTTAAAAATGTCTTTATTTAAAAATGGTTCGCCATAATTAAATAATACTATTTTGCCCACATAACCATAAACCTGATCTACTATTGATTTAAATTCTTCAATTGACATTAAACGAGGCGGCCGACCAAGCGTTTTGTTGCCGGTAGGACAAGTTATGCAATTTAAATTACAAGTATTATTGGGTTCAATCACCAGCCAATTTGGGAGAGGCGGCAACATCTTAATATTTAACATTTGCGCAATTTTATAAAAAATTAAATCAAACATTTTATTTTTTAATAAAAAAATAAAATGTTTGATTTTTCGGATAGATTTATGCATAAATTTATGTTAACAATTATTCTAACAAAATACAATAAAATTATTTTGTTGCGGTAATAAAATTAATTAAATACAAATTCTTATTTTTTTCTATTTTATAGATTATTCTTCCGATTAAATTAAATACAATAACAATTGGAACAAAAATTCTCGCTTTTAAATTCATTACTATCAATTGGCATAAAGTAAATAAAAACCCATTACTGCGAATTATTTTTATATTCTTAAACCCTTTTTTTGTTAGCAGATGTTTAATGCCAAAATTTGTAAACCGCCGGTAATCATTTGGGGCTTCATGAACCGGCCACAAAAATGGAGTAGTCATAATCAGTTTTCCGCCGCTCTTCATTATCCTGTATATTTCGGATAAAAACAAATCAATATCTTTTACATGTTCTAATACTTCTGTTGACAGCGCTAAATCCGCATAATCATCTTTCAACGGCAATATATCGTTTGGCTTAATAATAACTATATCCTCAAAATTATACTTATTTTCAACATCACAAATTATATATTTCTTATATTTAAATATTTTTTTATATGGAGCCTTGCCCGCTCCAATATCAACGATTGTTTCATAATTGCCAATCGCCGCTTGATTAACTATAAATAATCTCATTATTTTTTTTACCAGATAACGCGTATCGCAAAGAATCTTAATTTTGGATATAAGCAATTTAAACATTTGCGTAATAACTATTAAAATTAATTATTTATTACAAGGATTTATATAAAAAAATCAGTTTTTGATTTAATTTTTTTAAATCAAACTTATTTTTAACAAACTTCGCGGCGCTATAGCTAAAATTTTGTAATAACTCGGGATTATTTATTAAATACATGATTTTTTCAGATGCCTCATTATAATCCCCCTCGCGAACAATATATCCGGTTTTCTTATCACAAATTCCATCGGGTATGCCTACATGTCTGGTTGTTATTACCGGCAAACCGCTTGCTTGTGATTCAAGAATCACGAAAGGCAGGTCGTCCGTATCCCCGTTTTTCGCCCGCTTGCTCATTTGAAGCATAACATGCATTTTTCTGAATAAACTAATTGTTTCTTGGTGCGGTAATAATCCTAAAAATTTTACATTTTTCTCAAGCCCCATTTCAGACACCATTTTCATTAATTTATCTTTATACTCTTTTTCTCCTCCTCCGACAATATTCAATTCAATATTATTATATTCTTTTACGGCAATTTTAATGGCTCTAAGCGCGTCTTCCAGCCCTTTCTTTTCCACAAATCTGCCCACAGTGATAATTCTAAAAACATTAGGCCTCTTAAATGTTTTAAAATTAAAAATATAATTATCCATATTAACTCCTGTATAATGAACTAATAATTTTTCAACAGGAAATTCAAGTTTGACAAATCTTTCCTTCATCTCCTGTGTCATCAACAAAAAATAACTGCTTTCTCTTTTTAAATTATCATAAACTCTTAAACCCTTTTGCTGAATATACTTGCTTGAATCTTGCCCATAAAAAGTAACGACAATTTTTTGTTTAAGTTTTAATATTTTCCTGATAATCAAAAATCTATTTCCAATCATGCCAAAATGACAATGGATTAAATAATAATTATTAATTTTATTAACTATCGGTCCAATCCAAAATAAATATTTTAAAGTAAATTTTTGTTTGTTGGAGCGAGTATATATATAATAATTAAAAATAACCGAAGGTTTTAATAAAATTATCTTTAAGAAAAAATATAAACCAATCGATATTCTTTTGAACCACGAATTTGGATATTCAAGATATGTTGTTTTGTTAATTAAATCATATTTTTGCACTTTCTCGGAAATATTGCCTTTGCCCCCTTTTTTAAATGAAAAAATATCAATTTTCGCGCCCATATCAATCAAGCCAGCTAACTGTTCAATAAACCAAGATTCCGAAATTGCCGGAAAAGCTCCGATAAAAAAAGCTATTTTATTTTTTTTGATTTTGTTCATTTTTATTTATTAAATTTTTTTACAAACAAAAATAATATACCTGGCGTTATCGTTTTTCATCCTTTTTACTTTAGCGCCATCAGCAAGTTTAAACGCAATGCTTATTCTTTCTTTTAAATTTTTATTTACTAAACTTAAAACCGATAAAATTAATTTAGAAAAAAAGTTTATATAGGCTTTTTTAACAAATCTTTGCCCATATATTTCTTCTACTTCAAAAAAACCATTAATCATTTTTTTAATTTTTTTGACATTAAAATTCACTCGATAATATTTAGTTAAATAACCATGGAAAAAAGGATTTAGGTATATTATTTTTTCATTAGGAACGGAAATTATTAATTTTCCGCCTAATTTTAATATTCTATGCATTTCCGGTATAAAAACGCTATAATTATCCAAATGGTGCCAAGTTTCAAAAGAAATAATTAAATCAAAAATATTATTCGCGTAAGACGTTTTTGCCGCATCCGTCGCCTCAAAATTAATATCTGAATATTTACTGCTCGCATGCTCTATTATTTTAGAATCATTATCAGAGCCGTAAACTTGTTTTGCTCCTCCGTTTTTAATCATTTCACTTCCATAACCCTCCCCGCAGGCTATATCCAAAACAATTTTATCTTTAACGTATTTTTGCGCGAACATATATCTTTCAATATGGTCATTCACTATTCTTTTCTTAGAATAATCAAGATAGCATCTTTCACTGTTATCAATTTTCAAATTTTTATTTATATTCATTAAAATAATTTTAATTTTATTACTTAACAATATTAACAAAAAAATGAAACAAATATCTTATTTCTTTATAATTCAATTTCCATGCCTTTAAAAAATATCTTCTTGCTTTTTTTATCTCTTTATTATCTCTACAATAAATCCCTAATTGAAAATAATGTTTAGCTAGTTTTTCCGACTTATCTTTGTACTTATCAAAATGTTTTTTAATCAACAACTCCGCTCCATTAATTTTTCTTGCATAATTTTTACCAACTTGACTATGCTCGCTTTTCATGTTTACCCTTACTAATGGCTGATTAATACCAACACCCAAAAATTTTTTAGTTACCCTTATCATTAGCTCGGCCTCTTGATGGCTAGGTAAATTTTCATCAAAAAAACCAATTTCATCAAAAACATTTTTTTTAATTACTAGTGTAACAGTCAAAAATTTTTTAAAACTTGAAAGAGCAAGATTGTGATAATCATCTTTTCCTTCCGGAATATGCGATCTTTCCGTTCTTTCATCATAAATATTTTCAACAGCCGTAAAACAAAAACCAACATCGTCCGTGGTATTTTCCAACGCAGACATCTGTAACCCAAGCTTCTCTAGCACCCACTCGTCATCATCATCCAAAAAAGCAATATACTCGCCTTGCGTTGCTTTAATTCCCGTGTTCCGAGCCGCCCCGCCGCCCTTATTAACTTCATGCTGAATATATTTTATCCGTTCATCTTTAATATTTTTAACAACCTTTTCGGCTCTTTCTTTAAAACCATCGTCAACAATAATAATTTCAAAATCTTGAAAAGTTTGCTTTAAAACAGAATTAATGGCTCGTTTAATTAAATTCGGGCGATTACATGTTGGTATTATAATACTGACTTTTGGCTTCATATAAAAAATTTATAATAATTTTTGCAAAATTAATTCCATTTTTTTAGCTTGCTCTTTCCATGTTGGCATTTCTTTAACAAACTGGCAGCCGTTTTTCGCAATCTGCTTTCTTAAACCGCTATTTTTAATTAATAATTCTAATTTTTCTTTCAAGTCTTTTTTATTCCGCCTCTCAGCGACTAAAGCGGTCTTATTGTGAAACGCAAAATCGCGCGAACCGCCGTTATCGTAAGTTGCCAAAGCGCATCCGCAAGCCATAGCTTCTAAAGACGGCAAGCCAAAACCTTCGTCCCATGACGGGCAAAGAAAAACATCACATCCGGAAAATAACTCCGCGGTTTCTTTGCCAAAAGGTTTATAATAATATTCATCGCATTCAACGTTTTCTTGGCGTGCGCCATACATAATTAATTTTATATTATTATGCTTTTTCTTTAAATCATTTATAATTTCCATGCCTTCTTTGGCGCCTTTCCACTCATACGTATGATGGAGCATTAAAATTCTAATATCGCGATCACTCCTTTTTATTTCTCGCGGATAAAAAATATTTTTATCCAAAGTATTTAATAATAATTCGGTGTCCTGATTAAAATCTTTTTTCAATCTTTCTTTTACCCAAGTTGACACTGCGATAAATTTAAAAGGCAATTTATATGCCTCGGCTACCTCATCGGATTTGCCATGGTACAATCTTTCATCATGCTGGATTAAATAAACTTTTTTCCCAAATTTATTTGAAAAATTTTTAATTAAATTAGCATGCCTATACGTTGATATCATTAAAATATCAGCTTCTGAAAAATATTTTTCATTAATTTCTGGAGTTCTAATTATTTTTAATTTAAAATCGCTCATCCAATTCGGTTTGTATTTTAATAAATTTGCCAAAAACCGCCGCCAAGCAACCGGATTATTCATTATTATTTTTACTTCATGCCCCAATAAAAACAAATAGTGGGCATAAATCGCTAAAATTATTACGCCGCCTGAAATTTTTAAACGCGGGATTATAATTGTTATTTTCATTATTTTTATCACTAAATAAATTATAAAAATTTTCTACTTCCATTAAATTTAAATTTGTTCTCTAAAATAATTAATTGTTCTAATTAATCCATCTTCTAGCTTTATTTTCGGCTGCCAACCAAGCTTCTCTTTTGCCAGACTAATATCCGGCTTACGCTTTTGAGGATCGTCTATCGGCAATTTTTTATATACTATACTGCTTTTAGAATCAGGTATTAATTTTAAAATGGTTTCCGCCAGCACTTTAATGGTAAATTCATCTGGATTTCCCAAATTAATTGGCCCCGTTAAATCTTTTTTGGTATTCATCATTTTTATCATTCCATTTATTAGATCGTCAATATACTGAAACGAACGCGTTTGAGAACCGTCGCCATAAATAGTAATGTCCTCACCCCTTAAAGCCTGCACAATAAAATTTGACACTACGCGGCCATCATCTTTGCACATATTTGGCCCATAAGTATTAAAAATTCTTACTACTTTAATATCAAGATTGTGCTGGCGGCGATAATCAAAAAATAATGTTTCCGCGCATCTCTTGCCTTCATCATAGCACGAACGCGGACCAATCGGATTGACTCTGCCCCAATAACTTTCAGATTGAGGATGCTGTTCCGGATCTCCATAGACTTCTGAAGTTGAGGCTTGCAAAATTTTAGCTTTTGTCCTTTTTGCCAAACCCAGCATATTTATCGCGCCATGAACAGAAACCTTTGTGGTTTGCACTGGATCAAATTGATAATGAATCGGGGAAGCCGGACAAGCTAAATTATATATTTGATCCACCTCAATATAAAGAGGAAAAGTTATATCGTGCCGTATTAATTCAAATTTCTTATCATCCATTAATTCAATAATATTTTTCTTTTGACCTGTGTAAAAATTATCAACGCACAAAATCTCATGCCCTTCGTTTAATAATTTTTTTGATAAACGAGAACCAATGAAACCCGCGCCTCCTGTAATTAGTATTTTCGCCATATTTTATTTTGTTACTTTATTATAAAAATTCATATTTTCGCGCGATAATTTCAAATTTTAATACTTTCTTTGATCAAATATCCCAAACTCTCCTTGCTAAAATTTTTCTTTATTTTCTCAACAGCATTTTTTTCAATATATTTTAAATCTTTATAGTTATTATACACAAACTCAACTTTTTTAGCCAAATCCTTTGAATCCGCCATATTGCAAAAAACTATATCTTGTTTGTCTTTAAAATATCTTTCCATTTCCTTATTACGTCCGGTAATTACTATTTTATTGCAAGCCATGCAGTCAAGAACTTTATTCGGTATCACTCGCTTGGCTTTATCAGTATTTCCAAAAATTCCCAAACAAGCATCAGCTCCTTTGATTCGCGCGATTAAATCTTTATAATCTATTCTTGAAATAAAAATTAAATTATTTAAATTAAATTTTTTACAAAATTCTTCAATTTCTTTTTTCTGCTGGCCAGAGCCTATTAAAATAAATCTTAAATTACTATTTTTCTTTAAAATCTTCGCGGCTTCGGCTATATATTTAACCCCTTGCAA
The DNA here is from genome assembly GCA_023142915.1 of Candidatus Parcubacteria bacterium. GTDB lineage: Bacteria > Patescibacteriota > Patescibacteriia > Patescibacteriales > UBA12075 > JAGLYP01. Next base: position 30,357 of record JAGLIO010000028.1, on the reverse strand, counting down.
AGGTATATAGTAACCGTAAAATAATATATTAAATTTTTTTTCTCCTAAATTATCATAAAAATTATTATCAGTCTTAATATTATCAATATGCTCAATATCAAGAGAAACAGGCAGAACTATTTTATCTTGGCTTTTTCTAATTTTAAATAATTTAACAAAATATTTTTTATGCTCAAAAGTGTCAAAAATTATAATATCAGCTAACTGGCAGGCAAAATAATCAGACAAATAATAGTACAAACTTTTAAAAGAATACTTTTTTACTAACTTGCGATCATATATATAAGTATCATAAATTGAAACAAAACAATCAAAAATAATTTTTTTTCTAAAAAAAAATTTTACAAAAAACAAAAAAAATACCGGCCGATAGGAAAGCTCGTTCATTAAAAAAATATAATCTTTATTCTTACAATTTAAAAATACTTCTTTTAAAAAAAATAAATATTTCTTAACTCCGCCTTTTATAATGTTTATTTCAGAAATGTTAAATAAGCCGTTAAAAGCATTAAGCATTACTTTATTTCGCTGATAGCCCTTGCTATAGCTTCCGATTATTAACAAATCTTTTTTAATAATTTTATATGACATTTATTTATTATTTTACAAAAACCAAACGAAGCTAAAATTAAATAAATTGGAAAAATAGGAATAAGAAATCTGGGATTACCCTGTAAAAAGAACAATATTCCGTTAACATAAAATATCATTAATACGAATATATAGGCATTTTTTTTTCGTTTTACAACAATATTGATTATACCATATATTGCCATACTTAAGAATATTAACCAAATTAATCTCATAATTAATATACACAAAACTTTAACAAATGTATTACTATAAATATTATCATGAAATATGCTAAAATGCTTTTCTTGATAGATCATTGGGCTGTTCAAATTGCTTATCTCAACTATTCCATAATATAAATATTTAAAAGGGTGTTCCAATATCAATCTTTTTGATTCTTGCCTCATTAATATATCCAATTTATCATAGTTATTTTTATCTTCACTATTATTTATATTATCAGTAAAAGCATTTAGCCCGCTGCTGTCAGCCCAACTTTCCTCAAAAATATAATTGTTGTCAATATAACGGCGAACTATATATTCTCCGCTTAAAACTGAAATCGTATATTTTAAACTTTCATCAAAACTATACAAATTTTTCAAGGCTCTGGTATAAATCATATTTCCGCCGCGCGACGCAATGGATACCTCGTTAAAATGCGTATAGCTTCTCGCAATCCATGGAAATACAACCAGCGCGAAAAATAAAAACATTAATAACGGCTTTTTATAACCAAATTTTTTAACAACTGATTTTTCATTTAAAAATATTATTATTACTACAAAAATTACAAACAAAGCAAACATTGATTTTACCAATACTAATCCGCCTAAAAATAAACTGGCTAGCGCAAAAAAAATATTAGCATTCTTGCGTTGAGCTAAATAATAAAATAAAAAAAACATCATTACCAGAAAGCACGCGAAAACTTCTGATAGCAGGGTACTTGATAATATATACAAATTTGGAAACAAAATTACTAAAATAGAAGAAATTCTTGCTATTTTTTTATTAAATATTTTGTCTGTCAAATAATAAGTCAATAAGACTATCGCGAAATGAATAAAGGCTTGAAAAACGCAAACTATAAATATGCTAACCCCGAAAAGTTGATATATTAAATAAATAAAAAATGGGTAACCAGGCTCCCTCATCATGGATATTTCTCCATTAATGCTAAAACTGCCATCATTTAGCATGCTTAATGCCAGCTCGTTATACTGATCGCCGTCATTGCCGAGATTAAACCCGCCAAAAAAATACCACCAAAAAAAGGTGCTAAATAAAAACAATATAAATAATATTAAAAAAAAATTATATTTTTTTAACAATGAAAACATAAATATTCTAATTTATTTTAATCTATATACCCTAAGCAAACTGTCATCTTTACACCGGCTAATGTCGTCTTCCCATCTTAATCGCGGACACATATAATCTGAATATTGTTGTTCAAACACTAATACAGATTCATTTTCTTTGACAATATAATCATATTGATTATGAATATATGGAAAATATGCCATTTGCCAATCAAGAATAGCATACTGCGCGCCCTCACAGTCATTGTCCGCGCTTTTTATTGAAAAATCATTTAAATAAAATTTTGTATTTTCAACCCCGTTTCTGGTTCCGCACAATGCGGAAATATTTCCCTGTTTTTTTAAATACTTTGCAACATCCGCGTAATGATTGGTAAAACCGCTAAAAATAATACTGCTTTTTATGCCAAAAAATAATATTACAATTAATAGCAAGCTAAAAACAGTTTTTTTTATTTTTATATTTTTTATAAAATCCATTATTGAACAAAAACTTATTCCGCATATAATAGCCAGCAACGGCAAGAATACAACAAAATTATATTCTGTTTTTAGCTTCATTGAACTATAAAATATGAACGGCAAAAAAAAGATTAACGCTAAAAATAAATAACGAATGTTTCTGTGCCATTTTTTGTAAATAAATATTGGGATAAATAATATCATTAAAACTACTATTATTATGCTGTCATGCGCTATGATATATTCAAAGTATCTCCAAAAAGAATGGGAATGCGCGTATGCCGATATAAAATTCGGCATACTTTTTAATACATGAATTATTTCGGAAAAATACGAAATAGAACCGGATTTATATCCCAAATTATTTAAAACAAATGAATAAAACAGGCTAATCAATTGAAAAAATAAAACCGGCGATAAAAAAAATATTATCATATTTTTAGCGCGCCTATAAAATTTTTTCTTTTTGAAAAAATAAAAAAAATCAAAACAAAAAATCAAAATCAAAAAAATAAATATACTGTAATGCGTTGTGAATAAAAACCCAAAAGTCAAAGCGGAAATTTTTAAAAAATAACTGTTTCTTAAAAATTCATCATTTCTTAACGAAAATAAATAAAATAAAATTCCTAAAATAAAAAGGAAAGCGGTTGTTGTTTGGGCTAGTCCTGATCGCGACCAAAATATCGCGTAACCGGAAAGAGAAAATAATAACGCCGATATTAAGCCAATATCTTCTCTTTTTGTTATTTCCTTAGCGACCAAAAAAATCAAATAAATACTGGCTGTTGATAATGCCGCGTTAATAAACAATGGAATAAAATCATACGCGCCAAAAAATATTATTGGGATAGTAATTAAAAATATATATCCGGGTCTTTGTATTGTGGAAATCCTAAAACCCCCTGAAAAAAAATCCATTGCCTTTTCTCTGATATCAGACAAATCAAAACCGTTAACAATAAAATCATATAAAAAAATAATTGACCCTCTTACACTTCTAGCTATCCCGATATAAACTTCCTCATCTCCCAAAATTAAACCGCCTTGACTTATTAATCCTTTGAATCTGAAATAAAAACCAAGGATAATAATTAAAACGAGGATGATATAATTTTTATTATTTAAACAAAAATTTTTTATATCGACAAATTGCATAAAAATATATATTATCTATTTTTTTTAAAAAGCATATTATAATACAAACCTGCGCAAGAAGGCAGAAAAAACGGCATGTGCTTAGTTTTTATTAACTCAAAACGCTTATCAGCCACAGATAAAAAATCTTTATGGCTTGTTACGTGAAGGCTGTTGATATTTTTAAAGCCGATAAGCGCAAACATTTTTTCCATTGTCCTGTCTACCCTTGGCATGCCAACAAGCAATTTTCCATTTGGCTTTAAAATTCTAAATAATTCTTTTAAAATATCGCATGGGTCTTTTATGTGCTCAAATACTGAAAAAGCAACAACCAAATCAAAACTTTCAGATTCATATTTTCTCTCAAATAAGTCTTTATTGGAAATTTCAGCATTAATATTTAATTTTTTTAAACTTTCTCGCACTAAAATCGGATTAGAATCAATATCAATCGCAAATAATTTTTTTGAAATTGACGCAAGCGTCGGCAAAAGCAGTCCGCTGCCATGTCCGAATTCAAGCACTGACTCGTAGGACGGCTTTAAAAAATTAAGCCCTATTTGTATTCTTCTTCTGTACAAAAAACCTACAATAAATCTGTAATAAAAAAATAAAGGGTCGCTTGGACCATTTACAGAAAAAGAATTCTTAGGCGGTAAAATAAATTTTACATTTTTTTTATTCATAGTCATATTTTATTTCTAATTTCTAAATCTTTTGATAAATAAGTATAAAAATAATAACCTATATCATCAAAAGAGCGCGCTTTAAAAGATTGCTTAATCGCTTTAAAAATCGCGTCATAATTTTTTATAACAAAAAAAATCAGGTTAAAAAACAGCTTTGGGTCTTTTAAAAAGAAGGTGAGATTATTAAACCTGGTCTCTTTTAAAAATTTATTGCGATACTTTGTTATGGCTTCTTTACTGAGATTAACTCTCCAAATATTATTATTTCTCACATACCATTTTGACAAATCTTTTTCTATGATTCTATCTTCTAAAACGGCTTGTTTGTAAATTTCCGATGCCGGATAAGGAGTGGCGAAAAAAGCGGCGCTAAAATCCAAATTTAATTCTCTGGCTAAATCAATTGATTCCTGTAAATCCTCTTCCGTATCTTCAACAAAACCGAAAATAAAAGAACCAAGCGCCCTTAGTTTATTCTCCTTTGTCATTTTAATTGCCTGCTTTATTTTGTCTATGTCAGTATTTTTTTGTATTCTTTTAAGAACTCCTTTGGAACCGGATTCAATTCCATATTCAACTTGGACACAGCCTGCTTTTTTAATTGCTTTTAAAATGCGCTCATTTACGGTATCCACTCTTCCATAACAAGACCAAGTTATATTATATTTTTTCGCAATAAATTTTTTTGTAAATTCTTCAATCCATTCAGTATTCATTAAAAATGTATCATCCATAAAATAAAGACCGTCAATATTATATTCTCGCACTAAAAAATCAATCTCTGAAATTACATTGTCCGTGCTTCTTCGCCGATAGCTTCTATTAAATATATAATTCACACCGCAATACGTGCATCTTCCTGGACATCCTCTGCTTGTGCTAATATTGGCGCTTCGCTTAGTCCATATTCCCCTAATCAAGCCTGGCGGCTTTAAATAAGTTTCATAATTAACCAGCTCTCTTGCCGGAAAAGGCAAAGAATTTAAATCAGAGATCATCTCTCTTGGCTTATTAATAATTATTTTTTCGTTCATCCTGAATATTAAACCGTCAATCATATTTATATCTTTAATTTTTCCGTCTATATAATCGCAAAGCTCTCGCGTAGTTTCCTCGCCCTCTCCATATACGACATAATCAACATCTTTATAATCTTTAAGAAATTTATCTTTAAAAAAAGAAGGATGTATTCCGCCGACCGAAATTGGCAGCTTAGAATTCATGGATTTTAAAATTTTTATTATCTTTTCTGACATTCCCAATTGCGGAGTTGTAATACTAATACCGACAATATCAGCGTTAAAAACCTTTGGATCTTTTAATAAATAAAAATCTTTTTCAGATAAATCAAGAAAGATTACATTATGCCCTTTTTGCTTTAAAAAAGAAGCTATATAGCCCAGCCCTAAAGGAAAAAAATTTAAATTTATATCTCTTGGATATATTAAACAGACATTTGCCATTTTATTTTATTAAAAATTATTTTATCTCTTTACTGGCAGTTATTACCAGAGAGCCAGCTATCTCTTTTATTAGCGGGAGTTTTTCACAAAAATTAAAAATTGGCTGGACAAATTTAATAATAAATCCGGGAATAAACGGATGCAAAAAATCAAATGTATTCACAGAAATATTATTAAAACCTTCTTTTTTCAGTTTATTTTTTATTTTCCATTTTACAAAAGCCGTTTCATCTGGAGAATCTCCAACCATTTTTTTTATAAACGGAATATTTTTTTGAATTGCGATTTGAGGGTTCAGCATATTCGGCTCTGTAAACATGATTTTTCCTCCCGGCTTAAGAATTCTGTAAAATTCTTTCAATGCTAAGTCAACATTCAAGTGGTGCAGTACTGAGCTGCCGATTATAAAATCAAATGTATTTTCAGAAAATTCTGTTTTATAAGCATTGCTTAGTAAAAATGTAAGGTTATTTTTTTGAATTTTTTTTCTGGCAATATTTAAAAGCTCATGCGAAATATCTATCGCAATAATTTTATTTTTAGTTTCCGCGATTTCTTTGGTAAAAAGCCCTGTGCCGCACCCGACTTCTAAAACTTTTCTGTTTTTATTTCCTATAAAACTTTTAAACATCTCTATTCTTCTCTGCCATCTGACAATCCCTGCCGGAGATGACCAGTTCCATATTTCTTCGCCTTTTTGAGCAATAAATTTGCCATGCTCTATTTCAGTTGCTATTTTTGTATCACTCATAAAATTAAAATAATTTAAATTTTTTAATTCCTACATAAAGCATTTGAAATAATATAATGCCGTGCCTAAAACGGCTGATATTTGTTGAACCGTATTGCCTGTCCTTATAATGAATCGGTAATTCAACGATTTTTAAATTTAACTTATCAGCGCCAAAAATAAGATCAAAATCTCCAAATGGATCAAAATCGCCGAAAAATTTTCTTGCTTGAGCTATTTTTTCATAATCATGCTTAAACAGCACTTTGGTTCCGCATAAAGTGTCGGTTATATATTGTCCAAGCAGCCATGAAAAAGCAAAACCAAAAAATTTATTGGCCAAATAATTTAAAAATCTCATTGCTTGGCCTTCCATTGGATATATTAAGCGAGTTCCTTGAACATATTCGGCTTTTCCTCTGCTTATCACTTCATAAAATTTCGGCAATACTTCTGGCTGAACAGTCAAATCAGCGTCCAAAATCATTAATATATCTCCGTGTGAATTTGCAAATCCCTTTTTAACAGCGTCATATTTGCCTTTGCCCTCCTGTTTAAAATATTTAATATCTTTTACGCTGCCATATTTATCTGCCACTCTTTTTATTTCTTCCCAGGTATTATCATTTGAATTGCCTTCAACAAATATTATTTCAACATTTTTCCCCATAGCGGGGATCCGTTTAACAGCGTCCTCAATGTTGCCTTTCTCGTTTCTAGCCGGAATAATAACAGAAACTAAATAATCAGCATTACTCTTTTTTGATTTTTGCCGCAAAGTAAAATACTCTACCAGACATAAATGATTTATCAACGGCAAATTAGCAACAATTTTATTTAACAGAAAACTTATTAATGGAATATATTTTGGAAATAGCAAGCGCTTTCCGTTTTTAATTACTTCAAAACCGGCCAAATCAAATAAATTTATTATGTCGCCTCTGCTAATCCAATTTGTTATCGGCTGTTTTTGCTTAAGTCCGATATGCTCGCCGAATTTTAAAATCGGCCACCAAATATTATTATATTGCGTTACTATAATACGGCTGCGATCATGGCAAACTTTTTTTAAATTTTCAAAACTTGTCTGAATGTCTTCAAGATAGCCGATTAAATCTGAAAGTATAATATAATCAAATTTTTCATCAATATTTAATTCTTTGTCTATGTCGCCATATATAAATTTTAATTGCGGGTATTTTTCTTGCGATATTTTTATCACTTCACTGCTTAAATCCATTCCAAAACCGACTCGCGAATTAACCGCGTCCAGTAATTCACCTGAGCCGGAGCCTATTTCTAATACTTTTGAATTTTTTTCAATATTAAAACAAAAAAATGATTTTAAATCATTATAATAATAACTGTTGCGGTCGCGCCATTTGTAAATATCTTTCGCGTTTTTATTGAAATATTCTATTATTTTTTGCTTATTCATGCTTTAATTTTTTATACATTACCGCCGATAAAAAAGATTAAATTTGATAATGCTCCATATAGCCGTAAAACCATCCTTCCAATTTATTTTCTTGCCATCTTCATAAGTGCGCCCGAAATAAGAAATACCAACTTCATATATTCTTAAATTTTTATTCTTGGCGATAAATGCAGTGATTTCCGGTTCAATACCGAATTTTGTTGATGTTAATTTATCTTTAATAGAATCCAATGCTTTGCGATTAAAAGCTTTGTAGCATGTTTCCATATCTGTTAAAGTTAAATTTGTCAACATATTTGAGAATAAAGTTAATAACTTATTGCCGACACTATGCCAAAAATATAAAACACGATGCGGCTTATTGGATATAAACCTTGAACCGTAAACTACATCCGCGCTGCCTTTAATTATCGGATCTAAAACTTCTTTATACTCATTTGGGTCATATTCCAAGTCAGCATCTTGAATTATAATTAAATCTCCTGTTGCTTCTTTAAAGCCGGTAATAACCGCTGAGCCTTTTCCTTGATTTTTTTCTTTAAAAATTACTTTAAATTTATTTTCAATTGATTTTAAAATATCAACAGTTCCATCATTGGATTTATCATCAATAATAATTATCTCCTTGCATACATCAGGCAAATTAACAGTTTCCACTCTTTTAAGAATTTCTAAAATTGTATTTTTTTCATTATAAACCGGAATAATTATTGAAAGTTTCATGCTTGTTATTTTTTAATTTTTATTGCAAAAAATGATAATAGCGCGGTAAAACCGCTGAACAAAACCTTAAAATCCTCGCACGATCTGATGCTGAATATTTTTTTAAAAATAAATCTGGGACGAAAATAAAAACTGCTATACATGATTTTATATAAATTCTTAATTTCTTCCACGTTCATGTCTTCAAGCCTCATGACAGGATTTGCCAAATCATAATCATCCCAATTATAACTTAAAATCAAGCCTTTTTTATCAGCCCATTCAAACATTTCCGTACCGGGAAAAGGAGTAGTTATATTTACTATTAACAAATCAGGATCTAATTTTTTAATAACTTTAATATTTTTCTTTACGATTTCCACGCTATCTCCGGGATTGCCAACCATAAAAGCAAGCCGGCATTCAATTTTGGCTTTTTTTGTAAACTTAACCGCATTAAAAACTTGCTTAATATTTATTTGTTTTTTAATATTTTTGAGTACGCTTTGATCAATATTCTCAACACCGTACATTATCTGATGACAGCCGGCCTTTTTCATTTTATAAAGCATTTCTTCATCCACAAAATCAACTCTTGCAAAACAAGTCCAAGTTATATCAATATTATTTGCTAATAATAAATTACATAATTCAATAACATTTTTTTTGTGAACCGTAAATGTATCGTCATAAAAAAGTATTTCTTTTATTCCATAATTATTAACTAAATATTTTATTTCTTTAAAAATTTTTTTAGCTGATTTAAAAAATAATTGCAAGCCCAAAGTTTTCGCGCAAAAAGTGCATCGCCCGGGACAGCCTCGCGATGTCATCATAGCCATTGCCGGCAGCCTCTTATAAGAGCCTTTTGCAGGCCTATATTTTAAAATCGGCAATAGATCATAAGCCGGCATTGGCAATTTATCCAAATCTATAATTCTTGCTCTTGGTTGATTAATAATTATCTCGTTTTTATTTTTTCCATTTTTATATGCTATCCCGTCTATGCTTTTTAATTCTTTTTGCTTTATAATTTCCAAAAATGTCTGCTCCCCTTCTCCAATTACAGCTATATCTATAAACGGCTTGCTTATTACTTCTTTTGTCACAAAGGTCGGATGAACCCCGCCAAACACAATCAACGCGCCAGAATAAAAATTTTTACATATCCGCGCTATTTGGTAAGCCTTTTTTATTGTAGGCGTCATCGCGGTCAAACCGATTACTCTTATATCTTTATATTTATTAACAAAATTTTTAATAAAAAATGTTTCAAAATTTTCAACAGCCGGCGATTCAATATTGCAATCAATCATCCTAACACTGAAATTTTTACTGCGCACATAAGCCGCGATAGACGCTAGTCCTAATGGCGGAAAATTTGAATTAACTTTTGTCCATATATTATCGCTCTCGCTATAAAAAATCGGCGGAGAAATTAATAAGCAATCTAATTTATTATCAGTATTAATCATTATTTTTCATTAAAAACGGTCACTGCACATAAACCCCCTTACAACACCTAGTACAAACCGGCAGGGAGTGTTTGAATAAAAATTTTCTAAATTTTTGATAATCATCTGAAAGCCAAATTTCGTCTGGAGTTTTTTCAAGCAGACTTCCAAATGATTTTTCAATCGTATCGCACCAAATCACATTGCCTTTTTGGTTAATCCGCAATTGCGGTGATAATAACTTTGTGCAAAAAACTTTAATCGGCTTTTTCTTTAAATATCCGTCCAAATTATTATAATAATTAAACGGCGTAAAATTTACGTAACATTTTTTCTTAATGCCATAATCTCTTATTTTTTCTAATTTTTTTCTTAACTTACTGCTATCCAAATCAACAGAAAAATCCGGCTCTCTGGTCTGCGTATTAATCTGATACGAATCAGGCTCCCAGCCAAATTCTTGCTTTAATATTTTTTTTGAATTTTCAACGCTTCCTTTGGAATAAACCTGTTCAAATAAAATATTAATGGAATTAATGCCCAAATTTTTGCAAGTATCAACCAACTCAAACATTTTATCAATATTATCGTTAATAAGCAGCATGCCGAAAATAGTAATTGGAATATCAGGGCGATTTTTTTGCAATAAATTTAAGGCGTTTTTTAAACGGTCAAAAGTGCCTTTTACTCCTCTGATCGCGTCATGAGTTTCTCGCGAACCGTCTAAAGATGCAACAACATCGGTAATATTTTTATATTTCTTGAATTTATTAATATTATCTTTATTAATCAAAGTACAATTTGACTGCAAAGTAATTTTAATATCATTTTTATCCAAATAATCAATCAAATCAAAAATATCGCTCCTAACCATTGGCTCGCCACCTACCAATTTAATTGATTTTATCTTATCTTTTAGTTTAGCATATATTTTTAAAATCTGCTCAGCATCAAGTTCGCTCTGGCGCATTGCCCTGGTATCCGCCTGATAGCACATTTTACAGCGCAAATTACAGCGAATAGTCGGTTCATGGCCGACACTATATTGTTGCGGCGCTTTTTTTGCGTACGGCAACTCATCTCTCTTTAAAAAATCTCTAATTCTTTTTTGCAAACGCTCTTCCTGCTTATCGTCATAGCGCTTTTTAACAAAACCCGACAAAATCGGCATATTTATAATTATTTTTTTAATTATTTTTCTCATATGCTTAATGCCATACATTATTATTTCAATCTCTGCTTAACATACTCCCGAAAACTCAATATCCGCTCCTGATCGGAAGGTTTTTGCAAAAAAGGCAAGACATCCTTAACGAGCAACGGCATATCCAACTCGTCAATTCTTTTTAAAAGCGCGGATAATAGATTACTCCTTTTTATTCCTTTCATTTTCTCAAGATATTCAAAGTTTGGATCGCCCAACCCCAAGAGGAACGACACGTCATAAAAATCGCGCCCCTTGGCTCGCTTTCTTTCTAAAATGGCAATAATCTTTTGCGATAAAATTATATCCGGCGCGTTTACCAATATTCTTCGGTACACGGCGAAACTATCCAGTATATGCTGTTTTGGTTCAAACAATTTTTCCTTGCGCACAGCATCCACTCGCACCAATATCTTTTCGCCTGGCTGCTGCGGCAATCCGTTTGCTGATAAAATCTGAGGAAATTTTATAAAACAATGATAAGCGCCTTTTTCTATCAGCCTAAACTCCAGGTCAAAGCCCTTGTCTTCCATATTAGCAACAGCCCTTTTAAGTAAAATCTCAAAATCCTCAAAAGTCAGCCCGAAATTGTCAAAATCAATATCTTCTGAAAACCGAGAACTGTTATACACTATGCGGATAGCTGTTCCGCCGATAAAGCTGAGATATTCGCTGCCGGTCTGCTGAAATATGGAATCCAATAATTCATATTGCAAATACTCCACCAAAACGGCCTTGGGGCTCTTCATTAACAGCTCTGCAGAATAATATTTTTTTATTTGTTCAAAAGTAAGCATATCTGTTCCAATTTTTTACTCCTAAATACTTTTAAATATTTTTTTAACTTTTTTTTATCCAAACCCCTAATAACCGCTTTATTTAATCTTAATTCAGATACATCATGCAAATCATTAATCCGCGCGGAATTCAAATAAAAATAATCCAGAAGCGCTTTTTCCGGCTCTGCCAATAAATATACTCCGCCCATTTCTTTTATTTTCTTAAAACCAAAAAATAAATCTTTCTTTATACTCCGATACATAAAAGATCCGAATTCATTCTGAAAGGTTTTGGTTTGCCTGGTGGTTATTGCGGTAGAATTGTAAACCATCTCCGGAATCAAACCGTACTTTGACAATGCTCTTTCCAAGCTGATATAGCTTGGTTCATACAAAAGATGGGATATCATTTCCATGTTCAGCTGATCCTTTTTATCCGCGATTGCATACAAACCGTTCCTAATCTTAATCAGATGCCCATCTTTTGTCCACTTGGTCATTTGATAAGGAAATATATTAATCTTAGCCATCCTAAGATCATGCAAAGAAAAAATAGGCTGTTTGATATTGTCTATTATATCAAAAAATTTCATTTGCTTTTTTTATTATTTTTAATAAAAAAATGATATGAAATTATCATACCAAATATTCAATAAAGCGTCAATCTACTGATTATTAACAAAGTACTAAAAATCTATATTTTCAGTATTAATATATTTCCATTCTACCACATCTCCATTCTGCAAATCATAAGCGCCGATTCCAACGCCTGCCATTTTATCGTTTACATAAAACATCCAAAAAATATTATCACTTACGTTATTTTCAATGTTATTAATGCTATTAACAAATACCCCGACATTGCTTTCCTCATAAACAAATTCAATGCTGCCTTTAGTTTGCAATTCTTTCATTAAATCAAACGCTGTTTTTCCTTTTTGAATATTATGTTCAAAAACTTTTTCGTCTTGTCCGTTGTTAATTTTTAAAGTTACTAAAATTTCTTTGGCTTCCTCTTCAACGCCAAGCTCTTTTGGATTTTGTAAAACCAAATTTGTTTTAACTGTTGTACAGCCGGTTAATACTAATATAATTATTAGTATAAAAAGAATTTTTTCATAATAGATATATTTTTTTTTCATCTTTGTGGATTATTTTATATTCGTATCTTTTAAAGAGATTCCCGATCATTTAATATAATTTCTCTGCGAGGCTGGGAGTGTCGAGAATGACAAAAGTGAGGGTTATCCATTAATTTTGCCGCGAAAACCTGATAAAGCGCGAAGCTTCCGAAAACTACTCCGCTGAAAAATAAATCGCCTGTTAAGGTATTGCGGAAAAATGGGATTGCCATTGTGTAACAGCTAATTAAACCGCTGAAGTCATGGCTATACCAGCTTCCAAAAAACCATACCGCGAAATTTGTGATTACGAAAAATAAAATTGAGCCTGATAGCGAAGCAAAAATAGTCTTGCCTGTTTTGTTTTTTCCTTTAATTAAAAATCCTAAAAAAGGAATTATCGCGAAACATAAATAAACCGCGAGCATAATTTTAAAATCATAAAACCCTATCATTATATCACTTAAAAACAAAATTAACAAAGGCAATATAAAAACCCATTTGCTTCTAAAATAATAACCGGCAAACAAGCTGATTGCCGCGATTGGAGTAAAATTCGGCGGATAATCCAATAAGCGATACATAACGCCGAAAACTACCAACACTAATAATACAATTGTAAATTCTTTTTTGTTCATATATTTTGAATTAATAATTATCTCTTTTTTTGCGTAACATAAGAAATTAAAGCTAAAAACGCCTTGAAATATACAGATAGATGGCGAGGTGATCTTATTTTTAATAAATATTGCCAAATTATTCTCGGGCGGAAATAAAATTTTTTAAACGCCAAATTTGAATAATAGGTTAATTTTTCTTTGCTTAAGCCTTTGGGCACAAAAATAGTTGACCAAACGCTCATTTTTTTCCAATCATTTTCAAACTCGCCGTAATCGCGCGCGGTCGCGTGTATTTCCGAGCCTGGCAAAGGCGTTAAATGCGTCATATGAAATTCATCCAATGGCAGCTCAAGCAACAAATCTATTGTCATCTTAATATCTTCTTCGGTTTCATTCGGCATGCCGATCATGAAAAATCCGCAAGGTGAAATGCCGGCCTCTTTTGTCAAATTGATCGCGTTTCTAATTTTTTCAGGACTTGTATTTTTCTTAATCGTGTCTAAAACTTTTTGGCTGCCGGATTCAACCCCGTACCAAATCTGCCAGCATCCCGCTTTTTTCATAAGCTCCAACATCTCTTCATTTATCATGTCAACTCGCCCGGCGCAACTCCAAACTATATCAATTTTTTCATCAATAATACGATTGCATAATTCTTTAAGCCTGTCCTTGAAAACAAGAAAATTATCATCCCGAAACTGAATTTCCCGCATCCCGTATTCTTTTTGCAAATGCCTTATCATTTTTATTACATAACCGGCGGAGTAACAGCGCAGGCGGCGGCCAAAAACTTTATTATCGCAATAAGTGCACATTCCCGGACAGCCTCTGGATGTAATTAACACCGTCGCTGGCAATCTTTTAACCGTATGAGCGGGAGGATAATAATATTCAGCAATGTTCGGGAACAAATCCCATGCAGGCATTGGCAAAGAATCCAAATCCATAAAAGGCTCACGCGCTTCCGTAATTATCAACTCTTTACCGCGCCTAAAAACCAAGCCTTTTATCTTGCTTAAATCCTCATTATCATCGCAAGCTTTAATTAATTCCAAAACCGTTATATCTCCCTCGCCGATTACGCCGATTTCAATTTCTTGAAATCTTTTAAAAGTTTCTTTTGGAACCGCGGTAATATGCGAACCGCCTAAAAAAATTGTATAGTTTTTATTTTTAGCTCTTAGGCGCTTAATTATCTCTACGGCGTTAAATATGGAAATAGTAACCGCGGTTATGCCGATATACTTTGGATTGATTTTACATATCTCGTTAACTGCTTCATCATAACTTAATTCCAAGGCGGTTGCGTCCAAAACGCGCGTATTATATCCTTTTGCGCGTGTGATAGCGGCTAAAACCGCTAAACCCGTCTGCAAAGTTTGCCCTCCGGCTTTAAGTTTTATGCCATAGCGCTCTTCTTGCGAAACCGGCGGATTGACAAACAATATATCAACTTGATTTTTGCTTTTTTGTTCTGGCATTTTATTTTTTGTCATTCCCGACACACATTAGCCCCGCAGAGTATTATATTAAATGATCGGGAATCCCGTAGAAAGCATTTGAGTTATTTTATTAAAATAATAATTATGCAGTTAATAGGCAAGCATGTAACTACTTACTAACCCTAAACTTGAAGCCTAGCCAAAAACTCTGAAAAAATTTTGCCTATTCTCCTACTCGGATTTCTTCTCTATATTTTCTTTTTGCAATAAATTCCAAAGTTTTTTTGCAAAAAATTTTTCTGTTCAAGCGAGGCATTTTTAACATACGGCACTCTATTTCCCGCGTTTCCGCTAAGCAATGTAGGTAAAAAATTTATAAATTCATCACGTGTTGGGTGCTCTTTTAATATTTTGTTAATAACTCTTTTATCATTCTCTTCTTGTAGTTTTTGCGATTCAAAAAGATTATCCATTTTTGAATAAAAGTTTTCTGCAACAAAATTTTCACCATAAATTTCTTTTTCAATTTGAAAAACAGCTTCAGCCGCGTCTTTATCAACTTGAATATTGGATTTTGAAAATTCTTTATTTCCATTTAACGCCGCCGCGACATTGACAAGATATTGGCGGTCGATAGCCTCTTTTGCCGGCATAGCAAGAAAGTGAGAAAATGTCGTATTAATTCCGTCGTAAAAATCAGTTTTTCTCGGCGCGTACTCTTTTAATTGGCATTCTTTTGATGTGCTAATTCCTTCATAGCCCTTAAGCGCTGATCTCGAAAATGTAAAAAATAAATTATTATTGACATCAAAATAAATTAATGTTTTTTCTGACTGCTCAATAATTAGGAAAGAATGTCCTGGCGCGGAAACGGCAACATGGTCAACGCTGTGTTCTTGAAAAAAAGTAGAGGCGACCAAGGTTCTGCCGGCGCATTCAAGCATTCCTTGCTTCATTGATTCAAATAATGCTCCATCCTCCGGGATATTTAAATCATTTTGCATATTAACATCAGCTTCTTTTTTTAAAATCTTAAAAAGTTCGTATGGTAATTTTTGCTTTTCTACGCAGGATAACATTTTTTCTATTTCTTGATATTTTGGCAAAGATTTTGTTGCGCTTTCTAATATTTCATTAAAATCGTCCAAATTCTTATCCGATTCAATGCCAAATGTTTTTAAAATTGTTTCCCGCGCTTTTTTAATTTTTTCTAATGATACTGTTATTTTTTCGTCTTGATTATGTAATTCGGTGCTTTTATTATCAGAATGTATTTTTTCGCAGGTTGCTCAATTGTATTTAATTGTATTTTATTTCCAATATCCATATAAAGATTTTAATATCTCATTAAATAATAGCACTTTTTGATAAAAAATCAACCAAAAAAATATTTCAATAATTCAACATATCACATAATAATTATTTTGTCAAGTAGGGTTGGCTATTTTTTATTTAATTTTAGCTAAAAACATATTAAAAAAGATATAAAAAAACTGGCTGTTAAAGACCAGATAGTAGAAAATATTTCTCTTAAAAATTTATCTCCCCTTAACCTCATCCAACTTAACCGACAACAACTTGGAAATTCCGTCGTCTCTCATTGTTACGCCGTATAAAATGCTGGCGCGGCGCATTGAAGCGCGGTTGTGGGTTATGACTATAAATTGGGTTTTAAGGGATAGCTCGTCAAAAATTTTCGCGAGGCGCTCGGAATTTGCTTCGTCCAAAGCCGCGTCAACTTCATCCAAAACAACAAACGGAGATGGATTGGAGCTGATAATCGCGCAAATCAAGGCAATCGCGGTTAAGGCGCGTTCGCCGCCGGAAAGCATTGAAACTGATCCTATTTTTTTGCCAGGAGGAGTAGCCTGAATTTCTATGCCGGCAAGGCCGGTCGCGTTATGCTTTTGCAAGAATTTAATTTTTTTGATATCCGGCAAAGCAACCAATTCCGATTTTTGTCCTGCTTGATTCTTCTCGCTAGTGTCTTCTTCTTCATCCATTGCTTCTTCTAAAACTTTTACGATTTTTGCCTTGCCTCCGTTAAATAAAATTTTAAAATATTTTTCAAAATTCTGCGCGATGACCTTAAATTCTTTGTCAAACTGCTCTTTAATTACAGAGTCAAGCTCTTTAATTATTTTTCTAAGAGAATCAACCGCGGAACTAAAATCCGTTACTTGATTATTTAAAAAATCAAAACGTTCTTTGGTTTCATTGTATTCGTGCTCTGTTTGCGGATCAATTCCGCCGATAAGCTCAAGCTGTTTTTTAATCTGTTTGATTTTTTCCTTAAGTCCGGCAATAAAATCATTGTCAATTTCGCCTGTTTCCCCGCTTTTATTTTTAATCGCGCTTAAATCTTTTAGTTCCTGCCTAATCTCAATTTCCAAATCCTCCAAGCGCGTTTCATAACGAGTTGCGTTAATTTTTATTGACTGCATTTTGTTATTGCTGTCATTTAATTCACTCTGCAATTCCTGTAAATTTTTTTGCAAAGAAAAAAGGCGATTGCGTTTTTCCTCTTCTGACGCGCTGATGCTGCTTATTTTTTCTTTAATGATTAAAATATTCTCTTGCGCGGCAACAATTTCCATTTTTAAAGCAGACTGCTCTTTGCCCAATTCTTTAAAATCTGATTTTTTTTCATTCTGCTGCAAACGTTTTTCAATTTCTAATAATTCATTTGCAAGGCTTTGTTTTTTTTCATTTAACAATCTTATTCTTTCTGTTTTTGTTGACAATAAAAGATTATTTTCATTAATTTTATTTATTAATTCTTCTTTTTCCTGCGACAGTTTGCTTAAAACAATTTGCGCTTCTTTTAATTTATTATTTTGATTATTTAAATTGCCGTTGTTAAAAATAATATTTTTCAGTTTTTTTAACTCTTTTTTTATTCTTAAAGTAAGGGCTTTGATTTTTTCAAATTCAGTAATGCTCTCGGCTATTTCCAAATCCGTTAATATTTTATGCAGCATTTCATTAGCGGTTTTCATATTATCATCTTCCGTGTTTTCCTCTTCTGTTGAGAGAGTTTTGCTTATTTTTTTGATTTCAGAATCAATTTTGTCTTTTGTGAATTTTAAGCTTTGATTTTTTTCCTGTTCTTGCTTTATGCTTAAATTTAAATTCGCGTCTTCTTCGCTTATTTTTTCCAAATCCTTATTAATTACTTCTTTTTTATTAAACAAAAAAGACAAATCATGCTGTCCGCTTGCCTCCAACTTGGTTTCCATTTGCGCTTCAATTTTGGCTAAGGCGCGGTTTAACTCGTCTTTTTTTCCTTGAATCTGCCCCAATTCGTTTTGCAATGAATTAAATTCATTTTCCTTTTCGCTTTCAATTTTCAACTGCTCTAAATCTTTATTTAAATTATCCAGTTTTTTTTCTTTAACAAATTTAATTTTTTCCAATTCCAAGTATTCATGATTATAATTCTTGAATTTTTCGTTAATATCATGCCAAATCCGGCTATAATAATCTGTTTGCGCGCTTTTTAACTCCGTTTCCAGCTCGCCTCGCTTATGCAGGCGGCTGACTTGCCTGGTCAAACTTTTTAGCCTTGGTTCAATTTCGGACAAAAGCATGCGGGCTTGGGATAAATTTTCATAACTTGATCTAAGCTTATTTAAGGATTCATCGCGCTTAATTTGATATTGCTTAACTCCGGTAGCTTCATCAAAAAATTCCTTGCGTTCCGCCAAAGAAGTATTTAAAAAACCTTCAACCATGCCCTGTCCGATTACGCTATAAGTTTTTTGTCCGAATTTCGCGCGCGCGAGCAGCATTTGAATATCTGACAAGCGGACACGATTGTTATTAATCATATACCCGCTGTCGCCATCGCGATACAAACGGCGGGTAATAACAACTTGCGAATATTCAATCGGGGATTTGCCGGATTTAACTCCATTCTCATTATTCAAATGCAAAGAAACCTCAGCCATACCGAGTTTTCCTTTTTTGTCCGAGCCTGAAAAAATCACATCTTCGGATTTTTTTCCGCGCAAAGTCTTCATGCTCTGCTCTCCCAGCGCCCAGCGCACGGCATCAGCCACATTAGACTTGCCGGAACCGTTCGGTCCGACCACGGCAGTAATTCCCCGTTTGCTCTCATCAAGCATGCCGGGAAACACAAGCGTATTTTTATTTGCAAAAGACTTAAAGCCTTGAATTTCTAATTTTTCCAAATACATAAAAATGAGTTTATTTTATAGTTATATTATAAGATTTTTAGACGAGGAATGCAAGAGCAAGAGTTGTGATTATTTTTTTGTGAACCCCTCTCTGCGACAGAAACCGCCGAGTGTTGCCTTTTATAAAAATTAGACAAAAACAAAAAAATAAGCTATTATTTAAATATAATTAACAATACATAAAAGTTAACAAATTTGTTAACTTTCCAGTATTTATGAATTTGGAAGAATTAAATAAATATCAAAAAAAATTAGATATTTCCATTGATAAAATTATCAGGGAAGAGGCTGAAATGATTTTTTTGGACAAGCTCGCTAATGATGATTTTGGAACAAAAATCATTTTTTACGGCGGAACCGCGCTTCGCTTAGCTTATAATTCACCAAGGTATTCGGAGGATATTGATTTGATATTAAATAAAACGGCAAAGTATATTGAATTTGAAAATTTTTTAAGAAAAATCATAAAAGAAAATAATAATTGGAAATTAAAAGATATAAAAGATAAGCGAAATACTTGGTTTGGCTTAGTTAACGTCAGTGATAAAAAATTAAAACATAATTTTTCATTGAAAATTGAAATCCGCAAACCAAAAGAAAAACTTAAATTAAAAACCGAATTGCTTCTAATAAAAAGCCCTGTTAGTATTTTGTCGCCGCTACTGCTCGTGCCGACTTTGAATGAATTAAAAAATTTAAAAATAGCCGCGATTTTGGATAGAAAAAAAGCTCGTGATATTTTTGATTTATGGTATATTGCCAAACTGCAGCGAAAAAATTTTATTTTTGATTATAAAATCGCGAATTACACAAAAAGGCATTTTAAAAATGAATTGCAAGTTTTTTTGCCAAAAAAATATTATAAAATCATAGAGCAGCTTTATGAACAAATTAATTCAAAAACTAAATAAAATACCAAAAGGCTATTTTACTTTTAATGATATTAAAAAAATATCAGCTACGCGAGAAGCTAGCCTAAAAGTCGCGATTAACAGATTGGTTAAAAAGGGCAAGTTAAAAAGATTAATTCGCGGATATTACGCGGTTGATTCGCTAAGAGTTGATTTGGAAAAATTCAGCATTGATATTTATAAGCCAAGCTATTTGTCTTTTGAATGGGCGCTTGCTTATTATAATATTTTAAGCCAGCAATCACATGCTATTACTTTGGCGTCAATAAAACGCTGCAAAAGCTATGAAATCAACAATACCGTAATACGCTATCATCAAATCCAGGAAAAATATTTTTGGGGGTTTAAAAAAATAAATTCTATTTTAATAGCCGAGCCTGAAAAAGCCTTTTTAGATCAGATTTATTTGTCTCTTAATGGATGTGTTTTATTTGATGTTGAAGAAATGGATTTAAAAAATTTAAACATAAAAAAGATAAAAAAATATTTAAAAAAATTTGATAACAAGGGGATGGATAAAAAAATATTAAAATATTTATAAAATTATTTAAAAATACGCCGGTATGCAGCGCAAATTGTTATGTTGCGCGCTATGTGTCGCGCGTTGCAATGTTCTATGTTTGAAAACCAAATAATAAATTCCCTTGCGATTATTATTTTATTTTTGCTCGGGTCTTATGTTGTGACATTTTTATTAAAATTGATTGAAAAAGCAACCGCGAAAACCAATATTGATTTGGATGACAGAATTATTGAATCAGTTAAATTGCCAATTAGGTATTTGGCTATGATGCTCGGGCTTTTTTATGCCGCGCGAAATTTGGATTTAAGCTGGACGATTAAGAACAGAGATTTTGGAGTCGGGGATATTATGTTTGTTTTGATAGCGTTTTTGGCCGGTTTTACCATCAGCAGGGTCTTAAAAACGGTTTTTATCTGGTATGGCAAGCGGGATGACGTTAAAATTTCACAGACTATGTTTGTGTTTGCGCGGAAGATGATTTCTATAATAGTTTATGTGATTGTTTTACTAACTGTTTTTTCTCAGATGGAAATTCAGATTGCGCCGATTCTCGGAGCTTTGGGAATTGTCGGCTTGGCAGTGGCTTTCGGGCTTAAAAGCACTATGGAAAATTTGTTTGCCGCTCTTTTTTTGGTAATGGATAAGTCAATAAATATCGGGGACTGGATTCAGCTTGAGGACGGCACCAAAGCGTATATTGAGGATATTTCATGGCGCTCGGTTCGTATTCGGACAATCGGCAACAATACGGTTATTGTGCCTAATTCGGTTTTTGTGGGCCAAAAAATTTCCAGCTACGACTATCCTGTTTCTTCTTTTTTCACTTCCATTAGAGTTGGAATTTCTTACGATACGGATTTGGAAAAAGCGGAGTATGTGGCTTTGCAAGCTGCTGAAAAAATTATCAAAGATGAAAATATCAAAGAAATTGACAATAACCCGATTGTGCGATTCAAAGGCTTTGCTGACTCGGCGATTGAATTTATCGTAATTGTAAAAATTGACAAAGTGCGCGATGAAGGGCGAGTACAGCATGCTTTAATTAAAGAAATTCATAAACAATTTAAAGAAAATAACATTGAAATTCCGTTCCCGCAAAGGGTTGTGCATTTTCCTTCTGCTATTTTAAAAACAGGAAACGTAAACGTAGAATCTGGAAACGAAAAATAATCAATATTCCAAAATTAATAAATTTAAAGCTGACTTACCACTTCTTCTTCTTAATCCCTTTACCTGCCGCGTCAACTTGGGCTTCTTGTTTGGATGAGCCCTTGCCTTTGCTTATAATTTTATCTCCCAAATATAATCCGACTTCAAAAATTTTGTCATGATCGGGTCCGCTTTCGTTTAATACTTTATAATGCGGGGTGGTTTTGTGAATCTCCTGCGCTTTTTCCTGAAATTTTGATTTTGGATCCAAAAACAATTGATTTGATAAAATATTTTCAAGCTTGGAAAGCATATATTTTTTCACAAACTTCGTAGCTGCTCTTACGCCCTGATCCAAATAAATCGCGCCTATAACCGCTTCCACGGCGTTTGCCACAATATATTGGCGCGCTTTTGAATCCTTGTCTTTTGATTCTCCTTTTGACAAATACAAAAACTTTTCCAATTTAATTTCATTGGCAACCAAAGCCAGCATTTTTGAATTAACCAAACTCGCCCGCCAATTAGTAAGCTCTCCTTCCGGCGTATCCGGGAAATTTTTAAACAAATGCTCGGTAACGATAATTTCCAGGACGGCATCGCCTAAAAATTCCAAACGTTCATTATGTCCAAGCTCAAAACTTGAATGTTCATTAATATAAGACCTGTGAACAACAGACTGCCTGAGATAATCAAGATTTTTAAATTTAATCTTGATAATTTCCTCTAACTTGGAAAAATCTTTCATTTTTTTAAATTGTCAAACTATTAAATCGCTAAATTAAAATAATATAGCGACATAATAATATAACAATAATTAATTGTTAAATTTATTCTTTTTTATTTTTACTGTCCATATCCTTATAAATCGCCCCTAAAACACCGTTTATAAATTTACCTGAAGCTTCCGAACCAAAAGTTTTGGCTATTTCAATTGCCTCGTTAATCGCGACGCGCGACGGAATATCATCATTAAAAATCAATTCATAAACACCGATTCTTAAAATATTCCTGTCAACAATCGTGATTTGTTCCAATGGCCATTCAGTCGCGTATTTCGTGATATAAGTATTAATTTCTTTTAAATGCCTAAAAGTTCCTTTGATGGCGTTTTCAACAAACCCGTGATCATTAAATTCAGGCGCAAAATTAGCAAATACTTCTTTGGTAATTTTATTAACGTCAACACCGTTTTTCCCGTTAAAATCCCAAAGAAAAAGCGTTTGCATGGCTATTGTTCTGGCTAAATGGCGATTAGACATAAATAATAATGCGAATCTACAAATATATCCAAATACTACAAAAAATAATATCCGGATGCTACAAATAGATTATAAAATTACAAAAAAACAAAGAGCGCGTTATTTGCTCTTTGCTTTTTTTTCTTTTATTTTAATAATTTCTTTCCCTTTATAATATCCACAAATAGCGCATGCCTGATGCGGCACAAGCGCGTTTTTACATTCCGGACATTCAATTAAACTAACCTCGCCTAAGGCATGGTGGGAACGCCGTCTTCCAGCCGAACTTGAGGTTCTTCTCTTTTTTGGTACTGACATAATGGTTATTTTTGATTATTTTTAATTTACTGACTTTAGTATAGCCTGAATTTATGAAAAAAGTCAAATTTCAAATATTATTTTTCTGAAATAAGCGGTGGATTATTGTCAATAATATTTGAAATAAATTCATCCGTGCTACAACCGTATGCCGGCGTATCATATTCGCATAATTTGTATTTCTTAATATCGTCCTTTGTTGCTCCGTAATTGATGGCATTATTTATGAGTTTTACTTTTACATTTTCAATCAAATCATCTAAATTATCAAATTTATGGATTCCATTGTGTTTATCAAGGGCGTTTTCAAACCAATACCAATCGTCATCTTTTTTATAAACTAAAAAAGTGTGCGCTGGATTTTTTTGGCTAATATCTTCCTTAAACATTAAAAGAAATGTTTTAAATTCAAAATTATTTTTCGCAAACCATTGCTTTTCAAATTCCGTCTGCTCCCAACAAGTCCCATGCCCGCTTTTCAAAATTTCTTCGGGGCTTTGCAGTTTTTGTTCCGGCTGCTCTCCTACGCCCCAGCGTTTCTGCTTTGGAGAATATATTTTTTCGTTATCTTTGCCAACAAAACCATAAGTTATATTGTCTTTCATAAAAGACAATAATTCTTCAGGATTTTTAATCTTTTCAAATTCTTCAATTTTATCTATTGGACAAATATTTTCCGCTGATATTTTATTGTTGATTATTTCTTTCATTGTTTTAAAAACTGCTAATATTAAATAAATATTTGGATTAAATTTTTAACCCCACTACCACCTTTCTTTCCTAATCCCCATTTTCCAACTAATCTGATTTGATATTATTGTTAGTATTAAACTTATCGATATAATAGCTAAAATTTGGATAATATTCAAGCTGGCTAAAATGGAAATAGATAATAAATCAAATAATAAACATGGCGTCGCCATAGCTGTAAAACCGGTATTTATTTTTTATGGCGCTTTCGTAAGCTTTGTCAATATTTTCTTTCCCTGCCAAAGCGGACACAAGCATTAATAAAGTTGATTTTGGCAAATGAAAATTCGTAATCATAGCGTCAATGATTTTAAATTTATAGCCGGGATAAATAAAAATATCCACCCAATCATGGTAATCTTTCATTAATAATTTTTGCTCTAGTGTCTTCTCTTTTTTGTCATTTCGAACCGGAGCGTCAGCGAAGGTGAGAAATCTTTTATACACGGCACAAGAAAAAACCGCCTCCAAACTTCTAACCGATGTTGTTCCTACGCCGATTACCCGCCTTCCTTCTTCTTTTGCCAAAATAATTCTTTGTAAAACCTCGCCATTTATTTCAACAAACTCCGCGTGCATTTTATGCTTAGTAACGTCATCAATTTTAACCGGCGCAAAAGTTCCAAGCCCGACATGTAAAGTTACGTATTCAATCTGCACGCCCTTATTTTTCAATTTCCGCAATAACTCCGGCGTAAAATGCAAACCGGCAGTCGGCGCCGCCACCGACCCCAGCTTAGAATCATCCGCGTAAACAGTTTGATAATCATCTTTATCCGAAATCAGATTTACGACATCCGATTTCCGATCTATATATGGCGGCAACGGCACTTGCCCGATTTTTTCTACAACTTTCATCATCTCGCCATACTCCATATTAAACTCTATCTCCCAAGTACCGTCATTATTATTTTTCAAAATTTTACATTCTAAATTTTCACTAAAAAATATTTTTAAATCCTGCCGCGCTCCCCGTCCGCCAACTAAACACTGCCAATTATTTTTTTTAACAAATTTATGCAAAAAAACTTCCATTTTTCCTCCTGTTTCTTTTTTTCCAATTAGGCGCGCAGGCATTACTTTGGAATTATTCATCACTAAAACATCGCCTTTTTTAAAATAATCAATTATATTATAAAAACGCTTATGAATAATTTCGCCGCTTGTTTTTTTTAACAAAAGCAGCCACGAATAATCTCGCGGTGTTGCCGGTTTTTGAGCAATTAATTCTTTTGGCAAATTATAATCAAAATCTGATAGTTTGTATTTTTTATTCATAATAGTTGTTTGATGAAAAATAAAATGATTAACAGTTATTCTGCGTATTTGCAAAAATATAAAATTAAATTAAATTCTCAAGCCTTAATCGCCTTTACCATGTAAGTCCCATTCAAACGATAACCAAACTTTCGATAATAATCGCGAACGCCGACCCCTGAGATAACAACGATTTTTTTATAACTATTTTTAAAAGCTATTTTTTCCGCCTCAACCAATAATTTCTTGCCCAGCCCCGAGTGCTGGATTTTATTCTTCTTTTTATTTTTAGCAACCGAAACCAGCTCTCCATAAACATGGAGCTCGCGAATAAGCGCCGCTTCCTGAATAACACTGAAGCCAAGCTTCCTTTTGTCTAGCGCATTGCAAACAGGCAAGCGCAAACGGCAAAAGCCATAAAGTATTTTTCCGTCTTTTGATTCAAAGGCAATAAAGTATTCCTCTCCGCCAGATGCGAAATAATTCGTAATGTGTAATCGGCAATTTGTTATTGAAACGCGTTCGCGCGCTTCTCGACACCGAATACACCGGCACCTTGCCCCCTCGTCCTTCATAACTTGCCGTAAATTTGTTATTAAATTGCCTGCAATAATTGACTCGCCCGGAATATCGCGAATTAAACGGATGATGCGAACATACTCAGGAACAATGTTTTTGCATTTAATAATCAAATTCCGCAAAATTTTATCAGAATACGGCTTGTATTTTCCCTGCTTCCACCAGCGATAAAGCAAACTTCCGCGAGTTACGACAGTCGGATAAAATTTAATCTGATCCGGCTGAAAACGTTTATCGGAAAATAAAGTTTTAAACATTTTAAAATCCTTGGCAGGCGTTGCGCCAGGCAGTCCCGGCATAAGATGATATGTTACTTTAAAGCCGAATTGTTTAAGCAAAGCGGTCGCTTTTGCAATTTCCGCAACGCCGTGCCCCCGCTTATTTAATTTTAAAATCTCATCATCCAAACACTGAACCCCGATCTCAACGCGCGTGCAGCCAAACTCGCGCATTTCCAATAATTCCTTTTCATTAATATAATCCGGCCGCGTCTCCAAGGTCAAACCGATAATTTTATATTTTGTTTTTTCATTTCGTTTCTGCTCAATTATTAATAATTCTTTTAATTTTTTTATAGATAGATTTATTGGATATTGATTATTGATTTTTTTAAATCCATTGGCTCCGGCAAATAAATTCAACACATACCAATATTTATATTTTTTCGGCAAATAAGACCATGTTCCGCCGATAACGATTAATTCTATTTTTGTCGGCTCATGCCCGTTTGCAACCAAGGCGCGCAAGCGATCTTGCGCCTGAACATAAGGATTATAATTACAGCGAATCGCGCGCATTACCGCCGGCTCGTTAGATAAATAACTTTGCGGCACATTTTTTTCAGTCGGGCAATAAGCGCATTTGCCCGGGCAGTGGTAGGGTTTTGTCAGAACCGCCACCGGCGCGATGCCGGACATTGTGCGAACCGCGCGTTTGCGCAAAATTTTCCGTAAAAACGCATAACGTGGAGACGCATTGCAATGCATCTCTACCAAAATTTCAGAATTGCTAAAAATGCCAATTCCGTATTTTTTGGCAATTTTTCTTTTCATTTTCATTAAATCTTTGCGCGTGTTGATTTTTGACGCTAAAAGTTCCGCTATGGCTTGCTTTTTTTGTGTATTTTTTTTCATTTGTTGCAAAATAATTTTGTATGTTGCTTTTGCTATTTTAAATCTGACGAATAAAAAACGGCATTAACATGGTGATTAATTTTGTTTAACGGTGGGATTGAAATTCCTGTACAAAAATTTATACTGTTTGTTTTACAAATTTCTCCATAAACCTCCGCGCTTAGTCTTGCTTTGCGTTCAAATGTTTTTCTATCAACCGCGAATAACCCAAATTTCGGCGCGTAGCCTTTATCCCATTCAAAATTATCTAATAAAGACCAGTGAAAATAGCCACGTACATCAACCCCATCTTCTATGGCTTTATGGACAAAATATAAATGTTTTTTAATAAACTCCGCTCGCCTGCTATCATCGGCATCTGCTAATCCGTTTTCCAAAATAATAATCGGCTTCTTAAATTTGCTTAGATATTTTAATACATGATAAATGCCTTCAGGATAAATCTCCCAGCCCATATCTGTAATATTTTCTTTTTTTCTTTTTATAAATGGGGGTATTAATGTTAAATGTATTCTTCTGTAATAATCCACTCCGATATAGTCAATATAATTATTAATCTCATTAAAAAATTTATTTATTCCATAATACGCAACAATTTTTTTTAACATCACATCTGGGAAAAACCATTTTTTATTAGGCTCAAAATGGTTACTTAAATTTGTTATGCTTACTTGCGCGTTGGGAAAATATTCATGGATTTTTTTGTAAGCTCCGATATGCGCGTTTATTAAATTTTTAGTAGCTTTTTTAAATTTAAAAAAAGAATGTCTGTTTGGCGGAAAATACCCAAGAAAATATCCATAATTTGCCAAAAGCATTGGCTCATTCAGCGTCACCCAATAATCAATATTGCCTCCAAGTTCATTAACTATCAAATCAACATATCGCAAATAGCGTGTAACCGTTTCCTTGTTCGCCCATCCGCCTGCCTTTGCAATCCACGCTGGGTTTGTCCAATGCCAAAGCGTTACAACGGTTTTTAGCCCGCGTTTTTTTGTCGCGGCCAAAACTTGCGCGTAGTGTTTGATTTCAGCTACATCCCAAACGCCTTTTTTCGGCTCAATTCGCGCCCATTCAATTCCAAAACGAACCGCGTTTGTGTTTAACGATTTAGCCAAATCCAAATCCTCTTCATATCTATTATATGAATCGCAAGCCTTGCCGCAAATATAATCATTTGGATTTAATTTTTTATTTTTAAATTTTTTGCTTTTAACCCGCTTCGCCTCCCACTCGCTCCAGTCATTGGTAATTCCGCCCTCTACCTGATAAGCGCTGGTTGAAGTTCCCCATAAAAAACCGTTGGGAAACTTTAATTTTTTTTGATTATTTTCCATATTGTTTTAACTTTTTATTATAGCATCTGTAAATGGCTATTGCCTTGTTAATTATATTGTTGTGTTTCTTGTTTCATATATTTTATAGCTAAGAAAAATTTCACTTTTTTGTTCATACGGCAAATTAAGATTCAGTAGATCCATTGGCGCGTATAGTGGTAATACTTTAAATTCAACCAAATAACTTTTCAAATTTGATTGAGCTAAAATCGGTTTTCTTTAAAAATTTAGGACAGTCTTTTATTAAACAGCGTGAGCTCTGTCGCGAATTAATTCTGATTTAAATTTCTTTTTAATTTTTGATAATTGTTGTTTTTCTTTTTTGATTAATTTTATTTTTGTAGACATAAGCCAAGATTATTTTTATTGGTTATGCCTGCATTATACCAAAAAATTGGTTGAATTTAAAGTATTACCACTATACTTGGCAAGAGATGATTTATTTTATCTTAAAAACAGGAGCGAGATTTGGCGAACTACGCGCGCTAAAATGGCAGGATATAAATTGGGAAACAGGGATTCTCAGTATTAAACGTTCCGTATTTAGAGGGATTATGGGCATACCTAAAAACAATCAGTACTCTGATTTTACATTATTTAGCAGTGTAATTGACGGCTATGACAACGAATTATTCGCTAACACAAAACAAAAACAAGCCCATACAGACTTGTCTTTAAATTAGTGGAGATGGCGGGAGTTGAAAATTTAAAGAGGATTTTTTGAATTCCTTATAAATAGGGGTTTTAATGTAATTCTAGTTTAAAGCACTACTTATCAAAAATTATCAAAATTATACATTTCTGTCAACTTTTATCACTTTTTGGGCGATATATGGGCAACACTTTTATAGAGAAATGATGTAATGTATATAGTAAAACAGCTACCTATTTTGGGTGGTTGTTTTATGTTTTTAGAGGGTTATTTATTTTAGGGTCATATTTGTCAATCTCTTCAAGTTTAAATTCAAATTTAGGTAAAATTATGTCACGTAGATAGATTCCTCCAACAAATAAAACAGCGTCAACATCACTTCCTGCTTCGTAGGCAGACTCCTCTAATTTCGGTAGAAGTTTCGATTCTTTGCGTAATTTGTAAATTGTACTAATTGCGTTTTCTTGAACCCAGTAAGCATTACGAGGATTTTTATTTTTTACTGTTTTAAAAAATTCACTTAATCTTGTATCAATTATTTCTTTTATACCGCTTTTTTTTAATATTTTTTCTCCTCTTTCGTTTAATTTCATGGGAGAGCTAGCAGGCGCCAGTTCTTCACGCCAGTTTGTTTCAATTTTTCCCTTGATATAATTAATGCTTTCTGTGAGTTTGTCTGTCTTGGTTTCAATTTTTTCAGTTTGTTTTTCTAGGGCATCAATACATTGAAATTTTCTTCCTATTATTATTGCACAACTTAAAATCGCTGGAATCCCTATGGTCATTAAAATTTTTAAAATTGTATCAAATGTCATATTTTTAAATAAATATTAGTAGAAATATTAGAATAGCTATTTTATAAAAAAAAGTCAATAAAAAAATCAAGTCAATAAAAATTTACAGTATTCATAGAATAAAACAAAAAACGATTATTTTTTGATTAATTAGTGACATGGGGATGAGGAATTAATATTAATATTATTATAACATTTTTTTTAAAATTAATAAACATTGTTATAAACGTGTTATTCATTGTCATTTATTTGAATATATGATAGATTATTAATGTCTGCCTACAATTACATAATTTTTATAGCTCGAAAAATACAACTGCCGTTGTTGTCTGCTTGCGGATAGCAATGGGCAGTTGACCTCCACAAGCGGAT
>JAGLIO010000027.1 GCA_023142915.1 Candidatus Parcubacteria bacterium | reverse complement strand
ATTTGGAGTCAGTGAGGAGTTACAGCTAAAAGCCTTGACAGTTTTGGTTTTATGGTGTAAGTTAATGAATTATAATTTAAATAATTATATTGGTTCTTTTAAAGCGATAAATAAAAAATTTTGAGAGGAGGTGGCTGATTAGTAAGAAATTGTAAGTAAAGAAGTTGAAAATTTTTTGATTTTTTAAACCCATAGATGGAGGAATTTATCATGAAGAGATTTTGTATCGGAATTTTTGTTGCAATGTTTTGTATGCTGTTTATTACTGCTCCGGTCATGGCTCAGCAAGTACTCGTACCTACTGTTGAAGGGAACGATGTTATTCTTCCCGATATGCTTATTCAGACAGTACCTGGCGCTACGGATACCAATGTCTACGCGCGCGCTCATGATCGTATCAACCCTTGGGTTCAAATGACCAAGGAAGATCAAAACTGGAGAGCCCCTGGAGTTGCAGGAGAAGATTTCAGCGTTTACGTTGGTGATCCAATGGGGGATTACAAGCCCCATACAAATTTTGCCAAGGTTGAGTACCTTTGGTACACACGGTCTGAATTCATCAAGCTCAGAGGCAACAGTCCCTGTCTAAACGTTCAATAACACCCCGGCTCAAATTAGTCAGCAAAGGGTATTTCACTTGTAGTTTAAGTGAAATACCCTTTTTTATTTTTTTTAATTTCAATAAAATTTTTAATTTTGCTATAATAAAAATAGTTAATATTTTTTTATGAATTTCCACAAATTAAAATCAACCCTAAAAGATTTAGGAGAGCCGAATTTTAGATACAAGCAAATTGTAAGCGCTTTTTGCGCAAATGGCGTTTTGGATTATTCGCAAATTAGCAATATTCCCAAAAAATTGGCAGAAGATTTAAAAGAAAAAGTAAAATCGCGTAGTTTTAGTGTTGAAAAAATTTATTCCGCAAATAACAATTTTTCTTTCAAAGCGCGATTAAAGTTAAATGACGGCGAATTAATTGAAACCGTATTTTTGTCGCCTGCGCCGGGCGTTTGGTCGGCTTGCGTGTCCAGCCAAGTCGGGTGTCGGCTTGCTTGCAAATTTTGCGCTACCGGGCAAAAAGGCTTTAAAAGAAATTTAAGCTCTGAAGAAATAATTGACCAGATAATTTTTTGGAAGCATTTTTTGCGCGCAAAAAAATTAAATGGCAATTTTTTAAATATAATTTTTATGGGCATGGGCGAGCCGTTTATGAATTGGGAAGAAGTGAAAAATGCCATAAAGCAATTAATTGATCCTGATTTTTTTAATTTCGGTTCCCGGCATATTTCAGTTTCAACAAGCGGCGATTGCCTGGGCATTAAAAAAATCGCTAAAGAATTTTCGCAAGTTAATTTAGCGGTTTCCTTGATATTTGCTGAAGATAATCTGCGCAGCGAGTATATGCCGATAAATCGCAAGTTTAATCTTAAAAAATTGCAGTTAGCGATATCTTCTTATTTAGAAAAAACCAACCGCAAGGTTTTTTTGGAATATGTTATGTTAAAAGGCATTAATGACGATTTGACGCAGGCGAATAATTTAATTAATTTTATAGAAACAATTGAAAACGGCAAAAAGCTATTGCATGTGAATTTGATTAACTATAATACAACCATGGCTGAATTTGTTCCTTCTGACGCAAGTACGGTAAACAAATTCAAAAATTATTTGCTTAGAAAGAATATTAAAACCACCATCAGAAAAAGTTTGGGCGATGAAATTAAAGGCGCCTGCGGACAGCTGGCAGGATAAAATAAGCGGTACGGAAGAAAAATTTTGCTTTTTGCGTATTATTATAATGAGGGGCTCCGTCTTTATGAAAATAAATCAAAAATGTGAAGATAAAACCGATGAAGAATTAGCGAGGTTGGCAACAGAAGACCAGGCTTATTTTTTGTGCATAATAAACAGGTATCAGGAAAAATTGCTTTATTACATCAGAAGAATATCTAATGTCGGCATTGAAGAATCTGAGGATATTTTACAGGACGTTTTTATTAAAGTATATAAAAATTTAAACGATTTTGATGCTGATTTAAAATTTTCATCTTGGATTTATCGCATAACCCACAATCAGGTAATCAGTAATTTTCGAAAAATTCAAGCTAGGCCGCAAAACGCCGGAGTTGACTTAAGCGATGATTCTTATTTAAAATTGGCATCTGACTTGGACATTGAATACGAGATTAATAATAAATTGCTAAGAAAGAATATTTATCAGATATTGAATTCAATGGATAAAAAATATAAAGACGTATTGGTGTTGAAATTTTTTGAAGAAAAAGATTATAAGGAAATTTCAGATATTTTAAAAATTCCAATGGGTACGGTTGCCTCGCTAATTAACAGGGCAAAGAAAAAATTTCGTTATGACTGCGAAAAACAAAATATTGAAATAATTTAGTATAAATATATGACGCAAAATAATATTGGCAAAAAAATATTAGATATAATTGAGGAGAAAAAAATTATTCCTCGTCCCAAGTGGCAGTTTTTGCTTAAGGCTGTTTTAACATGGATAAGCGGCATTATATCCTTGATTATCGGCGCCTTGGCTTTTTCAGTAATAATTTATATGTTAAAAAACAATGACTGGGATGCTTATATGTATATTAACGATAGCTTGTTGCAATTTATTTTATTGACTTTGCCGTATTTTTGGATTTTGTTTTTAATTATGTTTATATTTATTTTCCATTATAATTTTAGGCACACAAAAAAAGGCTATAAATATCGCTTGTATGTTGTAGCGGTTTTGAGTATTTTTTTAAGCATGCTAATCGGGTCTGTTTTGTATGCCTCTGGTGTCGGCAAGAGTATTGATTTTGTTTTAAGCGATAGATTACCGGCGTATACAAAATTTATAAATAGGCGGCAGAAAATTTGGATGGCAGCCGATGAAGGGCGCTTGGGCGGAATTATAATAAATATAAAATCAGAAAAAGAATTTGAGCTTGAAGACTTAGAAGGCAAAGCGTGGCACATTATGTGCGTTGGCGCGGACATTCATCCTCGCGCTAAAATTGAGGTAAATAATAAAATAAGAATAATAGGGGAAGAAATTTTAAAGGCTGATTTGGATATGGGAGCGTTTAAGGCGGAATTAATTCTTCCGGCTGAGCATCTTGGGCATGGATTTCGTAGAAATGGCAATGGTGGTAGATGTGGAATTATGGAATAAAATTCACAAAAAAACGTAGAAATACATTGTATTGTAGAGACGCGCCGCGGCGCGTCTCTACAATACAATGTATTTTTACGTTTTTTTGTGCCTCGGGAGAGAATCGAACTCTCACTCAGTTGCCTGAACGGGATTTTGAATCCCGCGCGTCTACCAGTTCCGCCACCGAGGCAATTAAAAAATGTAGGAACAATAATTATTGTTCCCTGCGTAATTATATGTTATTTTTTAATAATTGTCAAAGATATTTTTTTAGGTTATAATGGAATGGTAAAGAAAAAAAATGGGTAAAATAATTTCAATAGTAAATCAAAAAGGCGGGGTTGGAAAAACCACGACAGCGGTTAATTTATGCGCTTATTTGGCTCATTTGGGCAAAGAAGTGCTTTTAATTGATATTGATCCGCAAGCAAACGCCACTTCAGGTTTGGGTATTGACCATAAAAATTTGTCTCATGGAATTTATGAGGCGATAATCGGTGAAAAGCCTATATATTCCATTATAAAGCATACTGTTCAGGATGGCTATAAAGTCGCTCCGTCAACTTTGTCTTTGGCTGGCGCCGGAATTGAATTGGTCGGAATGGAGGATAGGGAATTCAGGCTTAATAAAATTATAAGCGAAATTGTTAATGAATACGATTATATAATTATTGACGGTCCGCCTTCCTTGGGTCTTTTAACCGTCAATAGCTTGGTGGCGGCTGATGAGGTTTTAATCCCAATTCAAAGCGAGTATTACGCTTTGGAGGGCTTAAGCCAGTTATTGGAAACAATTGCTTTAGTGCAAAATAATTTAAAGCCGGAATTGGGAGTAATGGGTGCTATTATTACCATGTTTGACCGTCGCAATAAATTATCAAGCTCGGTTATGAATGAATTATATAAATATTTCCCAAACCGCGTTTTCCGTTCGGTTATTCCCCGAAGCGTCCGCCTGGCAGAAGCACCAAGTTTCGGCCGCTCAATCCTGCATTACGACCCAAAATCAAAAGGCGGAAAAGCCTATGAACGTTTAGCAAGGGAGATGATTAGTTTGGAGTAGCTGATTGTAAAATAATTTAATTCAGAAATTTAATAAAATGTTATGATTAAAAAAATTCCTAAAGATTTAAAATTACCAAAAGAATCATTTCTTTATCCAAAAATGTCTGATGGTGCGTCTAGCGCTATTAGAAATATTATGCAAAAAGCAATATCAATTGGTAATAACAAAATATTTATTAGCACAAATTTAAAATATGGGCTTCCTCTTGAAAATATCAATAAAGTAGCCGGTCCTTTTATTGAAGCGTGGGCGTTTGAAAAGTTTGAAGAGATATCAGATCAAGTTGGGAATAAATATGGGCTAATAAATGTTGAACCAGGAAAAAGATTAGATGCCTTTGGTATGATTTTACAATTCAAACTAAAAGATATTGATGAATACGTCTCAGCAAATGTTGATTCTAAATCAACATCAGAAGATATAGTTACTTCGGGAAAAAGTCCAAATATTACATCTTTTGCAAGAATCAGAAATGAATATATTAATGATCCTGATTATATTTTTCTTGTTTTATCATTAAAACATAAAGTTTTTAGCGAAAAAGCGGATAAAGACGGAGTTACAAAAGGAATAATGCAAGTTAATGACTATAGAGTTTATGATATAAAATATGTTTCTGCAAAAGATTTGAATTATAATCCCGCGCTCGGAACAGGGCAACTTCAAATTCGAGATATTCATTATGTGGACGAAGACAGAAAAACAACAGAAGAATTTATAAAAATGATTGATAAAAAATATCTAAAATCTAAAGGAATTGAAGCATGGTTAAAACTTGCTAAACAGCACAATTGGATAAAATCAAAAGATTAAATTATGAAAACGAATAAATTTATTACAGGTGAGGCAATTAAAATTTTAAAAACACTTCCAGATGAAAGTGTAGATTTAATTTGCACAGATCCACCTTATAATTTGGGCAAAAACTATGGGAATAATATTGATTGGAAACAATGGCATGAATATGAAAAATTCACACTAGATTGGCTAAACGAAGCCAAAAGGATTTTAAAACCAAACGGAAGCATTTATGTGTTTATGGGTATAAAGTTTATTTCCAGATTATTTTTAATGCTCAACGAATTAGAGCTTCATTTAAATAGTTGGATAACATGGCACTATACACAGGGGATGGGAAGAACAAAAGGTTTTTCACCTCGCCATGAAGATATTTTATTTTTTACAAAATTAGATGAATATACTTTTAATCTTGATGACATAAGAATACCTCAAAAATATTTTCGAAAACGAAACAATATGAAAGGAGCCAACCCTGGCGATGTTTGGCAATTTTCGCATATTCATTATTCAAACCCCGAAAGGTTATCTCACCCCACACAGAAACCAGAAGCCCTAATGAAAAGGATTATTTTAGCAAGTAGCAACAAAGGTGATTTAGTGGTTGATCCTTTCGTTGGTAGCGGTACAACTTGTGTCGTGGCAAATATTCTTAAAAGAAAATGGATTGGAATAGATATAAACCCAGAATATATTAAAATGTCAGAGAATAGAATTAAAGAAGAAAAGAATTTTTTTGATTCTTTTGATCCAAGAGAAAAAAGAACACCAAAAGATTTAAAAAGCAATAACAAACAATTAAATTTATTGCATAAATTTTAAACCCAAAACCCCTATGCCTAAAAAAACAACCAAGAAAAAAGAGAAGAAAAATACAAAGTATATTTTTGTAGTCGGCGGCGTAATGTCCGGCGTCGGCAAAGGAGTAACCGTGGCTTCAATCGGGAGGATATTGCAGTCTATGGGTTATAATCTCAGCGCGATAAAAGTTGACCCTTATATTAATGTTGATGCCGGCACAATGAACCCGGTTGAACATGGTGAAGTTTTTGTTACTGAAGATGGTGATGAAACCGATCAGGATATTGGCAATTACGAGCGTTTTTTAAATAAAAATATTTATCGGGAAAATTACATGACTACAGGAAGAGTGTATCAAACTGTAATTCAGAAAGAAAGAAATTTGAAATATGGCGGAAAATGTGTTGAAGTGGTTCCACACATTCCAATGGAAATTCGCGACCGCATAAAAAAAGCGGTTGAAAAAACCAAAGCGGAAATTATGATTATTGAAATTGGCGGCACAGTTGGTGAATATCAAAATTTATTATTTTTGGAAGCGGCGCGCATGATGAAATTATATGACCCCAAAAATGTTTTGTTTGTTATGGTAAGCTATCTGCCGATTCCGGCAAAGGTTGGAGAAATGAAAACAAAGCCGACTCAATACGCGATTCGTACATTGAATAGCGCCGGTATTCAGCCTGATTTTATAATAGGACGATCAAGAGTGGCAATGGATGACGCAAGGCGCAAGAAGATTGCGATAAATTGCAACATAAACAAAGAAGATGTTATTTCCGCTCCTGACATTGATTCAATTTATGATGTGCCGATAAATTTTGAAAAAGATAATTTTGGCGAGAGAATATTAAGCAAGTTTAATCTTCGCCGCAAGAAAAAAGATTTGGTTGATTGGAGGAAAATGGTTAACATTGTAAAAAACAGCAAAAAAGAAGTAAGCATTGGCATAGTTGGGAAGTATTTCGCAACCGGAGATTTTTGTTTGGCTGATTCATATATATCGGTTATTGAAGCGTTAAAGCACGGCGGCATTGCCAATAAAGCCAAGCCTAATTTGCATTGGGTTGATACTGAAAAAATTGAAAAAGAAGGAACTGCATGTCTTGCAAAATATGACGGAATAATTGTTCCTCAAGGCTGGGGTAATCGCGGTTCGGAAGGAAAAATTAAAACTATTAAATATTGCAGAGAAAAGAAAAAGCCTTACTTTGGTCTTTGCTATGGCATGCAGATGGCGGTAATTGAATTTGCCCGCAATGTCTGTGATTTAAAAAACGCCAATAGCGAAGAAATTAATTCTAAAACCCCGTATCCTGTTATTCATATTATGCCCGGGCAGAAAGCCTTGTTAGCTAAAAAGCAATATGGAGGAACGATTCGTTTGGGTGGATGGCCTTGTAAAATTATCAAAGGCACGCGCTTAGCCTCAGCATACGCGAAAAAATTTAAAAATAAAAGCACGGTTTTGGAACGGCATAGGCATAGATATGAATTTAATAATGCCTTTCGCGAACAGCTTGAAAATAAAGGCTTGATAATTGCCGGCACATCGCCTGATGGTAAAACTGTTGAAGCTATTGAAATAAAAGATCATCCGTTTTTTATCGGCACCCAATTTCATCCGGAATATATTTCCCGTCCGCTTGATCCGCATCCTTTGTTTGTGGAGTTTGTTAGGGTTTGTTTGGGATTGAAAAAATAGAATAAAAAAAATAGGCATCGTAGAGACGCGCCGCGGCGCGTCTCTACGATGCCTATTTTTTTTATTTTTGCGGAATCACATTAACAATTTTAGTTTCTTTCAAATGTCCTGTGTATTTTTTTAATTTTTTGTTTGTGAATTTTACCAAACCGGTAACAATGGCAAATAAAGTATCATCTTTGCCTTTTTTTACATTTTCGCCGGGATGATATTTTGTTCCTCTTTGCCTGATTATAATAGCTCCGGCTTTGGCAAATTGTCCGTCAGACAATTTAACGCCTAAGCGTCTGCCTTTTGAATCTTTAAGATTGCCGGCGGATCCGCCAGCTTTTTTATGCGCCATAGCATTAACAATTAATTTAAATAAAATAAAAATTCCCATTTTTTGGAAATTCAACTATGTTTAATATAACAAATCAATTCATTTGTGTCAAGGCTATAAATTATGTTATAATAATATTAATTATATTTTATTTTTTAACTTTATGATGACAAATAATTTTACTTTATATGGAATAAAGATTTTAGTGGAGATTGTGCGGGATATTTTATTTTTTCCGTTTTGGTGGTATTCGCGCGGGTTATTTAATGTTATCCGGAAACAGATATTTTTTCTTAAAAACAGGCAAAAATCTTTGGCTCTTTTGGTTTGGATAAAAAATATTTTCAAGCCTATGTATGGCCAGCGTGATTGGCAGGGTATTTTAATCAGTATTTTTATCCGCGCGATACAAATAATATTCCGCGGTTTTTTAATGTTTTTTTTAATAATTTTTTCTTTTTTTGTAATAATTCTTTGGATAATCCTGCCGCCTTTAATAATTTTTGAAATATTCTTTCAATTATTTTAAATATGAATGATTCAATTGACAATAATTTTATAGTTTGTCCGAATTGCCAAGGAAAAGGCAAGAATAATTTAGGCGTGGCCTGTCCTAATTGTTCCGGCTACGGCTTGGGAACATTTTCTCATGGCCGTTTTTTTTATTGGGGGCCGAAGATCGGCCGCGCTATGATTGAATTGAATCATTTTCGCAAAAAAATACATTTACTGATTAATTTGTCTGCTTTTAGCGTTGGATTTATCGGTTTATTGTCTTTGGGTTTTTGGGTATATTTGGCAAGCGGCAGCGCGGATGAAATCGGAGCTTTTGTTTTTTGGCGGGAAAAACATATTTTTATCCTTTTGTTTTGGCTGAGCTTAATAGCCGATATGTTTGTAATTTACCGCTTAAGCGAAGAAGAGAGGCAACAGCATAAAATTAAAAAAGTCAATTATGAGGAGCGAAATCAAAATCAGGAATTGCCTAACAATTGGGATGAGTTAAAAAGAGCGGCAGGAGATTATAAGATTGATGTTTCAGGAGGATTTAACACGGAAGCTTACGCGGCAGCGGAAGAGGCTTATTTGCTAGCGGCTAAGCTTGAGCACGAGCATGTTACGCCCATGCATTTGTTTTTTGTATGTTTGGCTGACAAAGAAGTCGCGGCGATTTTTTCCCGTTTAAATGTTAATGGCGAAGAATTGCTTGAAAAAATAAAAGAGTGGATTGCGGGAATAAAAAAGCACGAAAATAAAACCCAGCTTTCCAAAACTGTCCGTGAAATATTTATTGAAGCCTATATTAACGCTTATCTGCTGGGTCAGAAAAAAGTATCTGTAAAAAATTTCATTATTCCTTGCTTAAAAAGAAATAATATAATCAAGGAAATATTATTGGATTTTGAGGTTGATAAAAATAAAATTTTTAATGTGCTTTTGTGGTTTATAATTAATGAAAAGCAAGTAGAAAATTATAAAAAATATAAAAGTTTGGCGCGTTTTAAGCCAAGCTCCAATATGGATCGCGCCTATACTTCGGTGGCAACGCCGATGCTTAAGCAAATCGCTTATGATTTAACCGCGGCAGCCAAATGGGGAAGGCTTGAATATTGCGTTGCCAGAAGCAAGGAAATTGAGGCCATTTGGCAGCATTTTGAAAGCGGAGCTACAGGCGCGATTTTAACCGGTCCTGTCGGTGTTGGAAAAAATACTATAATCGGCGGTATCGCGCAGCTGATGGTAAAAGAAGATGTTCCTAAATTCTTGCAAGACAAGCGCTTGGTTGAGCTTGACGCGTCCCGTTTAATCGGCGGAGCCAATCCCGCTCAGGCGCAGGGCCGTTTGCTTGCGGTTATTGACGAAGTTGTAAGGGCAGGCAATATAGTTTTATATGTAAATAATATTGAAAATTTAATGGGAATTTCGAGTGGCGAGGGCGGAAGTTTGGATTTGTCGGAAATTTTAGCCAGCGCGATTGAGCGGAGAAGTTTTTATTGTCTGGCTTCGGCTACGGATGTTAATTATATTAAATATTTAGAAAACAGTCCTCTGGGAAATATTTTGCCAAAAATAGAAGTTAAAGAGCCGGAAGGCAATCAGGCAATTCAGATTATAGAAAGCAAGATAGGCGCCATGGAAGGAAAATATAAAATTTATTTTTCTTATAACGCGATTGAACAGGCGGTAATTCTCTCAGCTAAATATTTGCATGATAGGTATTTGCCTGAAAAAGCGATTGAGATTTTGGAAGGAGCGGCTGTTAAGGCGCTTAAAACAGGCGGCGAGCATTCAATGGTTA
This sequence comes from Candidatus Parcubacteria bacterium, assembly GCA_023142915.1. Classification (GTDB taxonomy): domain Bacteria; phylum Patescibacteriota; class Patescibacteriia; order Patescibacteriales; family UBA12075; genus JAGLYP01. The sequence continues at coordinate 17,395 of JAGLIO010000027.1, read as the reverse complement.
ATAAGGAAATGATTGCCGAAACAATCAGCAGCATTACCAATATTCCGGTAACAAAAATCGGAGAAGATGAAGGGCAAAAATTATTACAATTGGAAGAAGAAATGCATAAGCGGATGATAGCCCAAGACGAAGCTGTTAATTCCGTTGCCGCGAGTCTTAGGCGCGCCAGAACCCAGCTAAGGGAAGGCGACAGGCCTATTGCCAATTTTTTGTTTTTGGGTCCGACCGGAGTCGGTAAAACAGAATTGGCTAAAACCGTTTCCGAAGTTTATTTTGGCAAAGAAGAATATATGATTAGAGTTGACATGAGCGAATATCAGCATCCGGACAGCATTAAAAAAATGATTGGAGACGCAAGCGGAGCGCGAGGATATTTAACTGAAAAAGTAAGGAAATCTCCTTTTTCATTAATTCTTTTGGATGAAATTGAAAAAGCGCATAAAGATATTTTAAACATTTTTTTGCAGGTTATGGATGACGGTCGTTTAACAGACGGACAAGGTCGGACAATTGATTTTACCAATGCGATAATTATCGCCACTTCCAATGCTGGAGCAATTTATATTCAAGATGAAATTTACAAAGGCGCGCCCATAGCTGACATAAAAAATGTTTTAATAAACGAGCATTTAAAAAATGTCATGCGGCCTGAATTAATAAACCGTTTTGACGGAGTAATCGTTTTTGAGCCTTTGAGTTTTGAAAATGTTGTTGATATTGCCAAAATTTTATTGCGCGACATCGCGAAAATTCTTGATTTAAAGGGCATTGGTTTTAGATGCGAAGAAAAAGGCGTAAGAATTTTAGCAAAACAGGGCTTTGATCCAAAATTCGGCGCCCGCCCGTTAAAAAGATTGTTGCAAGACAAAGTTGAAGACGAGATAGCTAATTTAATTTTAGTAGGAGCCTTAAAGCGCAGAGATACGGTTGTTATTGACGAAGCGGCAAGCGTGAAAGTTGAGAAGGGGATTAAGATATAGATTTGGTTTTTAGTTTAGCAAGATAAATTTTGTTAAAATAAAAATGTACGTACATATGTACGTACATTTTTTGTTTTTTAAATTATTTTTGAGTTTGATAAAATTAGCGTGTTTTCGTTAATTTTTTTAAAATTTTGATGTTGACTTTATGTATTAAAACTGGTAAATTTAAGATAGGCTAAGAATAAAAAAATTCTACATTTTAATTTATGTATCTCCAAATTTTTTTAATTACATTTATAATATCGCTTGTTTCTACTTGGGTTATAATGAGGCTTGCCCTAAAATTAAAAATAGTTGATTTGCCGGATAAAAAGCGAAAAATTCATAAAAAAGGCATTCCGCTTTTGGGCGGAATTGCTATTTTTATAAGTTTTTTTTGCGGGCTTTTTTTTGCGCGCGATTTGCTGCTGTCCGGTAATTTAGAAGTTTCACATTGGCTTGGTTTTTTTGTCGGTGGAGCCATTTTAATGCTGGGAGGATTTTTGGATGACAAATATAATTTTAGCCCGGGTAAACAGATTATATTCCCGATACTCGCGGCAATTGTTGTAATAATCGGCGAGATTGGAATTGAAAAAATAACCAATCCATTCGGCGATTTTTTATATCTTGATGTATACAAAATTCCGCTTTTAATTTGGGATGGGGTGGTATATAATATTGTGCTTTTTTCAGATTTGCTGGTTTTTTTGTGGCTGCTTGGCATGATGTATACGACAAAACTGCTTGATGGCGCGGACGGCTTAGTTGCGGGAGTAATAGGCATCGGCGCCTTGATTACTTTTTTGTTTACCATGACAAGCATGTATTATCAGCCGGATATTGGAATAGCGGCTTTAATTTTGGCGGCCGCTTGCTTGGGTTTTTTGATTTTTAACTGGCATCCGGCAAAAATATTTTTAGGCGAGGGCGGCTCATTATTTTTGGGTTACGCGCTGGGCGTTTTGGCGATTATTTCCGGCGGGAAAATCGCCATTGCCTTGCTTGTTATGGGAATTCCGATATTAGATGTAATTTGGACGATTATCAGACGTTTGTTTGACAAAAAAAATCCATTTAAAATTTCTGATCGCAAGCATTTGCATTTTCGTTTGTTGGATATCGGACTAAGCCAAAGAGTTACTGTTTTTATGTATTATTTGGTCGCAGGCATTTTCGGTTTAAGCGCTTTGTTCTTGCAGAGCATGGGAAAGTTGTTTGCATTAGTTTTATTAATTATTATAATGTTAATTATTGTTATAAGTTTTTATAAGCTTGACAAAAAACAAGCTTAAAAAAGAACATGAATTTTAAAAAAAGAATCATTTTATTTTGCTTATGGGCGTTTTTAGTTTTATTTTTAATCGCTTTTCCAACGCCGGAATATGAAGGCGTGAAAATTACTTGGTATGACAAAATTATCCATGTAATAATGTTTGGCGGTTTTTCTTATTTGTTAATTTATTCTCTTGCGGCAAGCAGGTTAAAAAATTTTTTATTAATATTATTTTTTGGCTTGTCCGCAGGAATTTTGTATTCGGCTTTTGGAGAATTTATTCAGTCTTTCGTGCCGGGAAGAACAGTATCGGAATATGATTTTTATGCCGGTGTTGCGGGTTCATTTTTATTCACAGTTATTGCTTATGTTAAATTCAAGAAAATCAAAGCCTAGCATTTTATTACATATTTGTTGTGTGGGATGCGGTGCTTATGTCAGTGATTTTTTAAAGACGAATTTTGAGGTGGTTTTATATTTCTTTAATCCTAATATTTTTCCAAAAGAAGAATATGATGTCAGACTGAAAGAAACAGAAAGAATAGCAAATAAATTTAGTTTAAAATTGATTATAGGAGATTATAATCATGAGAATTGGCTTAACAAAATAAAAGGACATGAGGCTGATTCAGAAAGAGGTAAAAGGTGCCGGATATGTTATCAGCATAGACTTGAAGTAACAGCTTGTTTAGCAAAGGAAAAAAATATAAAATATTTCACAAGCACGCTAAGCGTTAGCCCGCATAAAGATGCGAACGCGATCAAAACAATCGGCAAAAAATTAGAAGAAAAATATAATTTAAAATTTTTAGATAATGATTTTAAAAAAAATAACGGTTTTAAAAAGGCAGTAAAATTCTCAAAAGATTTGAATTTATACCGCCAAAATTATTGTGGCTGTGAATTTAGCTGGAGGTAAAATATTTTTTAAAAACAATATTATTTATTCGTTTTTTGAGATGAATACTAAATAACTAGAAAGGTGGTGATTTTATGAAAAATAAAATATTATATGTTTTATGTTGCGCCTTATTTGTTACCGGAGCATCTTGTTTTGCTTTAAATAGCGCTTTGGGCGATGAGCCTGTGTATGAAGAAATTTATATTGTCGTTCATCCGGATGAAATTAATCTAAATGTTATTAATCAAGATAATGAAACTAGAAAAAACGAAGTAACGGATAGAGGTCTCAGTGTTCATATCAGACAGCAAGAATGCGGGTACATAGTTGATTCTTATGACATTGGAGTTTATGTTAATGATGTTTATGTAGAGGATCTTGCAGGACTTCGCAATCTGATAAGTACATACGAATATTGTTCTTTGGATGGAGCGTTTGAAAAATTTCCTATTGTGCAATATGCAATAGATAACGACATTACCGGAGAAGCTACAATAACTCTCAAAGGAACTTTTGTGCTGAGAAAATATCCAGATTATGACAAAGATGATTATATCACAAAGACATTTATAGGAACAGACACCGTTTACTTTAAATAGATTGTCTTAGCGTAATAAATGAAAAAATGGTTTATTTCAAAAACGAATAAATAATATTGTTTTTAATAATTATGTATATTGCAAAAAATGTGTTTTTTGCCAGAGAATTAGTTAATTTTTATAGAAATGATAAAAAAATTATTTAAAAAGTACATGAGCGGAAGAATTCTTTTGTTTATATTAGAAATATCCGCGGTTTTTTTGGTAGTTTATTTAATTTTATTGCCGTTTTTGCCGATGATAAAGTATAATATTCATTTTAATGAAAAAATCGCCGAAAAGGCAAAAGACGTGGAAGTTGTCAAGGAAGAGCTAAGAGTAATCAGGAAAAGTTTGCCTTTATCTGAATATAGTATTTCACCGAATCGTGTGATTATTAAAAAGATTGGCGTTAATGCTCCAATTGTTGAGTCAGCTTCCGCTGAATACGGACTTTCGCAAGGCGCGTGGCATGTTCCAAAGACCTCCAGTCCTGGCAGGGGCGGTAATACGGTAATAACAGGCCATCGTTTTAAATATCTGCCACCGAATAATTTAACTTTTTATTTGTTCCATAAATTGGAGATTGGAGATATTGTTTCAATTATTTGGAAAGAAAAAGATTATTTTTACCGCGTTAAAGAAATAAAAATAGTGCCGGATACGGATTTGTCAATTCTAAAACCGACAAAAAATCCAACATTAACAATGTTCACCTGCCATCCTATTTATTCAACCGAGAAAAGATTGGTGGTGGTTAGTGAGTTGATTGAAGAGTAAATGAAAATAATAATCACAATACTATTTATGGTTTTAACCCCCTTATGCCTGCAAGCGTCTTTGGGCGTTGATTTAAGCGGGGCTATTCTTTTGGATGTTGAAAGGAATGGCGAGGCTTGGTATGTTTATCCCGAGGATAATAACCGTTATTATTTGGGGCGACCGAAAGACGCTTTTCAAATAATGCGGGAATTGGGGTTGGGGATTAGTGAGTATAATTTTCAAAAAATAGCGCAAGCAGGTGTGAAAGTTGACGGGGATTTGGAATTGGCAAGGCGTTTGTCAGGTAAAATTATAATTCAAACCGAAAAGAACGGCGAGGCTTGGTATATTTACCCGCATGATTTGAAAAAATATTATTTAGGGCGACCAAAAGACGCTTTTAAAATAATGCGCGAATTATCATTGGGAATTAGCAGAGAAAATTTGGCAAAAATTCATAAGCCGGGCATTGAAGAGAATATTGATAAATACAGCAACTATATCCATAAAAAAATAAATGTTGCAGACAAAGATTACACGGTTGACGCGATTGAAATTGATTTAAAAAATCCTAATCTAAAAATAATTACTGATACGGCTGATAACTATAATTGTAAGACTGATTGCAATGTCAAAGCATTAGCTGATTTTATTTTGGATAATAATGGTTTTGCAGGAATAAACGGAACTTATTTTGAGTCTTATGACAAAAACAAATTAAATTATTATTTTTTTCCGGTATATAATTCAAATGAAAAAAAATTAATAAACGCTGATCAGTTAAAATATTGGACAACCGGCCCCGTGATCGCGTTTGATGAGAATAATAAATTTTATTATTTTAAAGATAGCCGTGATTTTGTTGGTGTTGATAGTTTTGAGAAAAAATATAATGTAAAAATACAAGCCGCAATCGGGAACAAACCGCGCTTAATTGAGAACAAAATGAATTTATTAATTGAATGGGATATTGATAAAAAGCAAAGGGACGTGAAAGCGCGGCGAAACGCTTTTGCTTATAAAGAAGATTTAAATAATTTAGGGAAAGGAATTGTGTATTTATTGGTAGTTCAAAATGTGACAGTGCCGGAATTGGTTGATGTGGTTAAAAAGTTTGATGTGGATTATGCTTTGAATCTGGATGGCGGTTATTCCGCGGCTCTTTGGTATAATGACGAATATATGGCGGGTCCGGGGCGCGATATTCCAAACGCGATAATTTTTAGCGACAAATAAGATGATTGAAAAATTTATCAATAAATTAAATAAAAATTTAGAGCTTTACTTAAGATTAAAAATTAATCCCGGCAGCGCGAAAAACGAAATTAAAGATGTAATGGAGGATGAAACAGTTAAAATCAATATTGCGGCAAAGCCTGAAAAGGGCAAGGCTAACAAAGAGCTGATAAAATTTTTAAGCAAGCAGTTTCAGGTTGATAAAAATAATATTAAAATAATCAGCGGAGCAGGCGATCGTTTGAAGTTGGTTAGAATTATAAAAAATAACTAATTTATTGATTATTTTCTTAAAAAATGTTTTATCGCGGCAAATCAAAAAATATAGATTTTTTAAAGCTTTATAAAAAGAGCGCTCGTGTTTTTAACAACATTCCGTTTGTTAAAAAACGAAGGAAAAATCGCTTGATTTTTAAATTTTTTAAGATTTTTGCATGGAGCCTTATTGTTTTTTTTATACTGATTATTATTGTCGGAGCTGTTAATTTTTTAAATATAAAAAGCATTTATAGTAAAGCCATAATCGGAAAAAAAAATATTGATTATTCGCTCGCGCTTTTTAAAGAAAAAAAATATAAGCAATCAGCCAAATTCAGTGAATTGGCATATAATAATTTTGCCAACGCCTCGGAACGTTTAAACGTCGTTCAAAACAGTTTTTACATTAAAAATTTTGCTTTTATTTCCAATCAGTTGGATGATTTATACTCTTTGTTATCGGCCGCTAGCAGTTTAAGCGACGCTATTAACGATACGGCTAATTTTGTTTTAAATTTTAATGATTATCTTAGCGGTAGTGTAAATTTTACAAATCTTTCCCAGTCCCGGAAAATCAAAATTTTGGATACTTTATATTCCTCAGAAAGTTTATTAAAAAAAATAAAAGCCAATCTTAATTTTTCTTTCGCGCAAATCAGCAAAGCGCAAACAAATGTATTTTTAAGCCCTTTAAGAAATAAATTATTGGAAACCAAGGACGAAATTGATGAGGCTCGGCAATTCGTTGAAAAAGCCATTCCTTTGGTTAAACTTTTGCCGGAATTTTTAGGGTATCCTGAAAAATCTTCTTTTTTGATTGTATTGCAAAACAACGATGAGCTTCGTCCGACAGGCGGATTTATCGGGACTTATGGAATTTTTGAAATGGAAAACGGCGACATGATCCGCAATGACACGCGCGATATTTATCATATGGATATGCCGGTCAAAGACTTAATAAATGTTGAACCGCCTGAACCCATTAAAAAATATTTAAATGTAGAAAAGTGGTATATGCGCGATTCCAATTGGTCTCCTGATTGGCCGGCATCCGCTGAAAAAATAGAATGGTTTTATAAAACAGAGGATAAGTTATTGACAGCTAAAAATAAAGTTAATGATTTTTCCGGGGATTTTGACGGCATAATCGGAATTACGCCAGAGCTGATAATTGATTTATTAAAAATTACAGGACCAATTATTATTGAAGGCGAGGAATATAATAGCGATAATTTTGTTGATTTGTTGCAATATCGCGTTGAAAAATCTTATGTTGAATTAGGCGTGCCTTCTTGGCAAAGAAAAGAAGTTATCGGCGAAATTGTAAAAGAGCTTAAAAACAGGTCGCTTAGTTTTTCGCCGGAAACCCTTAAGGCCGCTGGAAATGTATTGTTTGAAAATTTATTAAAGAAGAACATTGTTGTATATTTGCACAACAACGAGAAACAGCAAATAATTTTGGAGCAAAATTGGGGCGGAGCAATTCCTGGAATAAAAAGCGATTATGTTTTTGTAGTTGACGCGAATTTGGCCGCGTTTAAAACCGACAGAGTAATGAACCGCGGTATTGAGTATAAAGTTGATCAAGACATTAATGGCGTTTTTTCTGAATTAACAATTAATTACAAGCATAATGGCGAGGGGTTTGATTGGCGAACTACCAGATATCGCTCCTATACGCGAATTTATACGCCGACTAACAGCGCTTTAATTTCTGCTACGGGCTTTAATGATGATGAAATAGATATTTACAGTGAATTTGGGAAGACCGTTTTTGCCGGATTTTTTTCAATTGAACCAGGGGAATTCAATCAAATAAAATTGCGCTATAAGCTTAATGATGCTATTTACAGGCAGATAAAGAACGGTGAATATAGTTTAGTTTTTCAAAAACAGCCGGGTAATAAAGTGGAGTCATTACATATTGGCTTAATTTTTAATAATATGATAAAATCATATAGTCCGGTGGGTTTTTATGCCGATAGCGGATCAAATACGGTAAGCTGGGATAGCGATTTGGAAACGGATAGAGTATTTAAAGTAGAATTTTAAAATTAAAAATTTAAATAAATGTTTATAAAAAGAATAGGAATTGATTTGGGGACGGCATATACGCTTGTTCATTTGCCTAAAAGAGGAATTGTAATTAACGAGCCAAGCGTTGTTGCCGTGTCAATGGCTGATAAAAAAATATTAGCTGTTGGCAATGAGGCAAAGGATATGCTTGGGCGCACTCCTGATACTATTATTGCCTTAAAGCCTTTAAAGGACGGCGTAATTGCAGATTATCGCACTACCGAAGCAATGCTTAGATATTTTATCAATAAAGCGGTTGGCTCGGTTAGGCTGTTTCGCCCCGAGGTTATGGTGGCGGTTCCAGCCGGAATATCATCAACTGAGAGAAGGGCTGTTATTGACGCGACAATCGCGGCCGGCGCCAAGGCCGCCTATATAATTAAAGAGCCTGTGGCAGCCGCAATCGGGGCGGATATTCCGATTGGCTCGGCTTCAGGGCATATGATTATTGATATTGGCGGCGGCACCGCGGAAATGGCGGTAATTTCTTTGGGCGGAATAGTGGCTTCCACCTCTGTCAGGGTTGGAGGGAATAAATTTGACATGGCAGTATTGGAATATATAAGAAGAAAATATAACTTGGCAATAGGCGAGAGAACCGCTGAAGATATAAAAATTGAAATCGGTTCGGCGCTTTATTTGGAAAATAAATTAAGCATGGAAATTCGCGGACGGGATATTCTTACGGGACTTCCAAGAAGTATTACCGTGAATTCCGGCGATATAACCGAAGCGTTACAAAATGAACTTGAAGCGATTATTAACGCGGCTAAAAATGTCTTACATGAAACACCGCCTGAGTTATCAGCAGATATTATGGACAAAGGAATGGTTCTTTCCGGCGGAAGTTCGCTTTTAAGAAATATAGACCAGCTGCTTGCGCGCACAACAGGCGTCCCCGCTTACGTGGCAAACGATTCATTATTGTGCGTTGCCAAAGGAACTGGAATCGCATTGGATAATTTAGATTCATATAAAAGATCAATTTTAGCTACAAAATAATCTCATAGTTTTATGTTAATAGGAATAGACGCATCTAGGGCAAATCGCAATCATAAAAACGGGACAGAATGGTATTCGTATTATTTAATCAGGCATTTGGCCAAACTGGATGATAAAAATGAATATATTTTATATACCGACCAGCCTTTGGTCGGCGGTATGGCTGATTTAACAAAAGAAGTTTATTTGCCTACCTACAAACAAGAGAGTGATACTGAATATGATAAAAAGGGATTTCAAATAATAAAAAGTCCTTTTAATAATTTTAAGGCAAAAATATTAAAATGGCCGTTTAAAAATTTTTGGACTCTGGGGCGCTTATCGCTTGAGTGCCTGTTTTACCGGCCTGATGTATTTTTTGTGCCATCGCATACTCTTCCGCTTTTTCAGCCAAAAAAATCTTTAGTTACCATACATGATATAGGTTTTATAAAAAATAAATATTTATATAAGCATGAGCCAATCGGTCCTAAAAATTGCAAAGTAAAGGCAGTTATGAATTTATTGATTAAAATTTTTACATTTGGAAAATACAAGGCTGATGCCGTAGATTATCTGCATTGGTCAACTGAATGCGCTTTAAAAAACGCCGCTAAAATTATTACGGTTTCAAATAGTTCTAAAAAAGATATATTGGAAAATTATAAAGTATCTGAAGATAAAATTAAAGTTATTTATAACGGATATAATGACAAGTTATTTAAAAAAATAATAGATGAAAAAAGAATAAATAAAGTTTTGTATAAATACGGCATTGATAGGCCGTATTTATTTTATGTCGGCAAAATAGAAAAGAAAAAAAATATTCCCGGGTTAATTGAGGCTTTTGCGATTTTGAAAGACAGGGATAAGGCAATCAGCCATAAGCTGGTTTTAGTCGGAGACGCTTTTTTCGGATATGACGAGGTTCATTATTTAATTCGGGAGTATAATTTGGATAATGATGTTATAATGACAGGATGGATTGAAGAAGAGGATATGCCTTATGTTTATAGTGGCGCGAGCGCTTTTGTTTTTGCTTCCAATTATGAAGCGTTCGGCATAACGCTTTTAGAGGCAATGGCATGCGGGCTTCCAATCACGGCTTCAAATATTTCTTCAATCCCGGAAGTCTTAAACGGCGCCGGTTTATTATTTGATCCTTGCGATACAGAATCAATAGTTTCTGCTTTGCGAAAAATGATATCTGACAAAGATTTAAGAGAAAAATTAGCAACGCTTGGCAATACCCGCGTTAAATTTTTTAATTGGGATAAATGCGCGCGGGAGACTTTGGAGTTGATTAAAAGTTTATAATAATATATTTCCATGAAACTAGACTCAATATTTAATCCAAAAATTATCGCCGTAATTGGCGCTAGCGATAAAAAGGGGAGTGTCGGATATTCTTTAATGGATAATTTAATTAACTCCGAGTATGCGGGAACTGTTTATCCTGTTAATATCAAGCATGATCACGTGCATAGCGTGCGCGCGTATAATTCGGTGACTGAAATTCCGGATAAAGTTAATTTGGCGATTATCGCTACTCCGGCCATAACTGTGCCAGGCGTGATTAAAGAATGCGGACAAGCAGGTGTTGCCGGTGTTGTAATAATTTCCGCCGGTTTTAAAGAAGTCGGCAAGGCAGGCGAGGAGATGACTGAAAAAATAATTGCCATTGCCCGCAAATACGGTATGCGGATTATCGGACCGAATTGCCTTGGTTTTATGCGTCCTGGTTTGCATCTTAACGCTACTTTTGCCAACAAAATGGCGATTCCGGGCAAAATCGCTTTTATTTCCCAGTCAGGCGCTCTTGGGACTGCTATTCTTGACTGGTCATTAAAAAATAATGTCGGTTTTAGATATTTTGTATCAATCGGCTCTATGACTGATATCAGCTTTCATGATTTAATTGATTACTTCGGACAAGACAGCGAGGTTGATAGCATCTTGATTTATATGGAGTCTTTAAGCAATGCCAGAAAGTTTATGAGCGCTGCCAGGGCATTTGCCCGCGGCAAGCCGATTATTATTTTAAAGGTTGGCAGGACAGCGGAAGGAGCGCAGGCCGCGAAGTCGCATACAGGATCTTTAACCGGAAATGACGCTATTTTTGATGCCGCTTTTAAGCGAGCTGGAATAATTCGTGTGGATACTGTTGTGTCTTTGTTTCATACCGCTAAATGCTTGGCTATGCAGCCGCATCCATTGGGAAACCGGATGGCGGTAATAACCAATGCCGGCGGTCCCGGGATTATCGCGACTGACGCTCTTGTGTATTCCGGAGGAAAAATCGCGAAATTAAGCAAAGAAACAATGAAAAAGCTAGATAGTTTTTTGCCTGTCAATTGGAGCCGCAATAATCCTGTGGATATTCTTGGCGATGCTGATTCAACACGTTATTTAGATACTTTGAAAATTGTTTTGCAAGATGAAAATGTTGACGCGATCTTGATTATATTAACTCCGCAATCAATGACAAATCCTACCGCGGTAGCCAAACAATTGGTTAATTTAAAAATTAAAACGAATAAGACGATTTTAGCTACTTGGATGGGCGGGTATGATGTTCAGGAGGGAAGAGTTATTCTTGAAAAGGGCAATATTCCGGTTTATCGCCAGCCTGAAGACGCGATTAAAAGTTTTTCTTATATTTTTTGGTATTCTAAAAATTTAAAAATTTTATACGAAACCCCTGCCAGTATTCCGCACGCGTTTAATCCTAAAACAGAGCTAAATCAAGAATTAATTGATAGTGTAATTGCTGACGGACGCACCGCGCTTAATGAGCATGAGTCTAAAAAGTTTTTAAAGAACTATGATGTTGATGTTGCTGATAATGTTTTAGTTAAAAGTGTGAAAGAAACCGGCGCGGCAGCGGCAAAAATCGGTTTTCCTGTGGCAATGAAAATTTTGTCTCCAGACATTATTCATAAGACAGATATTGGCGGAGTAAAATTGAATATTAATACCAAAGAAGAAGCGGAAATCGCCTGCCGCGATATTATGAAATCGGTTAAAAAAGCCGAGCCAAAAGCCGTGATTGACGGAATTTTAATTGAAGCTATGGTTAAAAAACGTTATGAATTATTAATCGGCTGTAAGAACGATCCTATTTTCGGTCCGACAATTATTTTCGGCATGGGCGGAGTGGCGGTTGAGGTTTTTAAAGATTTTGCAATAGGCCTGCCTCCGCTTAATATGGCCTTGTCTTTGAATTTAATTAAAGAAACAAAAATATATAAGCTGTTAAAGGGATATCGCAATATGCCGGGAGTTGACATTCAGTCTATTCAATATTTATTATATAAATTTGCATATTTAGTGGCTGACTTTCCGGAGATAAAAGAATTAGATATTAATCCTTTCGCGGTTGACAAGACAGGCGGAGTGGTTTTGGATGCTAAAGTTTTACTTGATAAAAAAGTTATCGGCAAAAAATTTAAGCCTTATTCGCACTTAGTGATTTCACCTTATCCAAAAGAATACATTTATGATTTTAAATTAAAAAGCGGCAAGGCTGTTTTTATCCGTCCGATTCGCCCTGAAGACGAGCCAATGGAGGCGGAAATGTTTGCCACTTTTTCCAAAGAAACCGAAAGGCACAGGTTTTTTCAACAGATAAAAGAGATTACGCATGAATTGTTGCAAAGTTTTACGCAAATTGACTATGATCGTGAAATCGCCCTAATTGCGGAAATAACGGAAAAAAAGAAAAAGAAAATGATCGGCGTGGTACGCTTAATCACGGATCCGCTGTCCAATACCGCCGAATTTGCGATCGTAGTGGGGGACCCTTGGCAATTTAAGGGACTGGGAAATGAATTTACAAGATTGATTTTGAATATTGCCAAAGAAAGAGGCGTTAAAAAAATATATGCCAAATATTTTAATGATAATAAAATAATGGAAAATATTTTTAAGAAATACAATTTTAAAATATCAAAAATTGACAAAAAAATTAATTACGCTGAATTGGGTTTAATATAAAATCAACATTTATTTTTTTAAAAAAATTGGGGAAACAAGAAAAAGTGTGCTATAATTATCATAAATTTAAGATAATTTTAATAAAAAATAATTTAATTCATTTTAAGGAGGATTGGATTATTTTATGTTTAATATGGCAAATAAAAAAGACAAGCGGGAGTTGACAGATGTTCTGTTATCTGCGCAAAAGCTTTATAAACCAAGCAAGGAGTTTCAAAAAAATACAAATTTTCCTGATTATGAAAAAACATTAAAAACAGCAGCTAAAAATCCTTTGAAATTTTGGGAAGAAGCCGCGGAAAAATTAAGCTGGTTTCAAAAATGGGATCAGGTTCTTGATGATAAAAATAAGCCGTTTTATAAGTGGTTTGTAAATGGAAAATGTAACTTAGCCTATAACGCGCTTGACCGCCATATTGAAAATAATCCAAAAATGCATAATAAAAAAGCGATTATTTGGGAAGATGAGACCGGGCGGGTAAGAAAATTCACTTATTTGGAATTATATAAAGAGGTGAATAAATTAGTTAACGCCATGAAAAATTCGGGCGTGGAAAGGGGAGATAGGGTGGCGATATATATGCCGAATATTCCGGAAATAGTTTTTGCCATGCTGGCTTGCGCGAAAATCGGAGCTATGCATTCTGTCGTATATGCCGGTTTTTCCGCCAAGGCCTTGGCAGACAGAATTGAAGACGCTCAGGCAAAAATTTTATTTACCGCTGACGGCAGTTTTAGAAGAGGCAAGATTATTGATTTAAAAACAATCGCCGATGATGCCGTTAAACAAGCCAAATCAGTTAAAAAAGTAATAGTAGTAAAAAATAACAACGCTAAAGTCAATTTTAATAAAAAAGTTGATATTTGGTATAATGATTTTGTCAAAGGTTTTTCCGATGTAGCGCATTGCGCTGAAATGGATTCAGAAGATCCGGCTTTTGTTTTGTATACTTCAGGAACCACTTCAAAACCGAAAGGCGTAATTCATGTTCATGGAGGCTATGCCGTGAATGTTTTGCAGACAATGGAGTATGTTTGGGATGTAAAAGGAGATGAGATATTTTGGTGCACGGCTGATCCGGGATGGATTACAGGTCATTCATATATCATTTACGGTCCTTTGCTTGCGGGAATTACAACCGTGATGTATGAAGGAATGCCTGATATGCCAAAACCTGATAGGATTTGGAAAGTTGTGGAAAAGCACAAGGTTAATGTGTTATATACCGCGCCAACTTTAATTCGCGCAATGATGAAGTATGGCGCTAAATGGCCGCAGGCGCATAAAATGCCGACACTTCGGCTTTTGGGTTCTGTTGGCGAACCCATTAATCCCGAGGCTTGGAAATGGTATTATAAATATGTTGGCAAAAGCAAATGTCCGATCATGGATACTTGGTGGCAGACAGAAACAGGAGCAAATATGCTGACTCCATTGCCTTCGGCGCCGTTAAAAGCGGGTTCGGCATGTAAGCCTTTCCCTGGAATTATAGCGGATGTCGTTGATAAAAAAGGAAAGTCCGTTCCTGTCGGTAAAGGCGGCTATTTGATTATTAGAAATCAATGGCCAGGTATGATTCGCACGATTTTTAATAATCCGGAGCGCTATATTAAAACATATTGGTCTCAAGTTAAAGGTTCTTATTTTGCCGGAGATGTAGCCTTTAAAGATAAAGACGGGTATTTTTGGATACAAGGACGGACTGATGATGTTTTAAAAGTTGCCGGACATAGAATCGGAACGGCTGAAGTTGAAAGCTCGTTTGTGTCGCATAAGGCGGTTGTAGAGGCGGGAGTAGTCGGCGTACCTGATCCGATAAAAGGAGAAGTAATTAAAGCATTTATTATTTTAACCGCAAAAACAAAACCAAGCGATGAATTAAAAATGGAATTAAAAAAACATGTGCGAAAAGAAATCGGTCCGGTAGCGGTTATCAAAGACATTGAATTTGTTGAAAAGCTGCCAAAGACCAGAAGCGGCAAAATTATGAGACGCGTTTTAAAGGCAAAGGAGCTTGGGCTTCCTTTGGGAGATACAAGTTCGTTGGTTTAGTTATGCTAAAAAAAATTAAAAAAAATCATCCGCTTGCCGATTTGACGACATTCAAAATCGGAGGATCTGCTGAATATTTTATTGAAATAAGCGCGAAAGATGAGTTAAAAGAAGCTTTTGACTGGGTAAAAGAAAAGAATATTCAAATCAGTATTTTAGGCGGTGGAAGTAATTTATTAATTAGCGACCAAGGCGTAAAAGGCTTGGTCGTTTTGATTAAAAATGAAAAATTGTCAGTCCATGGCGAGCGTATGACTGTCGGCGCAGGGGTGTCATTGTCCAAGGTGTTAAGTTTGGCGATAAATTATAGTTTATCTGGTTTAGAGTGGTCAAATGGAATTCCGCGAGCGACGATTGGCGGATCAATCAGGGGCAATGCGGAAGCATTTAGCTGCTCTATGTCGGATATTATTGAAACGGTTGAAGTTTTTGATATTAAAAAGAATAAATTTGAAATTTTAAGCTGTAATATGTGTTCTTTCGGATATAGAAAAAGTATTTTTAGCGAGAATAAAAATTTGATTATTTGGGAGACGATTTTAAGGATGCCGCGTAAAGACAAAAAACAAATTGAAGAAATAGTTGAAAAAAATTTGGAATTTAGGCTGGATAAATATCCCAGATTGCCAAGCGCCGGTTCTGTTTTTAAAAATTTAAATCCTGAGAAAATCAAAAAGAAAAATCCTTTATTTTTTGACAGGGAAATAAAAGATAAAATCGGACGGCAAGGATTGGTTGGCGCAGGATTGATAATTGATTTATTGGGCTTAAAAGGCAAAACTATCGGCGGCGCGAAAGTAAGCCTTGAGCATGCCAATCATATAGTGAATACGGGAAAAGCTACCGCTGATGAAGTTGTTCAATTAATAAGTTTAATTAAAACGCAAGCCAGAAATAATTTTAAAATAGATTTGCGCGAGGAGATACAGTATCTGGGGTTTTAAAAATTTGTAATTTCACAAAGTTTTATGTTATAATAAAGGTGTTATGAAGAATAAATTAACATCTTTTTTTGTTTTATTTTTGGGCATACTGGCAAGTTCAATGATTTTTTTTAATGTAGAAAATTTTAATATTTTCGCGGCTGAAAAAGATTTTGTGAAAAAACAGGAAGTATTAGTTAAATACAGAAATAATGATAAAATAGAAACTATTAATGTTCCCGGCGGGATTTATATTGAGCAATTTATATTGGATTTAGAAAAAAATAGCAATATAGAATTCGCTGAGCCTAATTATTCCTATAAAGCCGTGATTATTCCTTCTGATACTTATTATGGCAATCAATGGTATTTACAAAAAATTAAGGCTCCGGAGGCATGGAACACTACGCGGGAAAGCGGTGATAAGATAATCGCGATTATAGATTCCGGGGTGCAGATTAATCATCCGGATCTTAAAGAAAATATTTGGATAAATAACAAAGAGATTCCTGGTAATAATATTGATGATGATGATAACGGATTTATTGATGATATAAACGGTTGGGATTTTGTTTCCAATACGCCTGATCCAAACCCAAAATTTGAAGAAGGCTATACTTCGGCAGGCATATTGCATGGAACAATAGTTGCCGGAGTAGCGGCTGCCTCAGGCAATAACGCAAGCGGTGTTAGCGGAGTAACTTGGCGCGCGCGAATTATGCCTTTAAGAGTTTTGGACGGAAAAGGAGAAGGGGATACGAATAATGTTGTAAAAGCAGTTGATTACGCTGTCACCAACGGGGCGGATATAATAAATTTCAGCTTTGTCGGTTTTGGCAATAGCCGTGCGCTTGAAAGGGCTATCAGAAGGGCTTACACTGCGGGAGTGATAGTGGTGGCGGCTGCAGGCAATGAGCAAGACGATGGTGATGGCTATTCTTTGGATGAAACGCCGATGTATCCTGCATGCCATGATGGGAATTTGGGCGAGAACATGGTAATCGGCGTAGCAGCGACTGACGCGCTTGATCAAAAAGCAAGTTTCTCCAGCTATGGGTTTAAATGTGTTGACGTGTCCGCTCCGGGAGTAAGCATATTCAGCACATCTGTTTATAATCCTGAAAAAAGCAATATTGAATATGGCTATAATAAATATTATGACGGTTATTGGTCGGGCACTTCAATGGCAACTCCAATGGTGAGCGCGGTCGCTTCATTGGTGTCGGCAACCGCGCCCGGTTTTAATCGTAATGAGATTATAGCGGCTATTGTTGATAATAGTGATAATATTAATCGTTTAAATCAAGATTTTTTAGGGCAGCTGGGAATGGGAAGATTAAACGTTAATTCTTCTGTTATTTATGTAAGAAACAGTCTTTACGCGAAAAGCGCG
>JAGLIO010000026.1 GCA_023142915.1 Candidatus Parcubacteria bacterium | reverse complement strand
CTGAGGGTCAGTGAGGAGTTACTTTATCCACAATTGACAAATAAAGATATATTTGCTATTATAGTATTATAAGTCCACAATACCGTGGACTTAAGACAAAAATAAAAACAAAAAAAGTAAAAATGAATATTAATACACAAGTTTCTCAGCCGGAAAATTTTTTCGATATCCGAAAAAACGGCTGGAAATATTACAATAACATAAAAAAGAAAGCAATGGAGCAGGAGTTCAGCTGGGCTGGACTTTTACTTAGCATGTCCATTGCTTTTTTTATTGTAATTATTACCGCTTATAGCCTGACATTACTGCATACTTCATTTAAAAATGCGCAGCTTGAGCAAACAATCAATCAGCAAATTTATTCACTGAAAGTTAGCCAAGACAAATCAGGAAAACATTATATTCAAGTTGATATTATTGATTTAAACAAAATAGATTCAGCTAATTTCAGCTCTTTTATATAAACTTTTGATTAATAATAATTAATAAGCTAGTTTTAGCTTATTAGCTATTATTAATTAAATTTTTATTTAATTAATAAGTAAAAGTCGGTTGAATAAAAATAACCGCAATTAGCCGTTAAAATACGGCTTATCCGTCCTTTATAACATAAAGAGTCAAAAGGCTCTCTAAGCAAGGGGCTGTGCCAGATAAGCTTTGGCGCTAGAAAATCAGTAATAATTCTAGAAAAAGTAGGTAAATAGGTAAAAATTTTTCTGCGCAGCTCCTCTTCTCTCTTTTCGTCCCCCTCTTACTTTACCGTATTACGGCAAAGTGAGCATGGGGATAAAATTACAAAAACACCGTTGGACTCTTTAAGACGGTGTTTTTGCTTGGTTATGTGTTTATATAGACACATTGCGATGCGTCTCTACGATTTTAATTTTCTTTTTCCAATAAATATGTCATAAGCTTCTTTTGGAGTGTTATTATAAAGAGTAATCGCGGATATCGCGTTAGCCATTCTTATAGATTCTTCCAGCGGTCTTTGATAAATATTTCTGCCAACAGCGCAGCCGCGTGAGCCTGCTTCATGAATTTGTTCGTAAAGGTCGCTAAAGAATTTCTTTTCCGGTTGCTTAGATCCGCCAACGCAAATTATTCCTGCCCGCCCAGCGGCATTTATCACTTCTTTAAAAGCCTTGGTTTTCTGTTTGCCTTTTTTATCTTTCGGGCAGATTATTTTAATAAAATCCGCTCCCAAGCAAAGCGCCACTCCAGCGCCACCCGCGTTTAAATGAATATCTTCGCTATCCAATACCGCCTGCCCGCGCGTATAAACCCAAAGCACGGTTAACAGTCCGTTTTGATGGGCTTCAAAAATCATGCGCGAGGCTTGCTCAAACATAGCGGATTCATACCAGCTGCCGACATACAAGGTATATCCAACGCCGACAATATTCGCGCCTGACTGTTTTTTAAATTTAACCACATCATCAACTTGCAGCCAATTATTGCTAAAAGGATCTTTGTGCTTGGCTTGCAAGATATTGGTTTTGGAATTCATTTTAACCAAATAAGGGATTTGCGGATAATCACGACCATATCTGCCAATTAATCCAAGCTGGGTGGCAAATACGCCAATGCGCGCCTTATCGGCAATTTTAAAATAATGTTCCGGATCAGCCACTTCCGCTGGAATTCCTTTTCCATAAAAATCATCATTTAAGTGTTCAACTTTTTGATCACCGGCAAACATCATCATTTTCCCTGTTTTACGCGTTGCCAGATTAAAGTTTTTTTGATATTCCCGCTCCTTTTCGCGAGGAACGGATAAAGGGATATGCATATTTATTTATGATTTATGATGTGTGATTTATAATTTACCAGCCCCAGACTGGTCCGCCTCGGGCGGATGATTTAATTATACAGTTAAATGGTTTTTTTAACAAATTTACACTTATTTTCTTTTTAATTATTTTTTTTTTATTTTCGGATTATATATTTTATCAACTACCTGCTCATCGTCTTTTCTTGCATTATATCCACTGTTCAAATAGCGGTCTTTTTCAAGTCTATCGTAGCCCACTACAATAGGATGTAATACTCGTTCATTTAGAACATTAGACACCGCTTGTACAATATATTTATCATATCTTTCGCTCAACTTTTTGGCTATTGAATTCCCTGTCATACTAACAGGTATTAAAGCTGATCTTCCTTCTTTGTGTCTAACCAAAATATGTGGGTCTGCTGCCATGATTTCTCCGTATGTTTCCATGCGACTTTTAAAGCACCTGCAGGAATAAACAAAAGTTTCCCCTTCGCCCTCTAATTTTGCTCCAACCTCAGGACCACTACAGCCAGGTTTAACGATTAATTTTTCTTCAAATGATTTACCATTAGGTAGTTCGATTGTACCGATATCTTTCGTTTCTTCTTTTCCTGATTCCATAGCTTTGATTATTAATTCCTCCCAATCTGATTGAAAATTTTCTGGTGATTGCTCTAAAGCAGATTCAAGTTTTTGTGATATTAAGTTATTTTCTTCTAGTTTGTTAATCATATATTTTTGTAGTTAAGGAAAGTTAATTTCCGATATTGAGTGTTAATTAGATGTAATGAAAAGCGGAGCCGATGCCATTATTTCGGTATGTTTTTAGAACCGCTAATTTGTAAAGATATAATTGAATCTATTAAATAATTTTTCGTAAAACTTTTCAGGAAAACCAATAGTAATGATTAAAATAACTTTTTCTTTTTTTGCAATTTTTTGTCCAACAATAAATCAAGCTCCTCTTTCTTTTTAGGTGAAAGTTTTTGCAAAGTTGCTGCTATTTGTTCAAGCGTGAGATTTATTTGAATTGTAGAAGTTTGATTATGCATATTTTTAAAATTTAATTTTGATAATTCAAATATAACAATATATAAATTTTTTGTCAAAAAAAATTAAAATTATTTGATGCTTACAATTTCAATCCTTATACCTCAAATCAAGCCCCTTGGCCGCTTTCTTTTTGCAAGGCAAATGGATGGTAAAAATGGAGCCTTTTCCTTCTTCCGACTCAACGCTGATGTAGCCGCCGTGCGCTTCGGCAATCCAAAGGCAAATGGATAGACCGAGTCCTGTTCCGCCTTCCTGGCGAGACCGCGCTTTGTCAACACGGTAAAACCTTTCAAAAATATAAGGCAAATCATCTTTGGGAATGCCAATGCCGTTATCCTGAATATTAATTTTAACAAATTTACTATTACCTTCTATCCAAATTCTGATTTTACCTTTTTCTTCAGTATATTTAATGGCGTTGCGTATAATATTTAATAATAATTTTTCCAATTTAGCTTCATCGCCTAAAATTTTAATGTTTTTCGCGCCTCTTTTGTAAATTAGGCGAATTTTTTTCTGCTCCGCCAAGACTTGCAAGGATTGTCCGGCGGCTTTAATTAATTTTCCCAAATTTATTTCTTCATAATGAAGGGTTTCGGTTTTAGCGTCAAAATTGGTTAATATGGTAAGATCGGACAGGACGCCGGTCATTCTTTTTATTTCATTTAAAATTAAAGAGCAGGCATCCGGAACTTTAGCTTTCTTTACTTTAGCTTCACGGATGTACAAATCAAGATTGCCCTGGATAACAGTAAGCGGCGTGCGCAGTTCGTGCGAAGCGTCAGCTATAAATTTTGATTTTAATTCAATCGCCTCTCTAAGCTTTTTATTTATGTTGTCAAGCTGTTTTGTCCTTTCCAAAACTTTTTTTTCCAAATTTTTATTTAATTCCTGCAGCCTTTGCTTGGCTCGCGTAGCTTCAGTGTTGTCCAGGGCTATTGAAATCGCGCCGTCAAGTTTTTTGTCATCATCAAAAAGAGGCACGGCAATAATATTCAAATGCCTTGCTTGCAAAGATTTTTTTTTATAAGATAAATTTTCATAATAAAAAGGCTTGCCTTTTTCCAGCAGACCCCCGTAAAGCTCTTTTAATTTTTTATTGTTTTTTATTTCGCGAGTGTCAACAAGCCTTCTATTGATTATGGGGTTTTGCGGATCATCCATTAATTCCATGGCCAATCGGTTGGCGGTAATAACAGTCCCTTCATTATTAAGCGCGACAACGCTCACAGGAGCGCTGTCTAAAATTCTTTTATTAAATTCATTTAATTTTTTTGTTTTGCTGAATTTATTTAAAATTTCCATGTTATTTTTTATTGCGGCCTTTGTCTTGAATTTTATAGCCGACATCCCGCACGGTATGGATTAATTTTTTTTGAAAGCCGCTATCAACTTTTTTTCTTAAATAACTGATATAAACATCAATTACATTGGACTCGTCAGTAAAATTATAACCCCAGATATGCTCACCAATCATAGTGCGCGTGCATACATGCCCTGGTCGGCGCATCATATAGTCAAGCAAGCGGTATTCTTTGCTGGATAAATTAATTTCTTTATCATCGCGATAAACTTCATGCTTGGCAGGATCCAAAACCAAATTTCCAACTTTTAATTTTGTGCTTTTGACTGATTTTTCCCGCCTTAACAAAGCGCGAATGCGGGCGACTAACTCACCGAAAGCAAAAGGCTTTACCAGATAATCATCAGCCCCGACATCCAATCCTTTGATTCTATCCTCAACAGTGTCGCGTGCGGTTAACATGATAATCGGCGTGTCAATTTTTTTCTCTCTGATTTGCCGGCAAGTTTCAATGCCGTCAATTTTGGGTATCATAATATCCAAAATAATCAAATCATAACTGTTTATTTCCGCTTTTTCCAAAGCTTCTTCGCCGTCATACGCCGTATCAACCGTATAATGCTCCATTTCCAAGCCCCTTTTAATAAAACGAGTAATCTTAACCTCATCCTCAACAACTAAAATAGTCATAAATTTTTTGCTTAGTATATTATGATTATACTATATTATAAGAATATTAGAAATGGGTTAAATAAACGAGGAGTTTAAAATAAAATTTATTTTTCTACCTCAATTTCCTGATATCTTTTGCGCTTCCAGGCGGATTTAATAAAAATATATAAAATTATTATCCATGCAATTTGGATAAAAATTCCGCGCCATCCTTCGTTGATGGTGATTTTTTTTAAAAATAATTCAGTCGGCACGAAAAATGAATAAGCAAAAGGCAAAAAAAGGCTGATTTGTAAAAAACCGATTGGCAGAATGCTTAAAGGAAAATAATTTCCGGCTAAAAACTTTTTTATCCTAAGCATAATTTTTTGCAAATCGCCGGCTTCAATCACCCAGTGGGAATAAAGGCTGACAATGTAAACCATTAAAAATTCCGTAATAAAAGCCAATATTATCATTAAAACAATTAGCAGCCAATATCCGGGATTATAATTAAAGACAAAATCGTTTAGGAAAAAATATAAAATTGCCAAATGGAATATTAAAACCAAAAAAAACGGCAACGCGCTTTTTAACATCCCCCTTAATAAAACGTTTTTAAAGTATTTAAAAGGCCGATATACAAGCAATCCGGATTTTTTCTGATATGCCTCGCGGATTATGACGCGATGCAAAAAATAGCCGGAAATCAACCCTATGCTATTGCCGAATATAATATAGGTAATTATTTCCGCGCGTGTAAAGCCGCCGATACTGTCGCTGGAGCTGAAAATCATTACCCAAATAGCCAAAAATACAAGCAATTCCAAAATATTGCCAATTTTATACATTCCGGCTTTCAATGCCTTATAAAATCTTTTTTTATCTTTTATTTCTTGCAATGGTTCAATT
The DNA here is from genome assembly GCA_023142915.1 of Candidatus Parcubacteria bacterium. Classification (GTDB taxonomy): domain Bacteria; phylum Patescibacteriota; class Patescibacteriia; order Patescibacteriales; family UBA12075; genus JAGLYP01. The sequence goes on along the minus strand of JAGLIO010000026.1, from coordinate 2,555 downwards.
GATTCCATAATATAGTTATTTTAAAACATAAAATCTTAATAGTCAAAGTATTTTTTGGATTTTTTGTATAAAAAAAGGAGCCCAACTGGGCGCTATTTTTATATAAAAAATTAATTTATCACCCTTTGTTGAGCCCCACCCCTAAAAATTTGTTAAATATACATAGAATGTATAAATAAATCCTATTCTCAGGGTTTGTTATGGAGCTTCTTCCCAACTTTAGAAACTTATTTTTTACCAATCAATGGTAATTCTCAATAATATTTTTTATTTTTTATTAAAAACTACCTTTTTTTTGTTTTTGTTTTCTAAAGGCCTGTCGGGACTAGCCAATATAGATTAGTAAAAAAATTTTCAAATAACATCTATAATTAATATATCATATACAATCACTTAAGTCAACAGTACCGTGGACTTAAAGTTTTATTTAATCTAAGAGAATTTTTATTTATTGTTAATAAATACTTGACTTAAGTCCACGCTAATATGGACAAAAGTATGAATTTTATCCACAGTATTTAGAATTTATACATATTTCTGTGGATAAAGTCAATTTAAAACAATATTTTGACTTAAGTCTAGGCTAGGTTGGACTTAAGTGTTAAAATGAGGTCTGGACCGGATTTGAACCGGTGATCACGGTTTTGCAAACCGTTGCCTTACCACTTGGCTACCAGACCATAATCATAGAAACAGGGCATTGCCCTGTTTCTACTATATCAAATTATTTTTTTAAAAACAAGACACGCGTGTTTGTCCCAAATAGACTAATTTGAATAAGAATGTCAAGAAAAAGCGCAAAAAAAGCGCAAAAACAGGTTGATATATTTAGAAATCATATAATCGGACTGGATGACGAATTAATTAAACAAAAAATGGCAAACGTCTCCGTCTTGCATGATATAATCTTTGCCTTCGGTGCGTATTAAGCCTTTGTCGCGCGCGCTTGCTTCACTGCCTGCTTCCAAAAGCTTTTTCCAATTAACGATTTCGGCGCGAATAAAGCCTTTTTCAAAATCAGTATGAATCACGCCGGCAGCCTGAGGCGCCTTGGCTCCGCTCGCCACTGTCCATGCTTTTGTTTCTTCCGGTCCGGTGGTTAAAAATGTAATAAGTTCAAGCAATTTATATGATGCCTTGATAAGCTTATCAAGTCCGCTTTGCTCCAAGCACAATTCCCTGATATACTCCTTCTGTTCTTCTTCGTCCAAAGCGGCAATCTCTTCCTCCAATTTAATATTAAGTTTTATAATCTCGCCATCATTAATTTTTAAATTTTCTTCCTCGCCGTTTAAAACATAAATAATCGGCTTTATGCTTAAAAGATTTAAAGTTTTTATTAAAACTTTTTCATCATCATCCAAATCCAATTCTCTCGCGCCTGTTCCCTTGTCTAATAAATCTTTGATTTTTTCCAAAAGGCTTAAAAATTTAATCGCTTCCTTATCGCCGCCTCTAGCCTCTTTTGTTGTTTTTAAAATTCTTTTTTCAATCGTGTCAATATCAGCCATAACAAGTTCCGTATTAATTGTTTCTTTATCGTCATCAGGGTTGATTTTACCGTTTACATGGGTGATATTCTCGTCTTTAAAATTGCGCACAACTTCACAGATCGCGTCGCACTCGCGGATGTTTGCTAAAAATTTATTTCCCAATCCCTCGCCCGCGTGAGCGCCCTTAACCAACCCTGCAATGTCAATAAATTCAATAGCGGTTGGAATTATTTTTTTTGATTTTGAAATTTTTGCCAATTTTTCCAAACGTTCGTCAGGCACTTTAACAACGCCGACATTCGGATCAATTGTGCAAAAAGGATAATTTGAAGCTTCAATTTTTTTATTAGTCAAAGCGTTAAACAGGGTTGACTTGCCAACATTTGGAAGGCCTACGATTGCTATTGATAAAGACATAGTTTGATTTTTGATTTAAGCTTTATTTATGACTTTTGTAAAACTTTTGCCATATTATACGCGCAATTATACAGGATTGCATACTTCTACTATATATTACAGCTAAAATTTTATCAAGGTTTTTAAAAATTTGTAAAATCGTAATTTGAGAAACAAAAGGGCATAACAAAGAATTTTTGCATAAAAAAAATCGTAGGGAACAAAAATTTTTGTTCCCTACGATTTTTTTACAAAGCCAATTGCGGAAACGGTTCCATTGACATTATTTCATTAAATTCAGTGTCATTTAATAAATCGCGTTTTTTTAATATATCAACTAATTTTTTCATTTTAGAATCTTCCTTGCGAACCAAGACAACCAAATCACCGCGCAAATCCGCAAGTTTTTCATCAAGCTTGTCATTAAGATAATATTTAGTAACCATAGTATTTTCAACCTTATCAAGCCGTACGTCAATTCCAGAAAAACGTTTATCAGTTTCTGTTGAAAAAAGATTTATAGCTTCTAATATTTCTTTATTATCTGTTGAAAGGGTGTTTATAGCCTCTAACGTTTTTTTGTTATCTACTGAAAGAACGCTTATAGCTTCTAATGCTTTTTTGTTGTCTGCTGAAAGAACGCTTATAGCCCCTAATGCTTTTTTA
>JAGLIO010000025.1 GCA_023142915.1 Candidatus Parcubacteria bacterium | reverse complement strand
AAAATACATTTTGACGAAACCAAACAATCACAGCTTCCATTTGTGGAGATGTTGATTAATATGGGATATAGATATATCACCACTTCAGAGGTAATGGCGGAGCGAGGAGAAGATACGAGCAAGTTTATTTTAAAAAATACAGCCTTTAAAAAATTGGGCGAAATTAATGACTATGAAGTAAGCGGTGAAATTTTTAAATTTAGCGAGAAAGATATTAGGGAAGCGATTGATGAGCTTGAAAATATACAATTTGAAGGGTTGATTGACACGTCAAAAAAAATATACAGTATGATTATGCCTACTTCAGGCGGGAAGACAATCAGAGTAACCCATAACGGCAAAAGCGTATCAAAAAACTTTAGATTTATTGATTTTGAAAATCCTAAAAATAATGATTTCGCTGTTGCGGTTGAGTTTGAGGCCATGGGCAAGAATGGCATCCGGCCAGACATTGTAGTTTTCGTTAACGGCATACCATTTGCAGTGATTGAGAATAAAAAATCATCTGTTTTGGTTGATCAAGCAGTTAGCCAGCAGGTCAGGAATCAGGGAGTAGATTATTGCCCAAAGTTGTTTGTTTATCCTCAAATACTCGTGGGAGCAAACAAGGAAGAATTAAAATATGGCACTACCGGCACGCCTAATAAATTTTACGCAAATTGGAAAGAGAAGGGAGCTGATATTAAGGCAATTGACAAAAAAGCCGGCAAAGCGATTAACAAAAAAATTAATGATAGTATTTATAATGTTTTATTAAATGATTTAAATGGCTCTACTTATGGACATGAGCAGAATTTAAACAGAACTATTACGGAACAGGATAGGTCTGTATTTTTGCTTTTTACCAAAGATAGGCTTTTGGATTTAGCAAAAAATTATATTCTTTATGATGCCGGAGTTAAAAAAGTGATGAGATATCAGCAATATTTTGCCATTAAAAAAATGCTTGAAAGAATTGAAGAAACCGAAGCCGGCATAAACGGTGAACGGCGCAAGGGCGGTATGATTTGGCATACTCAAGGGTCGGGAAAATCATTAACTATGGTTATGTTTGTAAAAGCATTGATAGAAAATCCGCGCATATCAAATCCGAGAGTGCTAATAGTAACCGATAGAAAAGACCTTGACAGGCAAATTAAAAACACCTTTCAAAATAGCGGACTAAAAAAGGATACTATTCAAGCAAAAAGCGGCGAGCATTTAATCAGTTTAATCAATAAAAAAGATTTAAGAGTTGTGACTACTTTGGTTCATAAATTTCAGACAGCAGGAAAAAAGAAAACAGGCATAACGGATTTGGATAAAAATATATTTGTCCTAATTGACGAAGGACATAGATCCCATAGCGGAATGGCAAATTTGGAAATGAATAAGATAATTCCTAATGCTTGTTATATAGCGTTTACCGGCACTCCGCTTCTTAAAAACAAAAAATCAATTCATAAATTCGGGACATTTATTGATAAATACACAATTGATGATGCCTTGGCTGACGGTATTATTTTACCTTTGATATATGAGGGAAGATATGTTGATTTGAAGCAGGACAAGCAAGAAATAGACAGGCAGACAGAGCGATTAACAGAAGATTTGAATGATAAACAAAAAAGGCAACTGCAAAAAAATATAGAAAATAAAATATTAAAGGATAATCCGAAACGTATTGCCGAAATAGCATACGATATTGAGAAACATTATATCAAGCAATTTAAGGATACAGGATTAAAAGCTCAGATTGTCGCTCCGTCAAAATTTTCCGCCATGCTGTTTCAGAAATTTTTTGATAATAGCGGTAAAATTCGCGCCTCGTTGGTGGTGTCGGATGAGAACGGAATTATTAGCGAAGAAGACGGACACAAAAAAGATGTTGAAGCATATTTGAAAAAAATCAAAGAAAGCCATCAGAGTTTGTTGTCGTATGAGAAAGAGGTTATTGAAAGTTTTAAGCACAATGATGACGGAGTGGAAATATTAATAGTGGTTGATAAATTATTAACAGGCTTTGACGCTCCGAGAAATACGGTTTTATATTTGGCAAAAGAGTTGCATGATCACAATTTGCTTCAAGCAATAGCCAGAGTTAATCGTTTATATGAAAATAAAGTACTGCCAAAAACGGCAGGGTATATTATTGATTATTCAGAAAACGCGCAGAATATAAAAATTGCCATGGAACTTTTTGGAAATTATGACGAGAATGACGTAAAGGGAACATTAATTGATGTAAACGAAAAGATTGAAGAATTAGAAAAAAATTATAGTATTTTGCATGATTTTTTTAAAACAGTTGAAGGCGATGACGAGGCTTATATTCAACACCTAGAAGAAGAGCCGCGCAGGAAAGAATTTTACGATGTGCTGAATTCATTTTTAAAAAGTTTTAATGAATGCATGGTTCTGCAGGATTTTGTCCATGAATTTAAAAATCTTGAAACTTATCGGGGTGAATTAAAGAAATTTATGGAACTCAGGAAAACCGCAAGCGTAAGATATGCTGATCGGGTTGATTTTGATAAATGTAAACAAGCGCTTATTAAAATAATGGACGACAATATTAAAGCCGAAGAAGCGGAACTTTTAACAAAGCAGATTACCGTCACAGACAGAGAAGCGTTTGATAAGGCAGTTGAAGAAATGGGATCTGATAAATCCAAGGCCGAGGCGATCGCGGCTCAAACGCAAAGGACAATTACCGAACAATTGGAAACCGACCCGATTTTTTATCAAAAATTTTCGGATAAAATTAATGAGATTTTGGAAAAAATGAGAAAGAAAAAACTGGCTGATATTGAGGCGCTTAAGCAAATGAAATTAATTAAGGATGAAGTGCTAAATAAAAAAGACGACACTATTCCGGTAAAAGTTCAAGAGAAAAAAGGAGCCGATATATTTTTTAGAAATTTAGAAGAAGATTTTGCAAAACATAAACTGTCTGAAGATAAATATATAGGTATAATTATTAATGTTTTTGATTGTTTAAAAAAAGAAGCAATTGTGGATTGGTATAGAAATAGCGAGGTAAAAAGAATTATTTATAATAAACTAGACGACTATTTGTATGATGAAGTTGTAACCAGTCAAGGCATTGCGCTGTCAGGCGATGAAATTAAAAACATAATTAACAAGGCCATCAAGCTGGCCGTTGAAAATTATAAACTATTTTAAACATGGAGAAGTATATTTTTACATACGGGAGCTACTCCTACGAATATTATTTAGTGAGGCAGACAAGAAAAACTATAAGTTTAATTGTCCAGCCAAGCCTTAAGATAGTTTTAAAGTGTCCGGTTAATTGCAGCGATGAAAAAATACAGAATTTTTTAAAAAATAAATGGAAGTGGCTTGAGAAACAATTGTCATATTTCAGGAAGTTTAAAAATAAAATCAAAAAAGAATATGTTTCAGGGGAAAGTTTTTTGTATTTAGGCAGACAGTATAAATTGTATATAAAAAAGGGGGGAGAGGACAATGTTAAATTAAAATTTGGCAGAATATTATTGCGCACTACAAGGAAAACAGATAATAAGAAATATAATAAAAAGTTATTAAAAAATTGGTATACAGAAAGAGCGTTTAAAATTTTTGAAGATCAGTATAAAAAAGTTTTGAAAAATTTTGATTATGGCTTTGAGCCAAAATTAATAATCAGAAAAATGAATAAAAGATGGGGCAGTTTTCTAAACCATAAGAAAATAATTTTAAACCCGGTACTTATTCAAGCGCCAAAGGAATGTATTGACTATGTTATTATTCATGAGCTGTGCCACATGAAACACAAAAATCACGATAAAAAGTTTTATGATTTATTAAAGAGTAAAATTAGGAATTGGGAGGAGGTAAAAGAGAAACTGGAGTTGAGATTTTTGTAATTTTTACAATGCTGTTTTCGCAGGTTTATGTTGCTATCCAGGTTGGCTTATTTTTACCGCTGAAATATTTGCCGGCAAAATTTAAGTCTGTCTATTTATGGATTTCTTCACTATCCTCTATAATGCTTTGGCTTTCAATATTTATCACCCGCCACAAGTTACCGGCAGGAGATATGACGGAATTTTTAGCTGCCGGTTTTCCATTCCGGGTATTTACTTTTCCTTGTTGCGCCATGGGTGGCGATTATGTTCCGCTCTCGATGTGGCGCCCGTTTTATTTTAATTATTTGATCTGGATCGTCGCAAGTTCTTTGCTTGTTGGGCTATTGGCGAGGTATAAACTAATAAATAACAGTAAAGCCAAGAGATGGTTATTAGCGATTTGCATTGCAATTAATTTGACCGGATTAGGGATGTTGCTTTTAGCTTTTGATTAACAGAACAAAATATTTATTATTTTAGCTAAATTCTATGATATTTTTAAATAGAAATATAAAAAATAATTGGGTAAAAATAATTTTAACAGTTTTTTCTTTGTTGTTTCTTTTGTTGGGTTTATTTTTTTTCCTTCCTGCGAAGTGCGAGAATGACTTTAAGATATATTCAGAAAAAGGGTACTGTGAATTTAACTTGAAAACTTGTGAAGGACTTTTTGGTTGTAAAGAATATAAGGATGTACAGGTGCCGTGTGGGAGCGTGTCTAGCTTGTGCGGCGAGAAAGTGCTTTGTGATTGTAATGATGCTAATTCACTGTAAAAATAGCATCAAGAATGGTATCCTGTAAGTGTGGTATTTATTAATAAATGTATTTAAAAAATATTATGAAAAAGAATAGTTGGCTCTTAATTTTTAATTTGATTATTAGTTTAGTTTTAGCTTTGCTACCGCGAGGATTTGATTCAAGGATTTTTGGTCTTGTTCCTGCTATTCTAGTTGTTTATATTATGTTGCCTTTTATCAGCGGAGTCATATTAATATTAATTCAGAACAGAAATAAAAGTTATGAGTATTTGCCGGGCTTATTGATTGGAGCTTGTTTAAACAATGCTGTTATTTTAGTGGTAATAAGTATAAGTGAATATTTCGGCCACACCCGGCTTTACCGACATTTTTTTGATTTTTATGACCTCATTGGTTTTTACTTGCCTTTGGTGGTTATATCTATTGCTGGCGGTTTGATCGGTTTAGTTATCAGAGGTACATTAGAGCAATTCAAAAGACATCCTGATTCAAAAATAACTTTAGCTTTCAGGAAAATATTTGGAAGTATATTTATAAGCATCGGTGCGTTGGGAGGATTGGTTTCTGTTGTCGTGTTTTTAGTTCTGCTTTTTAATCCCTCAAGCTCTTGGCTTAAATATATAATGGTTGATTTTAGAATAATAGATGTAATTGGATTTTTGAATTATTATCTATTGCTTATCTCAATTTTTTCTATTATTGCGACTCTGTTAGTATTTACCACTAATTTAGGTTTGATTTTACTATTTCCACAAAAGAAATATTTAAATAAAAAACTGTCTTCCCGCTTGATTATTTATTTTTTTATCTTTTTAGCCATTTTTCTTTTGTCGTCTTCTTATCTAAATTCTGAATTTGAAGTAAAAAAAGCGGAAATGAAAGCAGATATCCAAGAAAGCCATATTGATATTACGGATTTTAAGAATATTTATATATCACGTTTTGTTGAATTTGATGACATAATAATTAAACAGGGCGAGAATTTTGACATTGCTGTCAAAGGCAGTGAATATGACCGCATTGGGTTGGATTTTGAAAAGACTGGTGATACTCTGAATATAAAAAGATCAGAACTGGAAACATATTTTAATACTGACACTTGGACTGTGGAGAATAGAGATATTTTGTTTCGTGCCGGAAGCAAACATTTAACAATAGAAATAACAATGCCAGATGTTGAAAAAATTGAAAATGAGGGCGCTAATATTGAATTGGAAAATTTGGAGGTAGATAATATTGAAATTAAATTAAATAATAGATTTAACAGTATAAAGGGAAATATCAAAGCTGATAGCATCTTAAAGCTTGATGCTAAAGGCGGAATAATTAATTTGTCCGGATCGGCTAAAAATTTAATAATAAATTCTGGGGATTGTTGGATTGAGATGGATAAATTTATTGCAGAGAAAGCGACTATTGATGCGATAAATACTAGCAGGCTGAATGTATATGTTACAGACAACATGGAAGTTCTGTCAGGTAAAAATTCCGGCATCGTAAACCATTATGATGAATTACAATAGTTAACAATGTATTTATGAAAAAAACTTTATTAATTATCAGCGAATTTTTTTCCCGGTTTTTTAGCGTGGTATTAATCGGAGGAATATTGCTTTTATTTTCAACTTTTATTACCATTCCCGATTTATGGATGGGCGGCGGCCGATCAGGCAATGTATTTCATAATAATTTTGGCAGTATTTTTCTGGAAAACTTTGAAAAGAATTATATGTTTTTCTTTTTCTTCCCGCTTTTGGTTTTTGTTATTACACTTTTACTGGTGTCTATTTTTATCTGGATATATTATCGGCGCGATAAAAAAACCGGGGATATCGGTTTTAAAAACGTTATTTTGTCATTACTCGTGATTTTCGTTTTGATCTATTTACCGATCAGAATTAATGATTTCAGATTTAAAGTATCACAAATGAAAGCTGACGAGCTGGCTAGGTCAGGAGGAATTACCAAAATTTCCACCCCTGCTGAACGCCGGGAATTTTTAAATATATATCATTCTCTTTATCAGGAGGGCATGTTGGCTTGGCGTCATGATCCAATTGTCGTGGTTGAACACGATCTCAAGTACGGCATTTTACGGCCATATGACGAAGAAGATAATAAATTAAGTATAGAAGCCATGACTGGCGCGGAGCCGGGAGTTTTAGGCAGTGCCGTGGTATTGCTTCAAAATGAAAAACATCGGATTGCAGTTTATTTGAGTAGCCAAGGTACCGAAGATGACCGGGTTTGGGTGGTGTATGGCTATGAATTTAATAAAAATTTAACAGCAAATAATTTTGGCAACGATCAGATTGAAAAAGCTATCGCTAACTATCTTTTAACCGAAAAACATTTTAGTTGGAAAAACAGAGACAATAGCCATAATTTTTGTGCTATTGAAAATTTGAAACCAGACAAAGAATTGTTTCCATTGTATGTCTGGGCTTATTGTTGTGAATATATAATTGAGGATGGCAAGTTAAAAACAATCAGCGGTTCATCTGGACCAGCTAAAATAGATTATCCAAATGAATTATCATATTACGACTTAAGTAAATTTTCTTTTGAAGCTCCGGGAGATGGATCTAATTATTCAAAAGATATTAAAACAATATTCCCGGAAGATATTCAACAAAAAATATTTGCTCATGATGTAGAAGATTTAATTACAAAAGCTGAAAATTACGCTTTTACCAATATTTCAAATTGGAATTTGATAAAGCAAGCCATTGCAGAGTGCGAAATAGAGTCGGTTATGCAAACTCACGCCTTAGAGGTAACAGCTACCTTTAAAGATGGTAGAGAAATAACAGCACAAGAACCGAAAATTGATGACATTTTTGATATTGTTGATCAAAATAAGGAGAAGTGCGGTGAAATTAAGATGATGACTGAATAAAAAAAGATTATGATAAATAAAATAAAAAAATTAAAATTGCCAGTTATTATTGGATTAATTCTGGGAGGACTTGATTTGGCCATTTGGATTTGGTTTTTGGCATATTGGTTTTTGAACCGGCAGGAATTGTTTTTGTCCGAGGGTTTATTAGGAATGATGGTGCTTCATTTTCCGGCCTCTTTTTTATTGCCATTTCTGGGGTCAATACTTGTATTTATATTTAACCTGTTTTTTCAAGGAGCGGTTGATTACCTAGTACCGCAAACCATGTTTCTTTTTATAGTTGGAATAGCGCAATATTATTTTATCGGTTATTTTATTGGCTGGCTGATAGTCAAGCTACGCCGCAGATTTGGTTTTGACAAGTCTATGCCGGAGTCAAAAGAAAAGCCAAAGTCGGGTAGGATAAAAGTTTGGGGTTATAATATTTTGTGTATGTTGTTTACGATTTTAATATTGCAGATGTTTATGGATATTGTTTCAGGTGTTATGCTGGATTTTGAAATGTATAAAATGAATTATCCGCCTACTAGGCATTATCTGGAATTGGCGATATTCATTATGTGGTTATATAGTACTTGCCGTATTATTCACTATAACAAGAAGAACGAAACCATTAAAAAAGCTAATCAAAAATTATTAATTGCTAGCATTTCGATAGTAGTTTTGTTTATTGCTATTTATATCCCTAAATTATTTATATCCGATATCACTGAGGCAACAGCTCTGGAGGGTATTTATGCTAGTCAGCAGGCCGAAATTTTCTTTGATAATCCTTTGGAACAAATAATTATAATGAAAACAGCAATTGTCGGAATGGATGAGAAAACTTATCAGGTGTCCGCCTACACCTTTTTTGGATTGAAATATCGTTTAACTGATATTGAGAAAGTCAGTGAATATGAAATGCGCTTACTATTGAATCCGTCTATGCAAAAACGGCAACACGAAGCCCAGACAGGAGTTGTTGAAATTTTAAATAGAACAAAGCATCCGCGGTGGCCCCGTGTGGCTTATTCCGAGCTTATGAAGGACGGGCATTTTAGTTCGGAAAAGATTCAAGGTATTATCTCAGGCATTAATAATGCAAATAGTTTATTTTTTCAAACTGATCACGATGAGTATGAAGTTTATTTGTTGATATATCTGGAAGATGCGTATATGAATGTTATGAAGAAGGATTTTGTTTTTGAAGATTCAAGATTACGACCAGAATATATTATTAATACCAAAGATGTAAAAATATCGAAGGCTCATTACGATAGTGTTCTGGATAGTTACCAAATAGAGTATAGAGGACGTCCTTATTATATGATTTTTGATGTTTTAAGCGATCAGGAAATGCCAGCTGACATTGACCACATCTGGGATCTGGAACATGACGTTAAGGAAAGTGATATTTGGCAGATACTTAAAAGCATTACTGGAGAAGTTTCAGAGCAAAAATACTTTGATGAAAATTTAAAAATGTCATTCACATATCCGGATAATTTTTATATTGAGAATGACGCTTTGGGTCCGAATTTTGATATTGTGATAACACCTTTTGCGCTGGTTAATCCTGATCATGATAATCCTGAAGGATTTATTTATACATCTTTGAAAATGAAAAAAGTTCTCAGGGGCGATGAATATAACGAATTAATGGATGATTTTCGCGAGAAATCGCAAGACAAAGAATTTTATCCAGATTATACTGAAGAAAATATTGAGATAAACGGAAAGCCGGCCGAAGTGATTAAACACAATGATGGTTTTTCCGGTGGCTTGGTTACTAATGTATTATTGGATACAGGAGATTATATTTTGTATATTATTTATTTTGGAGATAGTGATTACTCGGATGAGTATAAACAAATAATTGATAGTATAGTCGTTGGGTCGTCCATAGCAGAGGATCTGGCAGTTAAATTCAAATCAACTATTTCTGATATTAATATCAGTTTTCCGGAGAAATCATCTTTATGGTGGAACGATGAGGATGGTTACAGTATAATAGTACCAGGGATAGAGTCAATCGAGATTACTAAGGATGACAGAGCGGGATCTGAAAATTTTGCGCAAATCAGCTTCACTCGGGATATACTGGATATAAATGATGAAGTATTGTTTGCCAGAGGGTTTGTCTTGAATGAAAGAAATTCATCATCTAATAAAACCGACAGAAAATTTTATGATTACGTTCAGGCTTATAAAAATGACGACGAGTTGTGCGTGGTCAGAGTGGATCCGGATTATAGCTCATCTGGTTGTACCGATAATATGTTTATGTGCAACACTATTGAGATAACATGTGGCAATGACTTAGTTGGGAGCCAAGAAGAGCAGAGGCCTTTTTTAAAAGCGCTTGAATTGCAGAATAAGGAGACAATCGCAACAATTATTAGCGAGGATGATCCATTTTACGAAGTTAGTATGCATGGCCGAAGGGCTGGATCAGCCGCTGTTCTTAAAAAAGAAGGGGATGACTACCGAGTTATATATATAGGACAGGAAGGCCCGTCATGCGAGCTGATGGATAAAGAAAGAATCCCAGCCAGCGTATTAAAGGGCATCGGAGATGGATCCTGTTTTTCGGATACAGGATATAGGAGCGCCGAAGAGAATAATTATTGATTTTCAAAGGAATAAAACCTATTTCTTTTCTCAAATATAATATGATCCAAAACTTCAATGCCGAGCAGTTGCCCTGCTTTTTTTAATCGTTTGGTTATTTCAATATCAGCTTCAGATGGAGAGACATCTCCGCTTGGGTGGTTATGAAAAATAATAATATCAGTTGAATTGTATTTTATAGCGGCAGTTTTATAATATTCTTGCGCGATATTTTGCGCGATTCTTGCGCAATTTGATTTGATTTTTATTTTGCTTCAATATATAATTATTGTATTAATCAGAGTTAAATTTTAAGTTAAGAGAAAAAATATTATGGATTACGCAATTGTTATATTTTTGGTAGGTTTATCGGGTTTGTTTTCCGGGTTGACAATCGGACTAACGGGATTGGATAAGTTTGAGCTTGAGCGTAAGATGAAGCTGGGCTTTAAAGAGGCTAAGCAAGTGTATTCGGTTCGTCGGAGAGGAAATCTTTTGCTTTGCACCTTGCTTCTCGGCAATGTCGCTGTTAATTCCACATTGAGCATATTTTTGGGCTCAATCACTTCGGGAATTATTGCCGGATTGACAGCTACCGCGCTAATAGTCATTTTTGGTGAAATTATTCCGGCCTCTGTTTGTTCACGTTATGCGTTGATGATTGGCGCTAAAACGGCATGGCTGGTTAAGCTTTTTATGTTTATATTGTTTCCAATTTGTTGGCCGTTAGCAAAAGCGCTTGATAAATTTTTAGGCGAAGAATTGCCGGTGATTTGGTCAAGACGCGAGTTAAAAGAAATCGTGCAACAACATGAAGATTCCGATAAATCAAAAATTGATGCTGATGAAGAAAAGATTATTTTGGGAGCGCTTTCTTTTTCAGATAAAACCGTGTCCGCAATATTTACGCCGCGAACAGTTGTTTTTGCTCTTGAGATTAAAACAGTTTTAAATAAAAAAATAATTGACGATATTAAACATAACGGTTTTACGCGGATTCCGGTGTATAGAGAACAAATTGATAATATAATCGGAATACTTTATGTTAAGGATTTGATTGGAGTTAAGCTTGGCGTGAAAGCTGAAACGGCTTACAGAAAAAATAATTTATTAATTGTTTCAGAGAATAAGAGATTAGATGATCTTTTTGACGAATTTAAACGAAGAAGAGCTCATATAGCATTCGTTTACAATAAACATGGCGGATTTGAAGGGGTCGTAACGCTTGAAGATGTTATTGAAGAAATTATCGGCAGTGAAATTGTTGATGAAACAGATACAGTCGTTGATATGAGAGAAAAATCTCGAGAAAAAGCAAAAGCTCGGATGGAAGTTGTATAAATTTTTTACTAATAAAGCGGTGTAAGATATTATATTTTATTTATCGCGTTAACTAAAATTTTTCGTTTTTTAACGCAAATTTTTTAAATTTTATGAATATCAATGAGGAGGGAAAAAACAATTATTTAATAAAAAAATTTTCTTGCGGAGAGGCAGTCGTTAAAACCGCGCAGGAAAGAGGAGTATTAAACGTTTCCGATGATGTAATTCGCGTTGCCTCGTCTTTTAAAGCCGGGCTTGGCTGCAAAGGGGATGTTTGCGGATGTCTTTTAGCGGTAGCCGCTTTAATCGGCTTAAAGTATGGCAGAACAAACGGAGAAGAAGATGATTTTTTAGTTAATAAAAAAACCGCTGAATTTTATGACAAGTTTAAAGCAAAATTTAATGAATTAAAATGCGACTGTCTAACTAAAAAATTTAAGGATAAAGACGCTTTTATGTCTGCTGAAAGAAAAGAGTTTTGCGCGGAAATAGTCGGATTTGCGGCAGATGAGCTGGAAAGCGATGTCTTTCACAAAAAATAAAATTATTTATGCATTTGTTGATATAATAAAATGTACGTACATATGTACGTACATTTTTATTTTTTAAAATTGTTTTTGGCATTTTTTTAAAAATTTTATTGTTGACTTTGCGCGTTAGAATTGGTAAATTTAAGATAGGTTAAATATTTTTTTATTGTTATTATGTCTAATATTAAAAATTTGCCAAAGCACGAACAACCGCGGGAAAAAATGATAGAAAAAGGTGCTGAGAATTTGCGTGATAGCGAGTTAATGGCGATTTTATTAAGAACCGGAATTGAAGGAAAAAATGATTAATTTTATATGAAGCCATGAATATAGAAATAAAGAAAGAAAAAAATAAAATTTTTTTATATTATCACATTGAAGATACTGAATGGTTATTAGACGTGCTAGATGAATATAAAATTAAACAGACATTTTTACTAGCAAAAAAACTGACTGTTTTTGGTAAAGATATTATTAAATTGGAAATAGCTAAATTAAGAGGTGATTATTATTGTTTTTACAAAAGAGTGTTAGATATTAATTATAATGTATATTTTGCTAAAGATTATTTATTGGAAACAAAATATTTTGTTATTAGTAATTATGTTAGACCAGTCTCTATTTTTAAGGCTATTGAAAAAATAAATGACAATAGAAATTCTATTTACATAGGCGGAAATAAAGATGGTTCAATTCCTTTTGAGATTTTTAATGAGATGATAAAGAAATTCCCTAATTCATATGAATTAATGCTTTATAAGCAAAGTAGAATAGAAATTATACTGGAAGACTATTTATCAAAAAATAAAAGCTATTCAGACAAATATCAAAAATATTTAAAATTAAAAGAAGACAGAGAATTAAATAGAGTTTTAACAGGAATTGATGTTAAATTAGATTTAAAAAGAGTAAAATTTCTCAAGGAAGAACTAGAACAAAAATTAAATAATCCTGTTGGTCTAAATGAGAATGAATGGCAAAAAATAATTTTTGAAATTATTAAATTATTATATCCTAAATATATTTTGGTTTTGAATAAGATAGAAGTAAAAGACCCTTATTACAATGGTAGCGGGAAGGCTAAAACAGATAAACGTGAAATAGATATAGCACTTTTAGATGTGGACGGGAATGTTGATATTATAGAAATAAAAATTCCGGATGTGCATATTTTAAGTAACATAGAATATCGAAACAATTTTTATCCATTAAGAGAACTATCAGGTGCTGTTATGCAATTAGAAAAATATATATTTTATTTGAATAAAGGAGGAATAAAACTGGAACAAAAAATAAAAAAGAAATATTCCTCCCGTTTACCTAAAAAATTTGATATAAAAATAGTAAATCCTCGAGGGATTATTATTGCTGGCAGAAGTGATAAATGGGACGAAAGGCAAAAAAAAGATTTTGAAATAATTAAGCGAAAATATAAAAATTTTGTAGATATTTTAACCTATGATGATTTATTAAGTAGGTTGAGTAATTTATTTTTTATTTTAAGTAGCCAGAATAAAATTAAAAATCAGAATTAGAAAAGTTGAAAAATATGATTAAAGTATTTAAAAAATAAACCAAAATTTTATGTTTAAAAAATGTTATTTCTATGAAAGTGAATTAAGTAAGTTTAAAAGAGTTTCCAAAATTTCTTCACATTTTTTTATCGCTTGATTTTATGTTATAATAAGTATATAATCTCAAGACCTCATATAATACAATTTTATAAATAAACCTATATTATAATAGTATATGGTTAAGGAAATTAAAGACAAAAGCAATCAAGATGTCTTGCTTTACGTTTATTCACTTTTAAAAAGGTTGGGTTGTGGAAAAGTAAATACATTTGAACAAAGGCTAAAATCCCAGAAAGTGCAATATTTTGCACAGCTTTTTGGTGTGTCTTTAAGATATCAATACAATCTTTATTTAAACGGTCCATATTCTCCCGGTTTGGCACATGACTTGTATCAAATAAAAGAATTAAAAATGAAGCCGATGTTGGAAAAATTTATTCCAGAAGAATTGGAGCAGAAATTCAATGATACAAAAAAATTTGTAAAAGGTTTGAGTGTCAGAGAACTTGAGATTACGGCTACATATCATTGGCTTTTAAAAATTGTAAAAATGACCACCGAAGAAACTTGTAAAAAGTTAATTGAATGGAAGGGCGCCACTCAAAAAGAATTAGATTTATCAAAGAATAAATTAAAACAGTATGAACAAATTAAAAAAAGTTACAGTTAAAGATTTTGAAAAATTAAATTTACCCAATGAGGATTTTAAATATTTAAGTAAAAACAGTAGGACTGGTAGTTTTGTTATGAAGAAAAGTGTACCAATGAAAAAAAGAGATGATGACTTAATTGAGCTTGAAATTGCATTTAGGAAGTGTAAAAGAGTCGGTGTGTTTAGTTAGTATGTTAAAAAAAATAAAAATAAAAATAAAAATAAAATGGTATTATGATGCTTGCACCCTTGATGAAAAAGTCTATAAAAAGATATTTCAGGATGTAACTAGTAGCAAACATCCAGTAATGGCTGTTTTGAGTCATTTAGCCCTGGGTGAAGTCTATGGAAATTTATTTAGTAAAAAAGGCAAAAAACAGATGGACGTTTTTACAGATTTTTTAGAAGCTTTGAAGCGTCAAAGAAGAATCGAAATTGCGGGAAATGACGGAGTTGAAGAAATACTTGAAAGAGTACAAGGAGTATTGTCTTCAGAAAGAAATGATTTTACAGATTTGGTGCACATAGCAACCGCAATTGGTTGCGGATGTTCAAATATATTATCTGATGATAGAGGATTGACGGGGATTGAAACAAATAAAAAAGATAAAATTAAAAAAATTGCACAGGAAGAGAGAGGTATCAATGATTTTGGAATTACGTGGCTAAAGGTTAAATAAAATCGCCAAAGATGGCGATTTTTGTTATAATTGAACTATAAAGGTGATAAATAAAAGCAAAGGGAGTCAAACCTTGGGTTTTAGCATTTTTAATAAAATATATTTGACGTTCGTATTTTGTTCGTGTATAATGAAGGTAGAAAAAATAGCTTGATCAATTATGAAAAATAATAAAATTACCACAAAAGATGAATTAACAGAATTTTTGCTTTATACTTCGCCAAATGGCGACATTAAAGTAGAAGCATTTTTATATAATGAAAATATTTGGCTTACGCAAAATAGAATTGCTGATTTGTTTGAAGTGGCAAAATCAACTGTTAGCGAGCATTTTTCTAATATTTTTGAAAGCAAGGAACTAGAAAAAGAAGCAACTGTTCGGAATTTCCGAACAGTTCAAACAGAAGGCAAAAGAGAAGTGACAAGAAGTTTAGAATTCTATAATTTAGACGCTATTTTATCTGTTGGTTACCGTAAAACGCAAAAAATTGATTCTGATTTTGAAAAAAAGATTAAAGAGATTAAATTTAATATAATAAATTAAATGAAAACTCATATAAAAAATTGAATGGTTTATCGCCGGCTGAGAAATCTTTGGAATATTGATAGTTATTTAATTTAATAGAGCTTGAGCATATTAAAATCGGTGTTGTGTATAGTTTATATTGCCAGCGAAACAAGGAAAATATTTTTGCGGTTGCCTCTAAGATTATTAAAGTAAACAAAAAACCCGCGCGCGTATCTCGCGAACGAGACAGGGGTGCAACGGGTGTTACTGCTATTAATATAACAGATTTTACATATTTTTGCAATATCAGATTAAATGTATTAAATATTTACTAATAATAAAGTAATAATGATAGAATATAATAAGCCATTTTTAAGTATTGAAAAACAAATTTCCTTATTGAAAGAAAGGGGTTTGATAATTGGGGATAAACAAAGAGCGGAGTTTTTTCTTCATAATATAAGTTATTATCATTTGTCTATATATACTAAGGCATTCCAGAATGAAGAAAATAAGTTTAAACAAGATACTGACTTCGATGATGTGATAAGTTTATATAATTTTGATAAAAGGTTAAGATTATTGCTTTTGGATATGTTGGAGAGAATAGAGATGTCTCTTAAATGTGTTCTGGCATATGAAGTAACAAGATATAAGGATGATAATTACTGGTATGCAAAGGGGGATAATTTTAAAAACGGAGAAGATGATATAGAAAATATTTTAAAAGGCATTGTGGATAGTAGTGAAATATACATAAAACATTATTATGATACTTACTCAGACCCGGGTTATCCGCCTGCTTGGATGTTTTTTGAGAGTTTGACTTTTGGGCAGAGCGTTCGTTTAGCTCGTAATTTTTTTGACACAGAGAGGCAAATTATCGCTGGATTTTATAAACTCCCAAAGAAAACCGTAACACAGATGTTTTATTATTTATCTCACTTGAGGAATGTTTGCGCACATCATTCTCGTGTGTGGAATAGAAGATTTGTATCAAACGTTGCCAAACACCCAAAGTATGAAAATATATTTGGGGATACACGTAGAGGGTCTTTATATGCCTATTTTGTGGTAATGCAAATATTTTTAGTAAAAATAAGTCCCACCTCTACTTGGCTTGATAAGTTAGATGGATTAATTAAAGAGCATGATATCGTGATATATAGAATGGGGTTTCCAAATGATTGGCGCAGTAAGCTTGAGTCTATAAAATAAATTAACAAAAATATGACCAACAAAACAAATTTTAAAAAAAATCAAATAATCCATAATTGGCAAGTTAAGGCTATTACGGAAATAAAAGATTTAAAGATTGATTTAATAGAGCTTGAGCATATTAAGACAAAGGCTAAATATATTCATATTGCCAATGAAGACAAAGAGAACGCGTTTTCAGTCGCCTTCAAGACTATCCCTGAGGATTCAACAGGCGTTGCGCATATTTTGGAGCATACCGTGCTTACAGGTTCAAAAAAATATCCGGTCAGGGATCCGTTTTTTTCAATGATAAAAAGAAGCATGAATACTTTTATGAATGCCTTTACGAGCAATGACTGGACGGCTTATCCGTTTGCCACGCAAAACAAAAAGGATTTTTATAATTTGTTATCGGTTTATTTGGACGCGGCATTTTTTCCATTGATAAGCGAGTTGAATTTTAAGCAAGAAGGAAGCAGGCTTGAGTTTGATAAGAGCGAGCTTGTGTATAAAGGAGTCGTGTATAACGAAATGAAGGGAGCAATGTCTTCGCCGGAAAGCATAATGGCAGAGTCGGTTACCGAAGCGCTTTTTACAAATTCTTCTTATCGTTTTAATTCAGGCGGTGATCCAAAAGATATTGTTAATTTAACTTATGAAGAGTTAAAAGCCTTTCACAAGAAATTTTATCACCCAGGCAACGCGTATTTTTATAGCTATGGAAATTTATCCTTAGACAAACATTTGAAATTTGTTGATAGAGAGATAATGCAAAAATTCCAAAAGGAAAATATTAAAGCGGAAGTTAAATTGGAACCTAGTTGGAAAAAAGAGCAAAAGTTTAAATATAAATTCCCGATTGGCGCGACTGAAAACGCAAAAGAAAAATATCAAGTATGTCTTGCTTGGGTTTTAGCAAAAGTGGATGAGTCCGAAGAAGTATTGATTTTGGAATTACTGGAGGATATACTGCTTGCTTCTCCGTCGGCTCCGCTTAGGAACGCCTTGATTTCAAGCGGACTGGGAAGCGATTTGGCGGATTACAGCGGATTGGATACTGATTTTCGGCAAGTGATATTTTCTTGCGGGCTAAAGGATGTTAAAAAAGAAAATGCGGATAAGATTAAAAAAATTATTTTAAGTACTATTAAAGAAATTATAAAAAAAGGTCTGGATGAAAAAATAATTAATTCTTCTTTGCAAAAATTGGAGTTTTCGCATAAAGAAATAAGCAATTATCCTTATCCTTATGGGCTTAAAGTTTGGCTTCGTTTTTTACTTCCGTATATTCACGGCGGAAGAGTTGTTGCCGCTTTAAATTTTAATAAAGATATATTGAGCATAAAGAGAAATTTGAAAAAGGCGGGATACTTGGAAGAAAAAATTGAAAAATATTTTTTAAATAATTTACATCGCGCGTTTATTATTCTGGAGCCTGACAAGAAAATTCAAGCAGAACAAAATAAAAAGGAAAAATTAAAATTAACAAGTATAGAAAAAAACCTTAAAGATGATGAAAGAAAAAAAATAATCGCTGATACTTTGGCTTTGAAAAATTTGCAAGAAAAAGAAGAGAATTTGTCTTGTTTGCCTGTTTTAAAATTATCAGATGTGCCTCAGAATATTAAAAAAATAGCAAAAAATAAAGCTGCTTCGCAAAAAGAAGTATTTGCTTACGCGCAAGCAACAAACGGTTTGTTTTATTTGTCTTCCGTTTTCACGCCTAGTGCTTTACCGCAAGAAGATTTGAATTTGCTGCCTTTGTTTTGTTATTTACTGCCGTTAATTGGAACTAAGAGTAAAAATTATATTGAGCTTTCAGAAGAGATTAATGCCTGTACCGGTGGAATTAGTTTTAGCGCGCAAGCCTTTTTAAATTTGAGAGACAAAAAGACTAAAATAAATATTGCCGGCTCAACTAAATGTTTAAGCAAAAACATAAAAAGAGCCTATGATATTTATCAGGAAATAATAAGGACGCATGATTTTTCGGATTTGGACGCGTTAAAAAAGTTTTTATTGGAGTATATTTCCCGTTTGGAATTAAGCGTGGTTGAAAACGGGCATATAATGGCAATGAGCATGGCCGGAAAAAATCTTTCAGCCTCGCAACATTTGAATGAAAATTGGTACGGTGTCAGCCAGTTAAAATATATTAAAAAGATTGCCAAAAATATTAATCAAGAAAAATTAAAAAAACTCGCTGAAAGTTTAAGCGCAATCGGCGATTGCGCGTTTAAAGGAAAATCTAAATTGGCGCATATTGGCGATGAGCAGGATTTACTGGCGGCGTTAAAATTATCAAATAAATTAATTAATCCGCATACAGGTAAAGACGAAGTTGATATTGATAATTTTATAAATTACAAAAGCGGGATTTTCTATAAAGGATATCCAGTCGCCGCGAATGTTTCTTTTGTGGGCAGCGGTTTTCGCGCGCCAATAATCGGACATAAAGATGCGCCAGCGCTTTTTATTTTAAGCAAGATTTTAGGCCGCCAATTTTTTCATACTGAAATCAGGGAAAAAGGCGGAGCTTACGGCGGTATCGCGAAATATGATTACACGGAAGGCATATTTTCTTTTGGCTCATATCGCGATCCGCATATTATTTCAACCTTAAAAACTTTCGCGCGCGCGAAAAAATTTATTTTAAATAATAAATACACGGAAAAAAATATTCAAGAAGCGATTTTGCAAGCCTGCTCAGACCTAGATAAGCCTGGTAGCCCGTTTGAAGAAGCAAAAATGGCTTTTACCAGAAATATTATCGGTTTAAGCGATAAAGAACGCTTGACTTTTAAAAAAGGGATTTTTAATGTGAAAAGAAGTGATTTGAGCAGGGTTGCTAAAAAATATTTACATGATAATTGGCGGGATTATAATGTTGGGGTTTTGTCTAGTAAGGATAAATTAGAGAAAGCCGATAGAGGATTGATTTGATATTTTTATTAACATATGCTAACATATAATCACATAATTAAAATGACAATATGCATAGATTAAATAAAAGATTGTTTTTTGATCAAGCCGTATCAGCCGAAATATATGGACTTATTGCCAAAATTGACGCTATTAAAGGACAATGGAAAATGAGTGAAAAATTGTCTCCTCAAATGATATCAAGATTAAAGACTTCGGTGTTGATTACGTCAACAGGAGCTTCAACCAGAATTGAAGGCAGTAAGCTGTCTGACGCGCAAGTTAAAAAACTTTATAACAATCTTAGAATAAAAAAATTTAAAACCAGAGACGAACAAGAGGTCGCGGGGTATTTGGAATTGCTTGAAAAAGTGTTTGACTCTTGGAAAAATTTAAGATTTTCCGAAAGCCTAAGCAAAAATTTTCACAAAGAAATAATGAAATATTCCGAAAAAGACAAAAGACATAGAGGCGAATATAAATTCGGATCAAACAGGGTTGAAGCGGTTGATGCCGCCGGCAAAGTGATTGGCACTATTTTTAATCCAACGCCTCCGCATTTGGTTTTTAAGGAAATGCTTGAATTAATTGAATGGATAAAAAAAGAATTAAAAAATGATGTTAACTTCTCCCTTATTACAATAGCTAATTTTATATTTGAATTTTTGGCAATTCATCCTTTTCAAGACGGAAACGGAAGAACTTCCAGAATTTTAACTAATTTTTTATTGCTTAAATCCGGCTACAGCTTTGTCCCGTATATTTCTCATGAAAGTTTGATTGAAAATAACAAAGCGGATTATTATTTATCGCTAAATAAATCTCAAAAAACTTGGAAGACTAAAAATGAGGATATTACGCCTTGGATTTTGTTTTTTCTAAAAACAGTATTTAAACAAGCGGAGCTATCCATGAGTTTGCTTACAGGTGAAAATGTTGAGGATTTTCTTTCGGAAAAACAGCTTAAAGTTTGGCAATTTGCCTTGCTAAATGAAACATTTCAAAGGGCTGATGTTATAAAAGCGACAAAATTAAATCATAGAACGATTGAAGAGTCCATAAAAAAACTTGTTAAAATGAATAAATTAAAAAAGCAAGGACAAGGCAAAGCTACTCGTTATATTGTTGTTTTGTAGGATTAATTAATGCTGCAAATTTTAATCACAAAATGTCTTGAACTATGATTTGTTTGATTATTATGATGGACTATGATTTTTGCAATCATAGCCCATCATTTAATCATTTTAATCATAGTTCAAGACAACAGGAGAAGGAGAATGGGTTGAGTTTTTGGAAGTAATAAAAATTAACAAAAATCAAATTATAAAATTTATTTATTTATATTAATTTTCGGTTAATAAATGTATGAATGAAAATATGAATGGAAAATTTAGTTCTAAGGATTATTTGGCTTATGTTTTCGCGGGAATTCTTTGGATTATTATTATTTTATATTTTTTTTACAAAATAAGAATTATAAATTATGGGATGATAATAAAAATTAATAATATCCAATATTCATATATATACGTTACAATTTTTTTATTGTTTAGTTCGTATTTAATTGGTCATTTACTGCGGTTTACTAAAATTATTTTAATATTTTTAGGACGTATTTTATATGGCAACCCGTTTTATTGGATTTTGGCTACTGATAAAAATAATAAAAAAAATTGTACTCGTAAAAAATTTGGTTTATTTCAAAAGCTAACTAATAAAAAAAGAAATGCAATTTCTATTAATAAAAGATGTTCCAAATTAATTGAAGAAAATTTAAAAAAATTAAATATATTTGACGAACAGAAGATCGTGCAATTTAATATGGCGACAGTATATCTTGATTTACAATATGATTCATTGATATATGTAAGGCTAAAAGACTTAAAATATTATTATCAATCAATCTTTGCGCCATTTGTTGTGACTTGTTGTATTTTTATATATGAAATATTTTATATTGATATTAATTTTATATATAAAATATTGTTTTTATTAATTATAGCTTTAATTATCAATAAATTTATTATTAGATATAATACGTTGTTTACAGGATATATTAAAATGGTATACAGATATTTTTTATTTTTGCCTTAAAACGATTATGCAAAATTCAATCACAAAATGTCTTGAACTATGATTAAAATGATTAAATAACAGACTATAATTGCAAAAATCATAGCCTATCATAATAATCAGACAAATCATAGTTCAAGACAATTCGTATATGATTTTTAAACAATATCAACCCGTAGGAACAGGGTACTGCCCTGTTCCTACTTATCCACTTATCCCCAGAAAATTCCTTGCAAATTTTTACAGAAATGCTAAATTAAAAGCAGGAAAAATTTATTTTTTGTAAGATAAGCAAAAATTAAAAGGGATTGACATTACTATATCTAGTGGTATAATATAAATAGGTAATACAAGATATTGTAAAAAAGGGAGGAACGCGTAATACACCTAAATTTTAACAAATTCATATCCAAAGTATAGAGAATTTTTTTAGGTGTTTTTTTATTGCCAAAA
>JAGLIO010000024.1 GCA_023142915.1 Candidatus Parcubacteria bacterium | reverse complement strand
ATTTGGAGTCAGTGAGGAGTTACTGGATAAATCAGTAAATTATACTATTATAAAAACTTATGAGTCTTTCGGCCGATATTGCAAAGCCTCGGCAATGTGTGCGGTTTTTATTTGTTCTTCTTCTGACAAGTCCGCGATTGTGCGGGCTAGTTTTAAAACGCGGAAATAAACGCGGGCTGACAGGTGCATTTGTTCAACAGCGTTTTTTAAAAGCTGTTTTGAGGCGCTGTCAACTTGGCAAAATCGCTTTACGTTTTCCGAACTCATTTCCGAGTTAGTTAAAATTCCAATTTTTTTAAATCTTTGCTTCTGAATTTCGCGCGCTTTTTCAATTCTTATTTTTATGTCTGCTGATTTTTCGCCACCGGCGGCTTCTGATAATTTTTCAAATTTTACGCGCGGCACCTCAATATGAATGTCAATGCGGTCAATAATCGGTCCTGAAATTTTCTTTTTATAATTCATTACTTGCGTTTGCGAACAAATGCAATTTTTTTCCTTATCGCCGAGATAACCGCAAGGGCATGGGTTCATAGCTGCCACTAAAATAAATTTTGCCGGAAAGCTTAAATTGCCTGCCGCCCGGCTGATATTAATGACTCCGTCTTCCAAGGGCTGGCGCAAATTTTCCAAAATCATCCGCGGAAATTCGCCGAATTCATCCAAAAACAAAACTCCGCGATGAGCCAATGAAATTTCTCCGGGACGAGGCCAAGCGCCTCCGCCCACCAAAGCAGCGCCCGAAGCGGTATGATGCGGCGAACGAAAAGGGCGGCTGACAACGAGTGATGTGCTAGCGCCCAACTCGCCGGAAACACTGTATATTTTAGTAACCTCCAAAGCCTCTTCCAATTTTAAATTCGGTAAAATTGACGGCATTGTTCTGGCTATCAAGGTTTTTCCCGAGCCAGGAGGACCGCTCATCATCATATTATGCGCGCCTGCCGCTGATATTTCCATTGCCCGTTTTACATGCTCCTGCCCGCGGATATGCGCCATATCAAATTGAATTTTTTGATTGCTAAAATTAAATTCGCTTGTCCTAGTCGCTTCTATTGTTTCTTTGCCGTCTAAATGAGAAATTAACTGTTTAATGCTATCCAAGGGAATCACTTTAATGTTTTTTACCAGCTTGGCCTCGCGCGCGTTTTCTTTCGGAACAAACAAATGCTCCATTCCCATATCCGCGGCCTTAATCGCAATCGGCAATATTCCATGTATCGGCCTTAGTTCGCCGTTTAGCGCCAGCTCGCCGACAAACATGGCTTTTTTAAAATCCAAATCTGTCATTATCAGTCCTTTTAACAATAAAATACTTACCGCGATCGGTAAGTCATAACTGGGGCCGTATTTGCGCAAATCAGCCGGAGCAAGATTGATAACTACTTTGCGCTTGGGAAAAGGAAAATCTGAGTTATTAATCGCAGTTCGCACTCTTTCGCGCGATTCCGACACGGCAGTGTCAGGCAATCCTACAACAGCGAAAGTCCCAAGCTGACCGGACGTGGTATCAGCCTCCACTTCAACAATTTCCGCGTCCAAGCCAATCACCGCCGCCGACAAAACTTTTGAAGACATAATTTATTTTTTAATTTTTAATATTTTTTATTATAGCATACTTTACGCGTAAAAAAAGATTAAAATAAAAACCGCCCGCAATCTGACTGAGTTGTAACAGTCAAATTGCGAGCGCGTGTATTAAATTAAAGTTAAACTTCATTTTTTAGAACAATTTTATTTAAACTGCTAAATATATCTAATATTGATTTTTCTGGGAACAAAACAATATATTTCGTTTCCGTTCTCACTGCAGTTATTAATAATATTTTTTTATCCCCCTCTCCTTTAATTGTTTCCCCTGCGATTTCAAATTCTTCTCCGGAGAGAAATATTTTGAGAGCATCTTGATAATTTTTTAATAAAACATTGCGTATATTCTTTTTGGTTTTTTCGAAAACATCTATTAACGCCTTAAAAGTGTAATCAGAATGTTGCCGAGATATTTTTTTTAGCAAGCAATATTCATAATTAATAAAACCAAAAACACCTGTCAATAACCCTTCTGTTTCGCTTGGGTCAGGTAAAAACGCAAGAGAATCAATTCCATCTATTTTTATCATATTTTCTATAACATAAAAATCAGTATTTACTTTAACTTCTCGCCAAGGATTTAACCCTGAATTTGCTTTGTCCAAAATAATTTCATATGAAAATCTGTTTCCCGCAATTTCTTTTTTCTCTTCCTCATTATCAATAAAACGAGTTGATGTTAACTTTTTGTCCAGCCAGTTGTCGTGTATTATTAAATCTTTCACTACAAAAAGATGATAACACTCTTTAATCGCCTTTTGTCTTTTCGCGGCTCTTTTGTTTTCTTTAATGATTCTTGTTCGATCAATCAACCACACGGATAATAAGAATAAAACAATCATTAATAATAATAGCTTCACGATTATTATTTCTTTAGAATCTGATAATACTATCGTTGTAAACATTAACCAAAAAATAATAAAATAAAATTCCCCTAATTTGTCCAATTCATATCTCGCATAATCAGAAACCTTTGTCATAATATCCCTCCTTTTTTTTCTCATTAAATTTTCAAGGTGCGAAAGCACCGTTTCTACCAAAAAAATACCATTTCTAAACTTCATAAAAACTTAGCATATTGAGTCGTAAATGTCAAGTTGGCAAGAAGTAACTCCTCACTGACCCTCAGC
>JAGLIO010000023.1 GCA_023142915.1 Candidatus Parcubacteria bacterium | reverse complement strand
TTATTTTAGAAATGAAAGGCGCGATTAAAAATCTGGGTAATATGCAGTATATTTTGCTTTGATGGCTTGCAAAAAATTATAAAATCAGCTATAACTAATTAAAGTAAGATTAAATCATAAATCAAATATCTATATGAACCTAGTTATTGTAGAATCTCCAACAAAAGCTAAAACCATTGCCAGATTTTTGGGTAAAAAATATAAAATTGAATCATCTTTCGGGCATGTCCGTGATTTGCCGAAATCAACCATCGGCGTTGATATGGAAAATGATTTTAAGCCTAAATATGTTATTCCCGATAAAGCGCGAAAAAATTTAAATAAATTAAAAGAATTGGCTAAAAAAGCAGACCAGATTATACTTGCGACTGATGAAGACCGCGAAGGAGAAGCTATTGCATGGCATTTGCAAGAAGCCTTAAAAATTCCCAAAGATAAAAGCGGACGGATTGTTTTTCATGAAATTACAAAATCCGCTATTTTTGAAGCCTTGGAAAATCCGCGAAAAATTGATATGAAAATGGTTGATGCCCAGCAAGCCAGGCGCGTTTTGGATCGTTTAGTAGGTTATGAACTCTCTCCTTTTCTTTGGAAAAAAGTTGCTCGCGGGTTATCAGCCGGACGCGTACAAAGCGTTGCTCTTCGCTTAATAGTTGAAAGAGAAAAAGAAATCAAAGCTTTTAAGCCGGATGAATATTGGACTATTGATGCTAATTTACTTAAACAAACTGACAACAAAAAAACTATTAAAGCCAAATTGAATAAAATTGCAGGCAAAACCGTTCAAAAACTTGGCATAGCAGACAAAAAACAAGCTGATAAAATCACGAAGGACTTGGAAAACGCCAAATATATCGTGGACGACGTGCAAAAAAAACAAACCAAAAAAAATCCGCCAAAACCTTTTACAACATCAACCCTTCAACAAACCGCAAATCGCTGGCTTGGCTTCTCGGCGAAACAAACAATGATGATTGCTCAACAACTTTATGAAGGTCTTGATTTGGGCGGAGATTCCGGCGGACTGATCACATACATGCGCACTGATTCTTTAAATCTATCAAATAAATTTCTTACAGACGCAAAGGATTATTTAAACAGCGCGCTTGGAAAAGAATACGCGCTAACAGCGGCGCGCAAATTTAAAACCAAATCAAAGGGCGCGCAAGAAGCGCATGAAGCGATTCGCCCGACAGAAGCAAACCGCGATCCTGAATCTTTAAAAAATAAATTAAATAACAATCAATACAGGCTATATAAACTTATTTGGCAGAGAACCATAGCCGGCCAGATGCCTGAAGCCTTGCTGGATGCCACCACTATTGATATTGACGCAAAAGACACTGATTATCAATTCCGCTCAACAGGACAAGTGTTGCGTTTTGACGGCTATTTAAAAATATACCCCGAAAAAAGTAAAGAACTGGAACTGCCGGCGGTTGATAATAACGAAGAGCTTAAATTAAAAAAACTGGATACTGAACAGCATTTTACAAAACCGCCTGCCCGCTATTCAGACGCCGGACTTGTAAAAGAATTGGAAAAACACGGAATCGGTCGTCCTTCAACTTACGCCCCAACAATCGCAACAGTAATCGCCAGAAATTACGTTAATCGCGATGATAATAAAAAACTGTTTCCAACTGACATATCATTCGTGGTCATAGATCTTCTATCTAATCATTTCCAAAAAATTGTTGACTTTCAATTTACCGCGCAAATGGAAACCGATCTTGATGAAATCGCTGACGGAAAAATCAAATGGCAGCCTGTTATAAAAAATTTTTACAAACCCTTCCATAAAAATTTGGAAGAAAAATATAATTCACTAAAAAAAGAAGATATTATGCCTGAAGAAAAATCAAACGAAAAATGCGACAAATGCGACGCGCCAATGATTATTAAAACAGGCCGCTATGGAAAATTTTTAGCGTGCAGCGCTTTTCCTGATTGCAAGAATATTAAAGGAATGGATAAAGACGGAGCTGCCAAAGAAAAAAGCGAAGATGTTAAAAAATTGGAAGAAAAATACAAAGATGAAAAATGCGATAAATGCGGCTCTGACATGGCAATCAAAAACGGACGTTTCGGACCATTCCTTGCCTGTACGTCCTATCCAAAGTGCAAAAACATAAAAAGCATTAAAGAAAATTCCGGCTCAACCGGCGTTAAATGTCCTACATGCGGAAAAGGCGAAATCGTGCAAAAACGAAGCAAGCGCGGAACATTTTACGCCTGCGACCAATACCCTGACTGCAAAACCGCCCTGTGGGGCAAGCCTACCGGAGAAAAATGCCCAGATTGCGAGGCGTTATTGATTGAAACTAAAGACGGTGTTAAATGTTCTGCTAAAGGGTGCGGGTACACGAAGTAAATACACAAATTATCAAACCCTTGACAATATTTATAAATTTTATTAAGTTAATATAATTTGGTAAATAATGTAGTTTCTTTTTAACAAAAAGTACGATAAAACACAGGAGGAGGGGTTATGATAGAAAGAGAAAAAATAAAGAAAGGCTTGTTGCTTTTGTGGAGTGCGGACAATAGCTATAATTATGAATATACGTGTCCGGCTATTGTAATTGAAGTGGAAGAAGATTGGTTTAGAGTTAAATCCATTTATAATTCTACGAGATCTGATTGCATCAGTAAAAAAAGCGTTTCCAATTCAAAAAATGTCTATTATAGAACTGAAATGAAAATTTGCACATTAGAGTACGCCCAGGAACACATCAAAAAACGTACAAAAAAACTCAAGGACTTTGTAGCCCAAAAAACCGATGAACTTAAATGGGCGAAAAAAGCTTTGAACGAATGTCAAGAGAATGTGGAGGCTTTTCTTAAAACTCAGTCGTAACCAAAATTACCAAATTAACCCCGTGTGATAGCTTTCTTAATAGCTTTCACTCGGGGGTTTTTTATTGTTTAAATTGAAAAATGTACAAACAAAAAAATTACAGAGATATCTCTGTAATTTTTTTAATGTCTGCGATAAAAACTAATTATTTTTTATTGTCTTTAGAGTCTTTTCTTTTCTCCGTTCTCTCTTTAATAACCTCAACCAACTTCTTCATGCCCTCGGCAATTAAAATTATATGCGAAGTGGAGTGTTCAATTTTGTCTTTAATAGTTTTGATCAAACTATCAACTTTGTGCAAACGATCGCGCATTTCTTTGATAATTTTAAAACCCTGCCGCAGAATTTGCGCGAAATAAAAAATCGCGTAGCAAGTGAAGATGGCAAAAATTCCGACTGACGCGGCAATAACAATGTTTAAAATGTCTTTTGATGTATCCATAAAATCCGAATCTACAAATTAATTCAAATACTACAAAATAAAAATTTGTAGTATTTGGATATTATTTGTAGTATTTGAATTATTAATTTAGTAATCTCGTATTTTTGCTTCAAATCTCTCCTCCAATCTTTTAATTAATTTCTTCTGAATACGATCCACTTCGCCTGCCGTTAATGTTTTGTCGGTTTGATAAACAACGTGAAAAGCTAAATTTTTATTGCCTGCGCCGATTTTCTCGCCCTGATAAACGTCAAACAAATCAACCTCTTTAATATATTCATGAAAATTTTTAATTTCATCCCTAATATCATTATACAGCACTTTTTTATTTATCACAAAAGCTAAATCGCGAATCAAGCGCGGATATTTGGCAATTTCCTGATATTTTAAATCGCCTTTTTTATCAATCAAAAATAATAATTTATCAAGGCTTAATTCACAAATTATCGCTTCTTTTTTTAACCCTATTTTATTTTTAACATTTTTTAAAACCGCGTTAATTGAGCCGATTATTTCTTGGTTAACTTCAATTTGCGCGGATGTTTTTTGTTCCGCCCAATTAGAAGTTATTTCAGCAGGCAAAAAATTAAACTCAAAACCCAGGGTTTCCAATAAATTACCGATAATAGCTTTGGTGTTATTATTGATATCCGCGTATTTATCTTCCGCGACCGCTAAACATACTCTTTTTTCCTGAAATGGCAACTTCTCTTCGCTTTTATCCTTTTTGTCCAAATCACCGTCGGAATTAATATAAATTTCGCCGATTTCAAATAATCTTATTTCTTTTTGTCTTGCTTGATTTACCATAATTGATCCAATCATATTTGTTGCCAACCCCTGCCTGAGCATTGTATGATTTTGAGAAATCGGATTAGCCAGACGAATATAATTAGAATAATCAATGCCCATTTTTTTTAATTGCTCTTCTCCCACAAATGAATAATTATAAACTTCGGTCGCGCCTGCTTGAGCGCTTAATATATCCTTGATTTTCTTTTCCAAAACTCGCGCTTTATTTATTATTGGAGTGCCGATTTTAATTTTCGGCATTTCAAAATCCAAATTATCATAACCGTAAATACGCGCGACCTCTTCGGCAATGTCTTCTTTAATTGAAATATCTTTGGTTGCCCGCCAAGTGGGAATTGTTACCTTAATAATACTTACTCCAGAGTCTTTTTCTTTTTTAACTTCAATACTAAAACCTAATTTAGTTAATATTTTTACTATTTTTTCTTCTTTAATATCATGCCCGATAAACTTTATCAGCCAATCCAATTCAAAGCTAATCGGTCCTTGATTAAGGCTGAATTTTTTATTATCCGCGACTTTACTGGCAATTTTTGCCTTTGGGCATAATTTTTTTATAAGCTCCACCGCTCTTGCTAAAGCAGTCTCGCATAAATTCGGATCCAATGATTTTTCAAATCGCTGGGATGATTCACTGCGAAGACCTAAAAACGCGGATGTTTTTCTTATTGAAACACAATTAAAATTCGCTGACTCCAATACGATTATTTTTGTATCATCATTTATTTCACTGTCTGCTCCGCCCATTACGCCGGCAATCGCGATTGGTTTTTCACCATCCGTAATTAGCAATGTTTCTTTGTTTAAATTTCTATTTTCATTATCCAAAGTAGCGATTCTCTCATCCTGTTTGGCGTTTCGCACAATAATTTTTACTTCTCCGTCTTCATCATTTTTTTTAGATGCTATAAAATTAAAATCAAAGGCATGCATCGGCTGCCCCAAATCAAGCATAACATAATTGCTAATATCAACAATATTATTAATCGGCCGTATGCCGACTGCAATTAATCTCTTTTGCATCCATTCCGGAGACGGCTCCACTTTAATACCGCTTATCACAACAGCCATATAACGCGGACATAAATCATAATTTTCAATTTTTACTTCAATCTTAACGGTTTCTTTTTTTGGTGTAATATTTTGAACATTCAAACTGCTTATCTTAACAAATTTTTTATTCGGTTTTAAATCCAAAAATGTATTTATCTCACGCGCCATGCCAAAGTGTCCCCATAAATCAGGCCGATTGGTAATTGATTTGTTGTCAACTTCAAATAAAACATCTTTTAGCTTTAAATGCTCTGCAAAATTCTGGCCTATTTTTCCGTTTTTCAAAATCATGATTCCACTGTGGTCATCGCCTAATCCGATTTCATCTTCCGCGCACAACATTCCGCTGGATGCTTCGTTTCTTATTTTTACCGGCTTAATTTCCATGCCATTAGGCAACACCGCTCCTATCAAGGCTACCGGCACTAATTGTTTTACTTTAATATTCGGCGCGCCACATACAATATTCAATTTCTCTTCGCCGACATCCACTTTTACCAATTGCAGCCGTTCAGCGTTTGGATGAGCGCTGATTTTCAATATTTTGCCAACTACGATATTTTTAAATTTCTCCTCCTGTTTCTCCACGCTGTCTATTTCAACAGTATGCATAGTTAATTTATCGCCCAAATCTTCCGGAGTAA
Source organism: Candidatus Parcubacteria bacterium (assembly GCA_023142915.1). GTDB lineage: Bacteria > Patescibacteriota > Patescibacteriia > Patescibacteriales > UBA12075 > JAGLYP01. The sequence continues at coordinate 17,510 of JAGLIO010000023.1, read as the reverse complement.
CGGACTTCGGAAAATCAACATAATCTTTTAACCAATCTAAACTTAAATACATATTAATTATTTTTATTATTTATCTTAATATTATATTAAAATATTCATACATCGCAAGGCACGTCAACAAATTCAACTTTAATTTTAAATTTTTTCGCGATCAATTTTCCCAAATTCTGAATACCCATTTTCTCCATATTATAATGCCCAGCGTTAATAAAATTTATGCCTGTTTCTTCAACCGCCCTGACAATCTCCTCGCGCGCATCACCGCAAATATAAGTATCCACTCCCAATTCCGCGGCCTCTTTAAAATGCGGCGAAGCCGCGCCCGAAATAACCGCTATTTTTTTAATCTTTTTCTGCCCAGCTGGAATTACATAAGATTTTGTATGTAAATTTTTATTTACTTTTTTAACAAATTCTTTAAAATTTTCTTTCTCGTCCAATTCGCCCCAAAAACCAAAACCAAATTTTTTTATTTTTTTAATTCCCAAAATTTTACAAATACTAACATTATTTCCAATCATTGCGTGCGTGTCAAGCGGCAAATGAAAGCCAGCCAAATTAATATCATTTTCCAATAAAAGCTTTATACGATTTTTTATAAAACCTTTAATCCTCGGCGTATCACCAAAATCACCTTTAAAAAGCCCGTGATGAACGATTATTAACTTTGCCTGTTTTTTAATAGCTTCAAAAATTAATTTTTTCGACCAAGTAACTCCGACTACAACTTTATTGACTTCGTTCACACCTTCAATTTGCAAACCATTAAAACAACCATCGTCAAATTTATCAACAGACAAATAATATTCGCAGTACTTTATTATTTTTTTAGTTTCTATGGGCATGTTTATTTTAAAATTTATTGATTTGTTAAATTTTACACAATTTAAATCTATTTTTACTTATTTTTAATTATCAAAATTCCGGCAACAATTAACATCGCGCTAATAGCAATCATCAATAAAGTGTCCAAATTATAATAGTATGCAATACCTTCTAATTCACGTCTTACTAAACCAACTTTTTCGTAATACACTTCATGTGAAAAATTAAAAATATTATAAAATAGTATTCCTATTCCGCCTACTAATATCACTTCACCAAAAATTCTTTTTATAATTTTTTTCATATTTTTTATAGCCCTAATATTAAATAAACATTAAACTTACCATTTATTACTAATTATATTTTAGCTAAAATTAAAGAATTAATCTATAATATCCACATTTTACCTTGATTTTTCCCAAAAATCTATGCTATAATTATATCACAGGTAATTTCCCTATACGTGGGCTTCTGGAATGGTTGCTCGTAAATAGCGTAATGGGGGTTCTGTGTTTTTTACGGAAATAGCGGATTTTCTTCGGCTATTTTTTGTTTGATTAAGTTATAATAACTTTTATCTACACATATTGACATAATTTTTAAATATGCTATTATATAAATACAAAACATCTCGGTTCTAATTTTTAGAATGCGGGAATAAAGCCCACGCTGCAAAGCGTGGGTTTATATTTTTTGAATATATTCTTTAAGCTTATTCAAATTAATATATTTAGCGCATTTAATTAATTCTATGGAAATATTATATTTTGTAGCCATAACTAAACATTTCTTTTTATATCTTTTTTTCATTAATTGTAACAACGGTTCAAAATCACTATCTCCGCTGATTAAAATCAAAGTGTCATATCTATTTTTTGTTTCTAAAATATCCATTGTCAATTCAACGTCCAAATTACCCTTATAAAAACCTTTCTTTTCCTTTACTTTACCTTTAATAAATTTAATTTTTTTACTTCTAACTTTATAACCTGTTTTTTCTAAAAAAGTGAGAAACTTTGTTTGTTTAACAAAACTTAAATCTCTAGCAGTGTAATAATAAATTTCCTGCAAATCAATTTCTTGTTTTAAATAATTCAAAAATTTACTAAAATCTATTTTCCATTTTAACTTTTTATAAGAATGGTAAATATTTGAAGCATCTATAAAAATACTCACTCTACCATTAGCAAACTTTGAAATCATAATTTTTATTTCTTAAAATTGTTTCAAAAACCTCATATCCGACCCATTAAACAAACGAATATCATCAATGCCGTATTTCATCATTGCGAGACGCGTTACCCCCATTCCAAAAGCAAAGCCGGAATATTTTTCACTGTCAATTCCGCCGTATTTCAGGACTTTCGGATGAATCATGCCGGCACCGATCATTTCTAACCAGCCAATCTGCTTACAACTTGGACAACCTGAACCGCCACAAATAGTACAACTCATATCCACTTCAATTCCCGGTTCAACAAAAGGAAAATAGCCCGGACGAACTCGCACTTTTATTTCTTGCTTAAATACTCTGGATAACATCTCTTTTAAAACCGCGACTAAATTGCATAAAGAAATATCCTCCCCTATCATAAAACCTTCAATTTGATCAAAGGTGGTGTCATGCACCGCGTCAATCGCTTCATTACGAAATACTCTTCCCTGAGCAATGCACCTGAGCGGAGCGCCATGCTCTCGCATAGCCCGAATTTGGACAGGCGAAGTATGAGTACGCATCACCAAATCCAATTCACCGTTCTTATTAGGCTTGTCAATATAAAAAGTATCTTGCATATCTCTTGCCGGATGAGTTTTGGGAATATTTAAAGCTTCAAAATTAAAAAAATCGCTTTCCAATTCCGGACCATCCAAAATCATAAAACCCATTGAAGTAAAAATATCTTCCAAATCGCCCATTAAAATTGATATCGGGTGCTTATGCCCGCGCTCTTCTTTTTTTCCTGGCAAAGTTACATCAACAAAATCGCTTTCTTTTTCATTGCCTGTCAAAGTATTTTTTAATTCTGTGAAAGCCGATGCTATCTCCTGTTTGGCAGTATTGGCCAAGCGCCCGATTTTTTTCTTGTCTTCGGTGCTAAGACCCGACAAAGAACGCAACACTTTTGTAAATTCACCCTTGCGTCCCATATACTTAGTTTCCAAATCACGCAAAAGCTCAAAGTCTTTAATCTTTTTTGCTTTAAATAATATCTCTTCTTTAATTTTCAATATTTCTTTTTCCATATAATATTGTATTTGACAAGATTTTTTTGTTATTCGTAGGAACAGGGCAGTACCCTGTTCCTACGAATAACAAAAAAATTCTGTATTTGATAAATCTATAATCTTAAACCAACTCCTCCTCAACATCCGTCCCAGCCGGTCTTCTCCTTGATGCCGAAAAACTCAACATAAAAAATTCCAAAACTGACAGACCGAAAATCAATAATATTAAATTCATCCAAGTAAATAAACTATAGCTTAATAATATTAAGCTAATAATTATTAATAACGCGAATAAAAACGACTGCCTAAAAGATTCTTTTACCAAACGAAAAGCCAATTCTTTTTTTAAGGCGATAAAGCGAACAGCAAAACCGAATATCGCGCCTGTGCCGATTAAAGCCAAAAACAATGAAGAATAAAACAAAACAAACCCAATCCAATTGGTCAAAACCGGATTAATCATCCAAAGCACATACGCCCAAATAAGCCAGCAAATGGCTGTTGTTATGCTCATTATTAATAGATATTTCTTTAGGGTCATCTGTGGTTAATTACGAATTATTTTGTCTTTAACCACTGATTTACACTTGATGATACTTAATAACACTGAAAAAATAATCAGTGAAATTCAGGCAAATCAGTGAACATCAGTGGTTCAGACAATTTCTAAACTTACTCTTACTTTAGCATAAAACATGCTGAATTTCAAGGTTACTGCCGAAATTCGCAAATTCCGTTAAAATCGCAGTAATTGCAAAGCATGCTTGGCTTTGGCTGGAAATCGCCCGCCACTATGCCTTTTATGCTGGTGAATAATTCTTGTTTTAATTTTTCTTCCTCTTTTTCATTTGATACAAAACTGATTTTTTCGCCATTCTTTAAATAATGATAAGACAATTTTGAAACTTTTACGCCCATGCCTTCTTCCATAGCTATTTTATATAAAATCAATTGCCGCTTGTCCGGCTTTTTTTTAGGTTCTCCGGTTTTATAGTCAATAATTTCATAAGTTCCGTCCGCGAGCTTGTCCACTCTGTCAATCGCTCCCTTGAAAATATAATCACCAAGCTTCATTATAAAGCTCTTTTCAATAAAAGCAACCTCAGGCCAGCCCTCTCTATCGTAAAATTCAAAAGTTTTTTTCAGCATTTCGCGCCCCCTTTTTTTGTATTTCTCCCGATTCTCTTTATCTTTGTAGCCGTCGTTTTGCCAATTTGCAACAAAAGCATTTATTAAATCTTTATAATCCATTTTTTTAACAGCCTTATTTTCAACACCGTCAAACAAGCCCGCCTGAATTGAATTGCTTACCAGCGGGGTAAAAAAATCACGCAAAGTATTGTGCATTACGCGTCCAAAAATAAAAACATCTTTCGGCAAAACAGGAATCTTTAAAATAAAATTAAATTTATACTGTAAAGGACAGTTGGAAAAAGCTTCAACTTGTGAAAAAGAAAACCTTTGCGGCGGATTATATTTATGATGTTTTTTAATTAACGGGCTGTTTAATTCTTTAATCGCTCCCATAAGCTCGTTGGTAATGGTCTTTCCGGTTCGCGCGCAAGCGTTCAATCCGGCTTCTCCCAAAAATATTGACGGCTTTTTTTCGCGCTTGCCACCATAATCTTTCGCGCTTGTTAAATATAAATTATTTTTCGCGCGCGTTAGCGCCACATAAAAAAGCCTGCGCTCTTCTTCCAAATGAACTTCTTTGCCATCAGGTAATTTTTCCTTTATCAGCGCGTCAGGAATGGTTATTTTTTCTTTACGATTTATTGTCGGAAATTTTTTATCAACAAGACTTGGTAAAAACACTGTATCAAATTCAAGCCCTTTTGCAGAATGCATTGTCATAATTTTTACTGTTTCTTCATCATCAAAATCCAAGCGCAAAGATCCTGTCTCGCCTGCTTCAATTTCCATATTAAAATAATCCAAAAAATCTTTTAATCGCGCGCCGGTTTCTTTTTCTTCAAAAGCTTTTATTTTTTTATAAAATTGATTTAAATATGAATAAAATTCCCTGTCTTTGTCAAAATCTTTTTCATTTAATATTCCAGACTCATAAATAAACTTTACATAAATTCGCGAAGGAGTTTCTTTTTGCGCGTAAGCTGAATAATTCGCGATTAAAGCCATAAGCTTATTGGCATTTTTGTAAGTTTCCGGTTTAAGCTCGGGAATTGCCGCGATATTTTTTAAAGCCTCAAACAGTGACCAAGTTTTTCTGCGGGCAAAACGACTTATATTCACAATATCAGCATGGCCGATTTGAAAAGCTTCCATATTTAAAACCCGAAAAAGCGCGCTTGATTCATGATAATTATCAAGCAATCTAAAAAAGGCGATAATATCCAAAACAATTGTTTTATAATACAAGCCCTTTAAAGAAACAAAAGTATTGGGAATTTTATTACGATTAAGCTCGGTTACAAAATTTTCCGCGTCAGAATTGGCGCGTGTCAATATGGCAAAATCCGACCATTTGATTTCTTTTTTTCCTCTATAAATTTTTTTAATTTTCTCAACAATCCACTTCAATTCCTCGCCATAAGATTCAAAATGATTATATTCAAGCTCGCCCGATTCATTTAAACAAGATTTTAATTTTTTGCTTATGCCCAATTTCACTTCCAAAGTATTTGGATTATTATTTTGAATAGAGGTATACGCGATATCCAAAATATTCTGATTTGAACGATAGTTATCATTTAAAACAACCTCGCAAGCGTTTGGAAAATCATCTTTAAACTGCATAATATTGGAAAGCGACGCGCCCCTGAATTTATAGATAGCCTGATTATCATCCCCCACCGCCATCAAGTTAGCTTTCGCGCCAACTAACAATTTTAACAATTCATACTGCGCCATATTCGTATCCTGAAATTCATCCACCATAATATATTTAAATTTTTTTTGATAATATTCTAAAATATTAGGCCGCTCTCTAAAAAGTTTAATCACATAACAAATCAAATCCCCAAAATCCAAATACTCCTCATCCAATAACAATTGATTATAAACATGATAAGCATCAGCAAGTTCATTAATACGATTGATTTCTTGGGCAGTCGCTTCTCCGCTATCCATCCCTTTAATCTGTGTGTTGCTTGCCCCGCCAAGCATTCCATCTTGATCCTGCTTTAAATTTTCCGCATACTTTAAATATTCAGACACACTGATATTCTCGTCTTTAAGACGAGAAAAATGCTTTACTATTTCATAAATAAATTTATTCGGATTTCCCAAAGGTCGATAATAATCCAGATTAAACTTATCCAGATTTTTTTTAATCATTATCCATTGCTCAGTGTCGCTTAAAACCTTAAAGCCGGTGCTAAGCCCGATATCCAGCGCGCGCTCTTTTAAAATTCTTTCAGTAAAACCATGAAAAGTATTAATCCATAAATCAACATAGCCATAAGGCAGAATTTTCAAGGCCCTGTCTTCCATTTCTCCGGCGCCCTTTTCCGTAAAAGTCAAAAGCAAAATCTCTTCCGGCGTTGCTAGTCCGTTTTTAAATAAGCTATTCAAACGCTCAATCAAAACAGTCGTCTTGCCGGTTCCGGCGCCAGCCACAATCAAAGCGGGACCATTTAAATGATCAACAACGCTTTGTTGGTTTTTATTAAGTTTTTTTTCTGAAATTTTTTCCATTTTATTCTAAAATAAAATATGCGCCGTAGAGACGCGCCACGGCGCGTCTCTACGGCGTATATTTTTTATTTCTCATGATCCAATATTGCCTTTAGCGCTTTATTGTTCTCCAATAAAATCTCCATAGAAAACACTTGAGTACGAACTATATTCATACTATTATCAATACCATGTATTTCTTGGGCGCGTTTTACTAAAATTAAATTTTCACTTTCCTTTTTTTCTCCTGCCACGTTTTGTTCTGAATTTATTTGATCATAATTATAATAAACATTTTTTAAAACAACTGGATCGGCACCAGTATCCTTAATTTGACCATAATAAAATTCTCCATTTGTTAATTTAACTAAATACCAAAGATTTTGACCACTTTCATTTTTAGCAAATTCAATCTCATTGCCTCTGTTAACAAACAAATAAACTCCCAAACAAATTATTATTACAAGCAACACAAAAATAATCTGTTTGTAAATTGCGTTTTTTCCGTTTCCATTGTTATTTTCCGGACGGTTTATTTTTTGAAAATCCTGTTTGTCTTCCTCGTCATTATCATTAAAAACTTGATCTATCGCCTCCGCCTTGCTTGACGCTGATTTAAAATTGGATTTTTTTAAACTTCTAACGACTTTTCTCCCATTGTTTGCTGGAGGCGCTTTTTGCATACGCTTTTTTAAATTCACTGTTTTTTGAAAATCATCTTCCATGATTATTTTTATTTAAAATTGATTTAAACATTTTGATTTAGTTATTATACCGCAAAACGGGTGGTAAAGTCAAAAAAAATTGTCTTGAACTATGATTTTTTTGATTATCATGATAGGCTATGATTATTATAAACTATCATTTCATCACTAAAATATGCAAAATTTTATTTTTTATTCATCATACATATCAATTCCATTTTTTATATTTTTAATTTTGTTTGCATTTAAAAAGAGAAAAAAAATATATAATAACAAAATTTTATTACTAATAGCAGTTTTAATATTTTTGCTAACTTCATCATTTATTTACGCGAGATTTATAGAAAGGAACATAATATTAACGAAAACAACAAAAATTGAAACAGTATTTTCTTCTAGATTAATCGTTATCGCCGACTTGCATTTAGGGGTTTATAAAAATATTAATTTTCTTAAAAGAGTGGTAAAAAAAATCAACAAAATTAAAAATGTTGATGCTGTTTTAATTCCCGGAGATTTTACATATTATCCTCCAGAAAATTTAGAAGAATTATTTTCTCCGTTAAAAAATATAAAATTCCCCATGTACGCGACTTTGGGAAATCACGATAGCGAACAGCCGGGTCCGCCCATTCAGGCGAAATTGCAAAAAGTCTTGGAAAGCCACGGAGTTATATTTTTGCATAATTCTGGCAGCGAAATCAAAAATACAAAGCGTCCTTTTGGTAAAAATATTAAAATATTGGGACTGGGCGATAAATGGGCAAACCAAGACGATATTTCCAAGATAAATGAATTTAAAAAAAGCGATAACTTAATTGTTATGGCTCATAACCCTGATACAGCCCTTAAATACAAAAATTCAATTCCGGATATTACTATTTCCGGGCACACTCATGGCGGACAAATCAGAATACCTTTTTTATATAAACATGCAATCCCTTGCGATGGTAACTTTGATCAAGGATTATATAAAACAAAATACGGCAAAATTTTCGTAACATCCGGATTGGGCGAAGTCGGACTGCCCATGAGGCTTGGCGTTCCGCCGACAATTGAAATATTGGAATTATATTAGTTTGTTTTATAGGCAATAAATTATAGCTTTAAACAAAAAAATATCTCCCTTGCTTATTACAAGGGAGATATTTATGTAATCTGATTAACTGAAATTTGCTAATATGTCGGGGTACAAATGTAGGTTAAGGCGTTTTGATAGTCGCCGGCTTCTTGCAAGGCGGAAACTTCAATTTTGTATCCGACTGTTGTTGTTCCGATGCCCACGCCAGCGCCATTTACAGGGCCGCCGTGCGTCATAACTGTAAACGCGTTTACGCCATCCAAGCCTTGATACTCATCCGCGGTAATGGCATCCGTATCATCCGATGTCAAACCTAAGTAGCCCCAAGTATTTTCATCATTAATATCTTGAGAGCCTAGCGACCAAGCGGCGCTAGTTGATGTTGAAAAACTGTCAATATCGGCTCCTGCCGCGGATCTTAAATTTCCGTCCTGTTGAACCGTAACCGTATAACCGTCATCCGCGTTCGTGGAAACGCTTAACAAATGACCCATTAAATGCTCTGTTTCAGAATCCAAGGTTCCAAACGCCAGAGTTGTCGGCGACGACGTACTTGAAAAATTTTCCGCGCCAATAGTATCATCCGGAGTCGTGGTTCCAATTGAAAAACTCAAAGTCGCTTCAACATGGGCGGTAACCGTAATTTCATCAATAATGTATATTTTTACTTCCGAAGATTCAATTTCTACATCGTCAACTCCGTGCGTACTTATAGTTACGCTATAAGCTCCTGTTACTGACGGATTAACAGTATCAGTCACAGTTGTTGTCGCGGCTGTTGTTGATGCCAATGTCGTATCCACAACACAATCAATCAATTGCGCGGTAGCGGAAGCTGTCGTATTTGCAGGACAAGTGGTAGTGGCTGAAGTTAAATCTATGCCGCCGTCAGTATCGTCAAAAGTAAAACGCACATATTGACCGGCTGTTAAGGCTATTCCCAAATCATACACTATAGTATGAGTAACTTCGTCTTGACTGGGCGAAGAATCGCTAATAGTATCCTTAGCCAAATCAAGCGAATCCGCTTCAACGTTTGGCACTGAACCGTAAATCGCCATCATAGACAAAATCAAAACAACTACTATGGCAATTTTAAATCTTTTTATTTTTTGCATGGGGATAAAGCTTAGCTTATAAATTAAAACTTTAAAAACTAAACTCTTAACAAAATAATAAAATTCACCCCTCTCTTGAAAAACAAGAGCGGAGAAAAATAAGCTTATTTTTAATGTACATTACAAAATTTCGACCTTTTTGCCCGCAAATAATGCGCATTTTAAGCGAGCAATTTTGTTACAAGAATATTATAACATATTTTTGCGTATTTAGAAAATATTGTAAAAATAAAAAAATAATTTAACTAACTTTAGTTAAATTATTTTACTTAATAAAAAAAATAAATCTTACAATTTCTTATAACTTTCTTATAATTAATTTTTTATTAAAATATACTGTGGATAATAAAAAGCCCTGTTTAAAAAACAGGGCTTTTTGCATTATAATCTTCTAACAATTTTAGAAGGTAGGAGTACAAATATAAGTTAAAGTATTTTCGTAGTCACCGGCTTCCTGCAGTGATCCGATTTCCACTTGATAAATAAGATGCGCTTCACCGCTATTTTGAGCAACGCCATTAGACGGACCGTCATGGTGCATAACCGGCATAGGATCTGTGGTATTCAAACCGGCAAAAAGTGTAGCGCCCGCGGTATCAAAATCTTCATAGCTTGTACCGGTCTCAAGATCGGAATCATCACTATGCAAGCCCATGTGTCCATAAGTATGATAAGCGTCTAAAGTATTTGTCGGGCTAACCCAATCTTCCGGCGTAGTTGAACCTGTTTCATTAGGAGAATTGTTAAAACTGTTGATATTTGAAAGCGAGTCGGAAGTAAGCTCGTCATCCTGCTCAACGGTTACGGTATAACCGTCATCAGCATTAGTGGTAACATTCAATGTCTGGCAAACAGTTGAAGTCGCGCCTACCGCTAAAGTTCCAAAAGGAGTATTTGTGGCAGTAGAAGCGTTTGCGCAATGAATGCCGCCAACTACGCCGGCAGTTGAAGTTCCGCTAACCGCGAAGGTCAAAGATGAATCAACTTTAGCGGTCATTAAAACATCGTCAACGATTACAACCGCGACTCTAACACGCTCTAACAATACATCACTAGCATTATAATTTTCTATTTCGATATAATAGGTTGAGGTTGTCGCCGGATTGCCTACGCCGGTAATAACAACTTGCGTAGTTGTTCCAACTTGATCACCGGTAACTGCGCAATCAAGCAATTGCCCTGTTGAAGAAGCGACAAAATTTCCATCGCCATAAGCGCATTCTGCGTTACCGTCGCTTATTCCGGTAAAATATTCCGGAAAGGTAATGCGCCAATAACCGGTAGCCGTAGTAGTGGCATTGGTTTTAAAATTAAAAGTGTGGGTAGCTGTCATACTGGCGTCTGAATCGGTGATTGTATCCTTGGCATCCTCAATAGCGTCAACCGCGCCTGCGATATCCGGACTTGGGATAAAGCCGTACATGGCAATCATTATTGAAATAACCAACAGACCGGCCAAATATTTTTTTTGTTTTTTAGTTTTAAGCATATTTTTTATATTTTTATATTTATAGTCAAGGAATTTAAATATTCCCGACTACTGCTAGTGCCTTTTAGGCATAGCTTGTATTAAATACTTGATCTATGCGGGATATTTCGAAAATAGTCAGTTGACAATATCATATCAATTATATTTTTTACCTCGCTCTTGCTGTAATACCGCCAACCCCGGGAATCTCTTTTGGCTTGTGGAATCAAGCCTTCTTTTTCCCAGCGAATCAATGTAGTCTTATCTCTGTCTATTTTATCTTGAATATCCTTAAGACGATATTTCTTAATATTCATAAATTTTTATTTTTTATTTTTTTATTATTGTTTTCGACCTTTTTTATTTTTTAGTTTCCGCCTTATGGAAGCAAGAAACAAGGTATATGAATTTTTTAATTTTTAACAAACATTTTGGCAACAAAAAAAAGCTTTTTTATCAAAAAAAACTTTAGATCCAGTCTATATAAATAATAGCGATTTTGATGTTTATTATTTTTCATTTTTGTTTTTTTGCCTATTTTGGGCAATTTTTATTTTTTTTGGTTTTTTTTGAATATTTTTTACAGAACCATAATACTATATTACTATACTTAATTTTAATTATACACTATTTTAGCTAAGCAGTCAACTATCTTAAAAATAAAAAATATAATTTATTTAATATTAGTTAAATTAAATTTATTTTTTATTTTTATTTTATATTTATTTTGCTGAATTTTTAATAATTTTTTATGAAATTAAGTAAATTTTTTAATAACTGTGGATAAATGTTAGGGTGAAAAGCAACCATTCCACCAAAAAAATCAAAGTTTTGCATAATTTCACCATAGGAAAAAAGTTAAATTTATGCTAAAATTAAAGTATAAAAAAAATAATGCCAAACAATAAATCAAAAATTTTCTTCGCAAGCCTTTTAGTTTTATTATTTTCTATTTTTGTTGCTTCTTTTTTACCGCAAAAAATAATCAGACATGACATTATTTTTTTCGCGCTTAGCTTGTTTTTCGCAGGGCTACTTTTTTATTTTTCAAAAAATAAAAAGATATTTATAATATTAATTTTTTTCGCTGTTTTTTTCTTTGGCTTCTGGCGCTATTCAATTGGATTGCCTAAAAATTATCCTAACAGAATTTGGTATTATAATGGCGGAGAACACAAAATTATTGGCGTAATTGTAAAAGAGCCGGATGTGCGCCAAACAAGCCAAAAATTGGAAATTAAAGTTAAAACGCTTGATAATAAAACTAGAGACATCAAGGGTAAAATTTTAGTAAGCGTTGATTTGTATCCTGTTTTTGCGTATGGTGATAAGCTGGAATTTATCTGTATTTTGCGCGCGCCGGAAAAATATCAAGGCTTTAGCTATGATCGCTATTTGGCGCGCTATGACATTTATTCAGTTTGTTGTTATCCGAAAATTTTAAGCCATAGTCAGCTTATTGAAAACAACCTCGTAGAAAAGTTTTACAAAAATATTTATTCGTTTAAAGATAAAGTCCGTTTGTTGATTAATTCAAGCTTAAGCAAGGATGAATCTGACTTTGCACGCGCGATTATTTTGGGAGACAAGCGCGCGTTATCAGTTGAAGTGCGCGAAAATTTTTCCAAAAGCGGACTAAGCCATATCGCGGTTATTTCCGGATTGCATATTAGCATTATTGTCGCATTGCTTATGTTTTTTTTGATTTTTGTAGGCTTGAACCGCAATTCAGCTTTTTATGCAAGCGGATTTTTTTTGTTTTTATATATAATTTTAATCGGAGCGCCTGCCAGCGCTACGCGCGCGGGGTTAATGGGTTTTTTATTGCTTTTATCTTTGAAAATCGGAAGATTAAACAGAATCGCCAATTCGCTTTTATTGGCGGCCGTTATTTTGTTATTAATTAATCCGCGCCTACTGCGAGACGACATCGGCTTCCAGCTTTCTTTTTTAGCAGTACTTGGAATTATTTATATTTATCCGAAGATACGAAGTGCCCTTTGGGTGAAAAGAGTATTAGAAAAAATATTTATATTTAAAAAATTAAAAAATAATTTTTCCATTTTTATAATTAACACTATTTGTATTACCTTGTCCGCGCAAATAATTACTGCACCAATACTTTTGTATAATTTTGGCGATGTTTCCTTGATTGCGCCTGTTAGCAACATATTAGTATTATGGCTTTTGCCGTTTTTATTAATTTCGCTATTCGCGGCAATTATTTTGGGGCTGATTTTCCCTTCATTGTCCACGCTGTTTTTTCTACCCACCGGTTTGATATTAAAATATATATTATTTATCGCGGAAAAATTTTCATAGAATTTGCAGGAACAAAGTAGCGCCTTGTTTTTTTAAATATTCTTGTATAATTTTGTAAAAATTGATAAAATAGAATTAATAAACGCAAAGTGCGAATTATAATATTGAAGTAAGGTCGCAAAATAAATTCTGCGAAATTTGCTATTTGTAAAAAAATATGGGCAATGAGACACAAGCAGAAAATCAAGACACAACACTTAATATGCAACCAGAGGATCAAGATGAAAAAAAAAGATTGAATGATGCAATTTCTATGCAATCCCATTGTTCTTTTTGGGGCATGGCATTAACCATAGCATGGTGGATATATGCTGAACAGCATATTAATCTTATGTTTTGGCAAATAATATGTTTGGCTTGTTCTTGTCTATTTTTTGGTTTTGCAATTTTTTTTGTAAAAATTGCCAATGCTTTGCATATAAAAAATATAAAATTTTTCGCCTTTTTATATTATTGGGCCTATAGCCTTTTAAAAAAAATTGGTTCTTGTATATTTTTTGTTTTGGCAATTTTTTTTAAAAAGATTGCTCAAGTCTTGCATATAAAAAATATAAACACTTTTCCTTTAAAAAAAGAAAAATTTAGTGATATTTTTGAAGAACGTGCAGGGGACAAAAAATATATTGATGCAAAATTAAAGCGATGTAGTATTTTTAATGTGGTTGCCATAGCTTCTCTTATTGCAGCGACGGGCGGAATTGGTAGTCCTTTTATCGCAATGTATGTTATGACATATTCTTTAACATTAGAAAATGTAAAAAAAGAAAATTTTTTTCATTATGTTATGCTATTGTTTGGGTTATTGTTATTATTGGCATTTGCTCCTCAATTGATTCAATTTATAGAATATCTTTTAAATCAATTGATAAAACATTTTCCTGAAAATGATTTATTGGCAAAGATATTTACTCATAAATTGATAAAATATTTTTTTGAAAATAATTTATTGGCAAATATAAAAACACTTAACTCAAGAGGTAATTGGTATCAAATTATTATAGGAAGTGGTGTATTCCTAAGTCTTGTAATTCCTTATTTAAATCGTTTTTTTACCAATCTTAATAATAAAAAAAATGAAAAATAAGGAAAATAATATTCAAAAATTCAAAACATTTTTAGAAGAAAAACAAATATCTTGTTTTCTTCAAGTTGCAGATAATATTCCTGTTAGCATTGGTAATGCTCGTGAAAAAATTGATCCCACTATTATTTTTAAATCATCAGAATCATTTGATAGATTTATGAAATCAATGCGAATTTTTTCTTTTGGCAAGGAATATATAGATGGCAACATAGATTTTTATCCGAATAAAGATATTAATTCTGTATTAAATATTATAAAAATTGCCGAAAAATTAGAAGATCAGCCAAAAACACTACTGGAACAGATAGCTGAAAAAACATCTTCTTCAAAAGATAGCGCGGAACATTATGCTATTAGCGAAGAATTTTATAAAGCATTTTTAGATAAAAATATTCAATATACTTGTGGATTTTTTCCAAGATCCAAACCTGGAAATATCATTGAAGATATTGACACTGCTCAAATTAATAAATTTGATTTAATTCATAAAGAACTGCAAATACAAAAAGATTGTAAACATTTAGATATTGGCTGTGGCTGGGGGACATTAATTAAATATTTTGTTAAAGAATATCATACGGATTCTTACGGTATTAGCAATACAAAAGAACAAGTGGAATCTGCTCGTAAAAAAATAAAGGATAAGGATAAAATTTTTTATGACGATTATTTGAAATTTAAAAATAAAGAATTATTTGATTGTATTACCATTGTGGGTATGATGGAACATGTACCCAAAAGACGCCAAAAAAAATTTTTACAATTCGTTTACCAAAAATTAAAACCTGGCGGCATGGTGTATTTGCAATGTATTACGTTAGGAGAAAAAGCAGTTATTGGTGATGGAACTAAATTTTTACAAAATTTTGTTTTTCCGGGATTTTTTATTAACACAGAAGAGGAATTATCATCCAGAATTAAACAGGCAAATTTTAAAATTATCAAGCATTATGATCATTCAGAACATTATTCTTATACCGCGCAATGTTGGGTGGAAAATTTATTGAAAAATAAAGAAAAAATGCTAAAAATAAAAATAAAAGGCAAAGATACAAAAAAAGAATATCGTACTTTTTTGGCGTATTTATCTTTTGCCATTAATGCTTATGCGGATGGAAGAGGCGGTTTACAACGTTTTGTTTTACAAAAATAAAAATTTGAACTACTCTTTATATATAATAAACCTCACTAAAAAAGCCCCACCAAGCAATATCAAGAATTGGCGACAAAACAATAGGTTCTATTGATTTTACAACAGACTGTTTTAATTCAAGTCTTTTTAGATATATATCCGAAAAAAAAACTAAAACAGATTTACCCTTTGATTCCTACCCTTGTTTTTTATAAAAACAAGGGAAACGGAATGCCACTATAAATTATTTGATCCAAATCTTGTATAAGCTTTTGGTGAAGCTTTTTTAGGTTGCGAAATTTTTTCGCATATTATATAAAAGAACTATTTTTTTATTTTTACTATAATTTTATTATAGCACAGGATTGGTTAAAATTGAATTAATTTAAAAAAAAGAATTTTTGTGATATTATAAAAAAGGTTGATAAAAAAAGCAATGTGCAAAAAATGCACATTGCAAATTCGGGCCTATAGTCTAGTGGTACGACGCCACATTCGCATTGTGGAAGCGGCGGTTCAATTCCGCCTAGGTCCACAAAACAATCTTGAATTAAATTTGTTTTTTCTCTTTATTTGTTGCCTTGACATAATAAAAATAATGATATATATTTATTTATTGAAACATTATTCCGGCCTTTTTACGGGTGCCGGTATTTATTATTATGCTAAATCAGGAACAACAAATTTTTGAGCAAATTAAAAAAGCGAAAAACATACTGATTACCTTTAATAAAACATGGGAAGGCGACGCGATTGCTTCGGCTTTGGCGCTTTTTTTAGTATGCAAAAAACAAGAAAAAAACGTGGAAATCGCGGCTGAAAAATTTAATGACAACCCGATTTTTAATTTTCTGCCGGCTTATAACAATATCAAATTTGCTTTAGATATTTCTCAAAATTTCATTATTTCCCTTAACACCAGCCACGCGAAAGTTGGGCAAATTAAATATAATACAAAAAAAAATTCTCTTGATTTTATAATCTCTCCCAAGGAGGGATTTTTTACGCATGACGACATCAATTCAAATTCGGAAAATTTTAAATACGATTTAATTATCGTCTTGGATGCCCCCGACATAGAATCAATCGGATCTATTTATGATGATAACACCGATTTTTTTTATAAAACACCAATTATAAATATTGACCACCATTCCAATAATGAACAATTCGGGCAAATCAATCATATTAAGCTGACTGCCGTGTCAACGACTGAAATTTTATTTAATTTAATTTCCGAATATTCCGGCGATTTGATTGACGAGGATATCGCGACTTGCCTTTTGACCGGCATTATTTCCAAAACCAAAAGTTTTAAAACGCAGAATATAACTCCGCAATCGCTTGCAATTTCTTCACAGCTGATTGCCATGGGAGCTAATCGGGAAAAAATCGTTAACCGGCTTTACCGCTCTCGCTCATTAAATCTTTTAAAACTATGGGGACGGGTACTGGCGCGCTTAACCAGCTCTCCTGAAAAAGCCTTGGTCTGGTCAATACTGACTTCGGTTGATTTTGACAAAACAAAGGCTAATGAAAATGACTTAACAGAAGTGATTGATGAGCTTATTATGAACATTCCTCAGGCAAGCATAATTGTTTTGATTTATGAATCAAGCCTTGAGGGCGATAAAGACAAGCCTAAAGATAATATTACAAAAGCTCTTGTTTATTCAATAAAAAATATTAATTCTTTAAATTTAGTTAAAAAGTTTAATCCAACAGGCGCAAGAAATTTTGTTAAAATACAATTAAACAAACCATTAAGCGAAGCCGAGCCGGAAATTATTAATACTATCAAAGAAGAACTTGCCAAACTGCCGCAATAAGCTATCTTGAAATATCAAGAAACAAGTGATATAGTAAGGACTAGGGACGGCTAGCTCAGCTGGTTAGAGCGCTACGTTGACATCG
>JAGLIO010000022.1 GCA_023142915.1 Candidatus Parcubacteria bacterium | reverse complement strand
TTTGGAGTCAGTGAGGAGTTACAAAAAATAGTTAAAATTAGCTAAAAATCAAAATTTGACAAACATCAATTTTTATTGCGAATAAATAAAATTATTATAAAATAATTATGAATTTTTTATAAAATATTTAGCCTACCAAATAAAATTGCGCGACCAATCCCCTTTTTTTTACAAAAATATTTTTCTAAACCCTAGAATACTTCCTAACCGCAATTAAACTCGCGAACATGTTTATAAGCGCGGCTGCTAAAAATTGTATGCCGAAAATGGTAAATATGTTTCCATAAAAAAAGGTAATCAGATTTATGTTATAACCTACAAAAAATGTTTCCAAATAGGGCTGTAAAAGCGTTAAAAAAGGATAAAAAATTAACATTATCGCACCAACGCCGAAAAAAGTATATATCAAGCTTGATATTAAGTATGGCATTTGAATAAAGCAATTAGAGGCTCCGACCAATTTCATTATGGTAATTTGCCTGCGATGAGTATAAATTGCGACACGCACTGAATTGTAAATAACCAAAATCGTAATCATAACAAAAATAGCGCTTAAAAATATGCCGGCCTCGGTTACTTTGCTGGTAATATTGTTTATTTTATCTAATAAGGCTTTATAATTCGTAAAATTTCTTGATTCAATAATATCCGCGTCAAGCGCGTTTAAACGATTAATTAAATTATCAAAAACATCCAAATTTTCAGGCTTAATTACCAATGTCGGCGTAAGCGGATTAATATTTAATTCTCGCAAGGCCTCTAAAATTTCCGGGTTATCCTGATGTTTTTCTTTAAAATTTTTCAAAGCATCCGCGTTTGAAATATATTCAACATTTTTTACTTCGTTTAAATTATTTATTTTTGTTTTTAAGGCTAATATTTTATCTTCGCTCGCCCCCGGCTTTAAATAAAGATTAACATCAATTTTTTCTTTAATCGCTTCAACAGCCATATCGCCGATTACTTTAACCGTCAAAAGCATATTAATCGTAAACAAGGCTAAAATTAAAATAATTACCGTAACCAAAGACAGCCAAATATTTCTAGAGACATCCTGCAGGCTAAATTTAATAACTCTTATAAAAGAAAGAAACATATTATAATATATATTTGCCAATCGCTTGATCACTGATAATCGTGCCATCGTCAATAGTTATAACCCGCCGTTTTAAATTATTAACTATTTCGCGGTTGTGGGTGACTAAAATTACGGTTGTGCCGAATTTATTAATTCTTAATAACAAATCAATTATTTCATTAGCATTAAGCGAGTCTAAATTCCCTGTCGGCTCATCAGCCAAAAGGATTTTTGGTCGATGGATAAGCGCGCGGGCGATTGCAGCCCGCTGTTGTTCTCCGCCTGACACTTCTTGGGGATAGTTCTTGATTTTTTTTTCCAAACCGACAATTTTCATAACATGCGGCACTATTTTTTTAATTTTACCAGGCCGACCGCCGCACACTTGCATGGCAAATGCGACATTTTCAAATAAAGTTTTTTTGTGCAGCAATTTAAAATCCTGAAAAATAACGCCAATCTGCCGCCTAAGCACGGGAATTTCCCTTTGGTTAATATCAGTAATATCCCAGCCGCCGACTATTATTTTACCCTCGTCAACCTGCTCTTCACCGATCATGGTTTTAACAAGGGTGGTTTTTCCTGTTCCGGACTGTCCGACAATTGAAACAAATTCTCCGGGCTTAATATGGAGATTTATTTTATTCAAAGCTTTGCCGCTTTTATTATATATTTTTGAAACATTATGAAATCTGATCATATTTGTTTTAAGCCGTATTGAATTAATTTTTCTGTTTCTGTAAAACTATTAGCGCGGGTATCGGCGCCAAAAGTGACGACTATCAAATTGCTATAAATATTTTTCAAAACTCTAGTCATTAAACAATAGCCTGCTTCATGCAAGTAGCCGGTTTTAGAACCGTTAATTGTATATTTATCTGTTCTGATTATGTGATTTGTATTTCTAATCCGATGAAATTTCTCTGTGTTAACCGTATAAAATTCATATTTTTCCATGGTGCTTGCCTTGGCAATAATCGGATGCTTCAACACCTCTCTTGCTATTATAGCATAATCCAATACAGAACTCACATTTTCAGGAGCAAGACCGGTTGGTTCAATAAAATTGGTCGTGCTGGCTCCCCAGCGTTTAACCTCGGAATTCATTTTAGCTATAAACGCGCCGCGGTTTAATGGGCTGACACGCACTAGCGACTCAATGGTATTGTTAGCTGAGCCGACAAGCGAAGTATAAACCAGATCGTTAATGGTTAAGGTTTCACCATCCTTAATATTTAAGCTGGCGGATTCCCATTTATTAACATGCTCATAATTATATTCCGCGTCAGCGCTTGAATAAGCCACCACTTTATTAAGCGTTGGCCTGGTATCTAAAAAAACTTTTACGGCAACCAGTTTTGTTAAACTTGCCAAAGGCAAACTGCTGGTGCCGTTTTTCTCTAAAAATACTCTTCCGCTGCCCTCGTCCATAACAACGGCCGCTTTCATTCCAATTTTCGGCTTATCACCGATCCCTTCTTTAGCAATGCTTAAAATATTGCTGTCGCTTAAATCGGCAATATGCAAAGGTTCAACATGTATATCAATAATCCCCGCGCCCAAAGAAGCTATGCGCGCGAAAGCGTTTTTTTCCAAATCAATTACCCTGTCCGGAAATTTTTGCCTTTCAGGACCATAATCATTAATTTCCACATCAACAAATTTTCCATTTTCACGGTTGTACACGCGCAATTTAGAGCCTTTTGGAAAATCCGGCGAGGCGGCGTAATTTCCGCTTTTATACGCGTACCAACTTGCTCTGCCGACAGTTAATGTATTTGGAAATGAAAAAATCGCCAAGCGCGCGTAAGGCAGATGAATTAAAGAACGCACAAAATTTTCCTTTGGAAAATCCCTGGTTGGCAAAGGACGCCAAGTACCGAAGTTTTTATCATAAAAAAATACCTGCTTATATTTATCGTCATCTTCATTATATGAAAACTGGATATAAAAAGGCTTGTGATTGTCATACGCCGCCTTGTTTTTAAATTCAAATTGATAAACATTGCTAATCATATCCAGCTTCCACGGTTCGGGCAGGTCTTCATGCAATTCATAAACTTCAACTTGCGTAGCCTCATCCAAAATTCCCGGCGCCAAAGACAGCTTTAATTTGTTTTCAAAAGCGCCAACGGTATAGCCCTTGGCAATCGTATCTTTGTCAAGATTAATACTGAAATATTTATTTAAATTTTTCGTTTTTTCCGCGCTTGTTGTTGCTTCCGCTTTAACATTGCTTGCGGATAAAACAAAGAAAAGCAGTAAAAAAAAGCCTATAATGCTAATAATATTTTTTGTCATGTTTTTAGAATTTTTGTTATTTTTTATAGGTTTAATTATAGCATATTTTTTATCACTCCCCCACCCCTTTATCTATTGGCAAAATTTGAGTTATGTAATATTATAATAATAGGTATAGCCGAAATAGCTCAACTGGTAGAGCAATCCCTTCGTAAGGGAGAGGTTGTCGGTTCAAGTCCGATTTTCGGCTCAGATAAAAACAATTCCATGGTTTATGGAATTGTTTTTTTATACCACCTTAATCCACAAAACTAATAATCCTATACCCTGCAATTAATTCATTCAAAATCTGTTCAAATGGCTTGTTTTTTATAAAAACATAGCTTAAAACCTGCTTTTCCATGGTTTTTTCAAAACAGAGAAAAATATAATGGCCGTCTTGCGTGTTTATTGTTTTGCTTACTTCATTAACTTTCAAATCCTCAATAGCATCCGCATAAGGATATTGATCTTTGTTTCGCGCTGTTATTGTCGCCTTGCCAAGCTCATCGCCGTATTTTTCAGATACGCGGATAAAATCATTTTTTGTTTTAATCATTTCCTTTATGCTGTAAATGCGATTTATGGCTACTTGATTAACTTGCGCGTCGCTTGCGGTTCTTTCCGCTATTGCTTTTATAATTTCTTTATCATTTAAATTTAAAAAATCAACATGTGGTAAATTATATTTTTCTGTTAATTCGTTTATAACCAAATATTTTGCCAATTCAGCGCGCGCGGAAACTTCTGTCTTATCATTTGCGCTTGCGATAATGTCTTGCCATAAATAATAATCAATTACTTTACCCCTGGCGATAAAAGCCGGAATAGGGATATATTTGTTTGTTTGGCGAAAAAAATTATTATCAATATTAAATTTCAACACAGTCGTAATCAGCGCGAAGTAAAGCAACATAAAAATAACAAATAATAAAAAACACAAAGACAATGATCTTTTAAAACTTTTTATAAAATTATTTTTATGCTTACTTAAAAAATTTGAAATTAATTTTAAAATAATTTTAAAATAATTTTTCTTAATCTTTGGTTTATTCGGTTTTTTATCATCTTTTTTAATTTGCGAAAAATTTTTATTTTTTAACTTTTTAACTTTTGTTGTTTTCTTTTTTTTAATTTTTTGCTTAATTTTTTTATCTATTTTTTCTTTAAAATTCGCGTCAATTTTTCTTTCTTCCAGATCGCTTTTATCGGCAGGGTTTAAAAAATCCAAAGAATCTAAAGCTTTTTTTCGAGCAAAAACCTTTTCTATTTTTGGAGGCTCTTTTTCTTTTTCTGATTGTACGGGCTTAATTTCTACCTCTTTTTTTATTGGAGGACTAAGAGAATCAATAGCTTTGTTTTCCGCTTGAATATTTTCACCGATTGATTCCAAAACAATACTGCGTGAATTTTCAATTTCTTTTTTACTTGGCTTAATTCCGTCAATCATAAATTTTTAATTATTTAATTCGGCTAATTTTTCTTGATTAAAAAAATAATATCCCCATTTTTTTGGATTAACAATTTCTTTTTCTATAATTTGCCTATTAAGGCCTTGGATATTATAAATATTTTTTAATTCCGAGCTTGCCTTTGCTGCTTGCTCTTCTTTGCTATTAATTACCACTAATTCTTCACCTGCTTTTTTATAATTTAAATTTAATTTTGCCTGCTCGTCAATAAATTGATCGGATTTTAAATAATCAATCATGTTGCCCAATTCGCTATTTTTATCTTTAAGGCGGTCTATTTCTTCTTCCAATTTTACAACTTCTTTATTTATATTATAATTCTTGCTAACGTTTTTTGCCAGCGGTATGCTGATAAAAATAATAACTAAAAAACCAACAAGACTAATTGTTGCTTTATGACAAATTATTCGTTTAAATAAATTCTTTTTTATTTTTTGATACATCTTATGCTACATCTTTTAAAACTCTTACTTTTTCAATTTTATTTTTTATAATATACGGTGTTTTAACCAGTTCAATTAAAGCGATGCTAAAAATGCCGATACTAAAGGCGATTACCCAGCCGGCTAAATCCAAATCCACGGTTGATAATATTTTCTGCAAAGGCCCCCAATATATGCCTAAAAGCAAAAAAGCAAAACTTCCTAAAACCGCTAAATTTAAATATTTATTTTGAAAAATATTAAGATGCCAAATACGGGTATGAAAAGATCTTAAACTGAATATGCTACATAATGATTTTGTGCCGAGAATCGCAAACATCAATGTTCTTAAATACGCAATTTGCGCCGCATCGCCTTGCCACATTTGCCAAAGGGCAAAAAACAAAGCAAAAATCAATAGATCGCGTATAATGCCGACAATAAAAATAATTTTTTTCATTTCAACGCTTAAAAGCGGTTCGTTTTTTTTAATCGGCTTTTCTTTCATAACCGTGCCATGGTCTTTTTCAAAGGCTAAAGAAAAATGCGGCATGCTGTCGTTAACAATGTTAATCCACAAAATCTGCGCCGGTAAAATTGCCAAGGGCGTATTCAGCAGGATTGAACCGATAATCAAAATAATTTCTGAAAAACTATCAGATATTAAAAACGTAATTACCTTGCGGATATTTTTAAAAATTACCCGCCCTTGTTTGATTACCGAAACAATCGTTTTAAAATTATCATCAAGCAAAACCAAGTCTGAAGTTTCTTTGGCAATATCGGTTCCTGTTCCAAGCGCTATGCCGATATCAGCGGCTTTAAGCGCCGGTGAATCGTTAATGCCGTCTCCTGTCATAGCAACCACCTCCCCCTTGTTTTGCAAAGCCTTAACAATGCGTAATTTGTGATGCGGACTGACTCGCGCGTAAAGATCAATATTGCCGACAATTGTTTTTAGTTTTTCATCGTCAATGGTGTCTAGTGTTTCGCCGGTAATAATATTTTCCGCTTTAACTTTTAAACCGGCTTCCGCGGCAATCGCGCGCGCTGTCAATTTATGATCGCCGGTAATTATCACCGGTCTGATGCCTGCCTGGCGGCAAAGCTCAATAGTTTCCTTGGCCTCTCTCCGCAGAGGATCTTTAATCGCGATAAAGCCGATAAAAACCATTTCTTCATTAATTTTTTTCCAATCAATTTCGCCTTTTTTAAATTCTTCTTCGCTCGCTTTTATTTTAATATCTTTTTTTGCCAATCCGATTACCCTTAAACCACGTCCGGTTAAATTTTCATAAGTTTTATTTAAATTTTCTCGCGCCTCTTTGGTAATTTTTTTAATATCACCCAAATGGTGATAAAAAGAAGCTTTTTCCAAAAGCCTTTCAGGCGCGCCTTTTTCGTAAAGAACATAGTTTTTCTCGCCTGTTTGATGCAAGCTAAGCATATATTTTTTTGTGCTATCAAACGGCAATTCATCAATTTTCGGTTCAATTTTTAATAACTTTTCCTTGCTTAACCCGGATTGAACTGCGGCTGACATCAAAGCCGCCTCAGTTGGAGTGCCGATAACGCGCCAACTGGCAAGTTCGTCTTGAGGATTTTCAATTACCGCGTCATTGCACATCATGCCGGTCTGCAAAGCCAAACTGACAGCCAAAGCCTCATCTTGATCTTGGCGGCTACCCGACATTTTAATCTCAAATTCTTTCTCACCAATTACAATATGCGCGACATGCATTTTACCTTCAGTTAAAGTCCCTGTTTTATCCGCGCAAATTACGGTTGTTGATCCAAGCGTTTCCGCTGCCACCAATTTGCGCGTCAACGCGCGCTTTTTTAAAATTTGCTGCATTCCAAGCGCTAAAATAAAAGTAATCGCCACTGTTAATCCTTCCGGAATAGATGCTACGCCAATCGCGACCCCTGTTTCCACCATTTCCAACAACGGCCTGCCTTGGATTAATCCGGCAATTACGATTATAAAACAAACTCCGCCAAAAATCGCGCCTAAAAAACGGCTAAAAACGGCTAAGCGGATTTGCAAAGGCGTTTTTTCTTCTTTGGCCTTGCTGACAAGCTCCGCTATTTTTCCCAATTCCGTATTTCTGCCAATCGCGGTTACAATCGCTCTCCCCAATCCGCGTACAGCCATTGTCCCTGCGTAAATCATATTTTCCCGATCAGCCAAAGCCGCTCCTGGAGGCACCGTGTTAATTCTCTTGCTGGATGGCAAAGATTCGCCGGTAAGGCTGGCTTCATTAATTTGCAAATCAATCGCCTCAATTAAACGCGCGTCCGCCGGTATGCGGTTGCCGGCTTTGATTAAAATAATGTCGCCCACGGTAATTTGCGAACTAAAAACCATTATCTCCTGTCCGTCGCGCAGAACAAAGGCTTTGTGCTCAACCAATTCTTTTAATTTTGAAATCGCGTGATTGGCTTTATTTTCCTGAAAGAAACCAATAATAACATTTATAAAAACGGCGCCGAATATAACGCATGCGTCAATTTTCGCGCCTAAAACTAAAGAAAGAATACCGGCAAATATTAGGATATAAACCAAGGCATTATTGAATTGCGAAATAAATATCATCAAAGAACTAATGCCTTTTTCTTTGGGAATTTCATTTAAACCGTTTTTTTTAATTCGCTTGTCAGCCTCTGCCTGCGTAAGCCCGTTTTTATTACTTTTTAACTTGTTAATAACCGTTTTTGCTTCTTGATTATGAAAATTATTCATTTTTTACTTATATTAGCTAATATTTATTATTTTTAAAAATATTTTTATTTATTTTTTCTCTTTAATTATAACATAAAAACGCTTAAAAACCAAAAAAATTTTAAATTTGACTATACTATTTTAATACACATATTGATTAAAAATTCAATTTCTATTATATTTAAATTATGGAATATATACGATTCAAAATAAAATCAATGCGATTCGCAAAAAATATCAAAATCTAAAATAGTAATCAACAATATTTTTTATATCACATGCTAAATATACTAATCTTAGTTACAAAAGCTGAAATCGGAGGCGCTCAAATTTCGGTTTTGAATCTGGCTGAAGAATTAAAAAAACAAGGACATAATGTTATTGTTGGTTTTGGGCAAGGCAATTTTTTAAGCGTGGAATTGAAAAAACTTGATATACCCTACTATCGCTTTAAAAAACTTGTCCGCACCCATTGTCCGCTTAAAAATTTACTTTTTTTATTTGAATTTAAAAATTATTTAAAATTTAATAATTTTAATATCATCCACATTAACAGCACTAACGCGCTTTTGGCCGGTCTTGGCGCCAAACTTTCCAAATCAAAAGCAAAAACAGTTTTTACTTTTCGCGGAATGTCACTTTTGGATTCTAATTACAAAAAAAATAAATTATTAAAAATTATTTATCGCGCGTATTTTAAATTTTTGCTTAAATATATTGATAAGCCGGTTTTTGTAAGTAAATTTAATTATGATTTTGCTTTAAAAGAAAAAATAATTAAAAAAGGCAATGTTGTTTATAACGGACTAAATAAAGAAAGGCTAAAATTTTATAACAAAAAAAAAGTAAAAAATCTGCTAGCTTGCCACTTGCAAATAAATCTGGATAATAAATTTATTATTGGAACGATTGGGAGACACTGCTATGCTAAAAATTATAAATTTTTAATAAATATTTTTCCTGATATTTTAAAAATAAATCCTTTCGCGGTCTGCGTAATAATCGGCAGTTTTGGCGAAGAGACTTATAAATATAAAAAATTAATCAAAAAATTAAATTTAAAAAATAAAATATTTTTAACAGGCGAAATTAATAACGCAAGTAAATTTATTTCCGCTTTTAATCTTTTTACGCTTGTTTCGCGATACGAGGGCATGCCGATTACTTTAATTGAATCTTTATTCGCCGGTCTGCCGATTTTAACCTCATGCGTTGGCGGAATTCCTGAAATGCTAAATAACGACGACCAGCAGCTTTTTGAATTAAATAATAAAAACGATTTTTTGAAAAAATTTATAGCACTAAGCCAGGAAGAAAAAATTATTAAAGATATTAAAAAAAATAACCGCAAATTCGCGGAAAAATATGATATCAAGAATACTGCGGATGGATATTTAAAAATATATAATTCGTGATTGAATATGTGCGGAATTGCTGGAAAACTTAATTTTAAAAATCAGTCTGTTGATAAAACAGATATTTTGTCAATGATAAATGAAATCAAGCACCGCGGGCCGGATGATAAAGGAATTTATATTAATAATAATATCGGCTTGGGTCATAGAAGATTGTCGGTTATTGACTTAAGCAAAAACGGGCAACAGCCAATGGCTGATGAAAGCAAAAGATTTTGGATTACTTACAACGGTGAAATATATAATTTTTTGGAGCTAAAAAAAAATTTATTAAAAGACGGAATTAAATTTAAGTCAAACACAGATACTGAAGTTATATTATATTTATACAAAAAACACGGATTTGCATGCCTGAAACTTTTACGCGGAATGTTTGCTTTTGCTATTTGGGATAATGAAAAAAAAGAATTATTTTTAGCGCGCGACCGCGTTGGAAAAAAACCGCTTAAATATTATTTGGACGATAATGTTTTAATATTTTCATCTGAGTTAAAAGCGATTCTGAAAAACAAAGAAGTAAAAAAAGAAATAGATTGGCAGGCTATTGATGAATTTTTAACTTTTAAATACGTTCCGGCGCCAAGGACGGGCTTTAAAAATATCTACAAGCTTTTGCCGGCGTATTATATGACTGTTAAGGCAAATGGAGAAAAAATAATCAAGCAATACTGGGATTTGGATTTTGAAAAAAAATTGGAATTAAGCGAAAATGATTGGCAAAAAAAAATTACTGAAAAACTGCAAAAATCCGTTCAAGCGCGCCTGATTTCCGATGTTCCTTTGGGCGTCCATCTTTCAGGGGGAATAGATTCAAGCCTGATTGTCGCGCTTATGGATGAAGCGCGCGCGCGTCCAATCAAAACCTTCTCTATTGGCTTTAAAGAAAAAAAATATAATGAATTAAATTACGCTAGGCTGGTCGCGAAAAAATATAACACAGACCATCAAGAATTTATAATTGAGCCTAAGGCAATGGAAATTTTGCCAAAACTCAGCTTTCATTATGAGGAGCCTTACGCGGACGCGTCTATGCTTCCCAGCTGGTACTTATCTGAAATGACCAAAAAACACGTTACTGTCGCTTTAAGCGGTGATGGCGGCGATGAAGTCTTTGCCGGCTATAACCGTTATTTGTCGGCGCAATTATATTTTAAGCTTAAAAAATTGCCGTTTAAAAAATTATCAGCTAATTTTAATTATTTAGTTTATAAAGCAACCGGCAATGATATTTTTTACAAAGCCTCGCGCCAGCTTGGGGCAAATTATAATTCACTAGCCTGTTTTTATTTAAGCGTTATTCAATATTTTTCTAAAAAAGAAAAAAAGCAATTATCTGAAAAATTTTTAAATTCAAAAATAAACAATTCTTACACGCAAAAAATAAATAATTATAATTGGCTTGATCAATTGCTGTATATAAGCGTAAAAACCCATCTGCCTGACGACCTGCTGGTAAAAACAGATATCGCTTCCATGGCTCATGGGCTTGAAATCCGCTCTCCGTTTCTTGATCAAAGCTTAATGGAATTATCCGCCAAAATGCCAGCTAATTTAAAAATAAACGGATACAGCAAAAAATATATATTAAAAAAAATCGCGGAAAAATATATTCCGCGCGAATGTGTTTATCGCCCCAAACAAGGCTTTAGCGTTCCGCTTGATTATTGGTTTCGTGACGAGCTTAATAATTATTTGGAAGAAAATATTTTAAATAAAAATTTTCTAGACTTTGGATTTAACAAAAATTTTATTTTAAAATTATTGCATAATCACAAATCCGGCAAAGACCGCAACGAAAACCAGCTTTTTACGCTCTTGATGCTTAGTTTGTGGATTAGGAGATGGTTTTGATATTGCGCGACATTGTAACACGTATCACGCAATAAGAAATAAGAAAAAGTTATCCCGCATTCCACGCCTAGGCATGAATGCCTAGGCTACGTTTTTTAAATCCCGCTAAAAGCGGGATGTTTTGTTATTGATGTTTTTATACATAGCCCGATTCATCGGGCTTAAAAAATTATCCCAGTCATTCATGGCTGGGCTTACCTCAACCCTTCAATAAACCTCTCAGCATTATCCCTAATTTTCGGATCCAATTCAATCGCTTTTAATGCCGCATTTTTTGCTTTTTCTAGCAAGCCTTGCTGTTTATACAAAGCCGCGGCTTTTGTCCATACTTCAGGATTTTTTGACTCTGCCCTTGTTAAGGCTTCATACAGTTTAATTACACGTTCCCAATCTTCTTTGTTTATATATTCGTTAATTTGTGTTTTTAAAAGGCTGATTGGAGTTAATCTGCTTGCTCCGCCCAAATCCACGCAGTTTTCAACATATTTTGAGGCTTCATCGTTTTTTTGATGATATAATAAAGTCTTAGCTATATAACAATTAGTTTCCGCATAGTTTGGAAGTAATTCATCGGCGTATTTTAATGTTTCAAGCGCTCCGTCTAAATTACCTTGCGTAATTTGAATCTGGGCTTTTTGATAATAAATCGGCACACGTCCCGGACTGGCTTTAATTGACATATCAATTGATTCAAGCGCGCGGTTCATATAAAAATTATATTTATCACCATTACCAGCGTAATAGGTTGCGGCGACATTGTAAGCCTGGGCTAACATCATCTGGCTTAAACTGTCTCCTTCGTTATACTCAACATTTATTTTTGCCAAATCAATCGCGAAACCAAGCATTTCGTCTGCTTTTTCTTTTTCTAAATTTTTTAGAATATTAGGATTTGAAATAACTAAACGGACAAAACTTGTGCGGCTATCGCGATCCAAAACAGTATCAAGTTTTAATGTTTCTTTATAAGTTTCATAAGTATCCAATACTTTTCCTTGCGCCCAATATCTTTGTCCGTCAATTGTGCCGATAAGCATCTGCCAAGGCTTGATATTATATTGAAAAGTAATAACAAGCATAATCACGCCGACAATAACTAACGCGTAAACTTCTTTATTGTTTACTTTTGCATCTGTTCCAAGCTCGCGGACAAAACCCTTAAAACGAAATGTCGTATGTTCCTCAGAACCATCTTCTTCGACATTAAGCCAGTGAACGTAAGCAAGAGTAAGCATAAGCATTAAATAAGTTGCTAAAGAATCAAAAACCGCTAAATTTTGCACAAAATATGCCGTAAATAAAGCCGCTAACATGGAAAATTCATGTATTGATATTTCATCGGCGCGATATTTTCTGATTAAATACCAAGCAACCGCAACAAAAATTGATAAATAAGCCAAAAGTCCGATTGAGCCGGTTGTTGAGGCAATATCAATTACATTGTTATGCGCGCGGTCAAAATAAGTTTCCTGATCAGTGTGAGTTAAAAAAACCGGGTCAAAATATTTATCAAAAACTATCGCGTAATTGCCATGCCCTGTGCCTAAAAACGGATGTTCTTTAAAATCTTGAAATGCCGCCTGCCATGAAATCAAACGTGTCTGAAAAGTAGCCTTATCTACTGATATGTCCTTAACAACCCTATTTAACACTGGAATATTGTTGGTTAAAAAATTATCGCGATTAAAAATAAAAATATTTAAAACAAAAATTGTAGCAAAAACAAAAACACTGACTGAAATTATTTTTATTTTTTTATTTTTATTTAACAAGCCGTATAAAAACAAAACCACCAAAACGCTAAAGCCAAGCCCGACCAAAGCGCCGGATGTTCCTGCCTTATCAAAAGCCATTAAAATAATGGGTAAAGGAATCAAATAAAGCCATCTTAATCCGGAATTACGCTCTTTAAAAAATAAGAGCATGGCAAAATATATGTTAAAAATCAAATATCCGCTGACATAAGAAGAATTTCCCAAAGTGCTATATCCATTGCCTGACAAACCCTTGAAACTTAAAAAAACAGAAAGAATCAATGACCAAATCATCATTTCTTTCCAGTCTTTCCAATCCCGAAAAACAGTAATCAAAATAATATAAAGCCCGAAAAAATGCAAAACATGAAAAGCGCCTAACATTCTCTCAACATCTCCCCAAAAACTTAAATTCCAATCCACGCCTGTAAAACAAGAAATTATCATTGCCGCAAAATACGCTGCAAGTCCGTAAGTTATAAAATTCTTTTTTTTACTTTTAAATGGATTATATTCCGGATATTTCACGATTAAAGCTACCCAAAAAACCAATAATACCTCAATTAAAATATTAAATGGAAGCTGTTTGGAAGTGATAAAAGGAAATAATAAATTTTTAAATACAAAAAAAATAGAAATTAAAGCTAAAAAAGAACCGATTTTTAAAATAAAAATATAAACTTTCTGGCTCATGATTTTAAAAATCCTGAAAAATCAGGATTTAAGATTAATATTTATTATTTATTTTAAGATTTATTATTTTAATTTTATCAAGCTCGCGGGCTAGTGTCAAACCAATATTCTTTTTTTGCCAGTATTAAAGCATTTTAAAATCCTTGACATATCAATATGTTGTGCTATGATACTTACAGATACTACAACATATAGTAATTTACAAAATTTTCATAGCTGTACTTAGGACTGTTTGCTAATATGCTTAAGCTTATACTCAAACTATAATCTTAATGAAATCAGCCTCTCTTAGGTATAACTATGGGAATTTTTTATTTTTGTGGTAAAATAACATATATGACAAATTATAAATTATTTACAAAAAATAAAAATCTTTACGCCACCATGCTCGCGGATGTTGCCCAAGCCGAAAAATTTATTTATTTGGAAACATACATATACGGAAACGATAAAATAGGAGAACAATTCAGAGATTTACTAATAAAAAAAGCGCGAACAGGCGTTAACGTTAAAATAATTATTGATGATTTCGGCTCTGAAGTCAAAGAAAGTTTCTTTTCCGAATTGATTAAGACAGGCGGACAGATAAAATTTTTTAGAAAATTTATTTATTCCCTTAAACTCGTTTCAAAAAATAATAGCCGCAATCATAGAAAATTATTAACTATTGATAATAAAATTACTTACTTGGGCTCGTCAAATATAAAAGAAAAGCATTTGGATTGGCATGAATTAAATATTCGTCTCGAAAACGGAATCGCTGAATATTTCAGTTCTATTTTTTTGGACAATTTTAAAATCGCAAACAAAAAATCTTTTATGAAAAAATGGCACATATTCCCTGTTCGCTACGGTTTGTTTGAAATAATCAGGGATGTGCCTTCAATTAAATTTAATAAAATAAGAAAAAGAAAGATTGAATTAATCAGACAGGCAAAAAAACAAGTTTTAATTGAAACTCCGTATTTTTTGCCTGACAAAAAATTCCGCAAAGCGCTAAAAATTGCCGTAAGAAAAGGAGTGGATGTTAAAATTATTATTCCAAAAAAATCAGATGTTAAAATTATTGACATTCTTAGAAACCGCTATCTGGGAAATTTGCATAAAAACGGAATTAAAATTTATTTTTATAATAAAAAAAATCTTCATTCAAAATTTTTAATAATTGATGATATTTCTTTCAGCTTAGGTTCGGCAAACATAAATTTTCGCAGCCTTTACATGGAATTTGAATTAAATTTATTTGGCTGGGACAAGCAAATTATACAAGAGCTTGAAAATATTTTTAAAAATGATTTAATGTCAACGGAAAAATTTGATTACAAAAAATATCTTTCCCGTTCCAGAATTCAAAAAATAATTGAAAAAATCCTTGCAAAAGTTAGAGAGAATTTATAATATGTGCGCCCACCAGGATTCGAACCTGGGACCTTCTGCTTAAAAGGCAGCTGCTCTACCGGCTGAGCTATAGGCGCTTAAAAATAATTTTTATTTTTCAAAACAAAAACTGCTAAAAAGCAGTATTTTTACTTTATAAAAATAATATAGCATAATATATATAT
>JAGLIO010000021.1 GCA_023142915.1 Candidatus Parcubacteria bacterium | reverse complement strand
AGCGGAGGATCTCGCGGAAAATCACCGAGCGGAACGGAACGACATCATTAATTGGTTTAATTCGCGCTTGCTTTGAAGATAAAAAGAACGGAGCTGGAGGCGCGGCCGCGCGGAGCGAATAGCGGAGCGCGGACGCGGCTCTAGCGGTTAGGAAGCACGGATTTGAATATTAAGGCGTAAGCGTTTGATAGAGAAAGGCGCTTTGCGCACTCCTACTTTACTTTTTGGGACTTTTGAATTATTATAATAACAACAATTTACTTAAGTCCTAACCCTTGTGGATTTTCCGCAAGATATGGTCTAAAATCTGCACAAACACAAAGACGGCTTTCCGTCTGGTATTGTTTGTGCAGTCATTATTCGAAAGGATAATGGACACCCGCAAGGGTGTCGCCAGTACGGGGGGCCTTTTTTGTATCCAAAAATATGATTTCAAGAAAAAAACGGTTAAAATTCCATATTGAAAATAATGACTATTTCGGCACTCTTGCTACGGTGCTTGATTTGAT
The DNA here is from genome assembly GCA_023142915.1 of Candidatus Parcubacteria bacterium. GTDB lineage: Bacteria > Patescibacteriota > Patescibacteriia > Patescibacteriales > UBA12075 > JAGLYP01. The sequence continues at coordinate 21,197 of JAGLIO010000021.1, read as the reverse complement.
TCGGCAGTCTAAAAACAATGAAGCCTTAAAAAATATTAGAGACGATCTTGTATATTTGCAGAAAAATTACAGTATTAACAAAAATAAAGATTAAATATTTATATTAACGCCAATGTTTAAATTAATTGTTATTGCAATCCCTTTTCTAGTTTTAACCGGTTGCGCCGCCGAGCAGATTTCGGAGCAAACAATTCCAAAGCCAACAAAAATTAAAACCGTCTGCTCCTGCCGGTCTGACCGCTATAATTGCGCGGACTTTAAAACGCGCCATAAGGCGCGTGAATTATACGAATGCTGTATAAAAAAAGTTGGATATGATGTTCATAATTTAGATGGTGATTCTGACGGGATTGCTTGCGAATTTTAGCTTTTATTACACAACTTTTTAGTTGTTTATCTATTATTAAAATTGTGATATAATAATGCTTACAACACTTAGCATTATTATTCATTTAAGTTACTATGAACCAAGAACAACTAGAAAAATTATTAAAAAATTTAGTTTCACTTTCAGAAGAAACAGAAACAGTTGAATTTAAAGAAAATAATTTTAGTAAAGAAAATATTGGTAAAAGAATATCGGCCTTATCAAACTCGGCAAATTTGCATGATAAAAAATGTGCTTACATCGCTTTTGGAATACAAGATAAAAATCATAATATCGTAGGAACTAACTTTTTACCAAGCAAAGAAAAAATCGGTAATAATCAACTGGAATTTTGGCTATCACAACATATCAGTCCACGGATTGATTTTAGAATTTATGAATTTTCTTATAAAGACAAAAATATTGTCATTTTTAAAATTCCACCAGCTATCAGCCAACCTATAAAATTTAATAACATAGCTTATATTCGTATTGGCTCTGCCACGCCTAAATTGAGTGATTACCCTGATAAAGAAAGAAAAATTTGGAATAATATTAACAAAAAAAATTTTGAAAAAGGAATAGCAAAGGAAAATCTAAATATTAAAGAAGTGTTGAGTTTATTGGATTACTCAAAATATTTTTCTCTTACAAAACAAGAAATTCCTTCTGAAATAAATCAGTTTGTTGAAAAAATGGCTCAACATGGTTTAGCAAAAAAAGTTTTCAATGATAGTTATGACATTACAAATCTCGGCGCTGTTTTATTTGCAAAAAATTTGAACGACTTTTCTACTATAAAAAGAAAGTCAATAAGAATAGTATTATATAACGGCAACACAAGAGCAAATAGAGTGAAAGAGCATGAAGAACCGTTAGGCTATGCAATAGCTTTTGAAAGTTTGCTTAATTATATAAACGATAAACTTCCACATAATGATGAAATTTCTAAATCATTAAGAAAAGAGGTTAAAATGTATCCAGAAGTTGCTATTCGCGAATTTGTTGCCAACGCACTTATTCATCAAGATCTTTCAATATCGGGAGCGGGACCGATGGTAGAAATATTTGATAATCGGATTGAAATAACAAATACAGGAGAGCCGTTAATTGACACTGATAGATTTATTGATCATCCGCCTCGTTCTAGAAATGAAGATTTAGCCTCATTTATGCGACAGATTGGAGTTTGCGAAGAAGGCGGCACTGGAGTTGATAGAGCATTAATCAGTATTGCCTTATATCAATTACCAGCCCCCAGTTTTGAAAAATATGATAATTTTACAAAAGTCACTCTTTACGCGCATAAAGATTTAAAAAAAATGACATTAGACGATAAAGTGCGCGCGTGTTTTCAACATTGTGTTTTAAAGTATGTAGAAAAATCAAGAATGACAAATGCAACTCTAAGGGAACGGCTTGGAATCGGAGACAAAAATTATCCAACAGCTTCAGCAATTATCAAGGCGACAATAAAAAAGGATCTTATAAAAGAATCAGAAAAAGCGAAAGAGTATATCCCGATTTGGGCATAAAACCATGTAGTGTTTTTATCGGGTTTTGTTGTAATAATATTGAAAAAGACCGTATTTTAGCAAAAAAACTATGTAGTGGGCATGTAGTAAATAGATATAATTTAATAAAATAATGGCTATGAATAAAATTATCTCTTTTCACCGCCTGGGCATGAATGCCTAGGCTACGTTTTTTAAATCCCGTTAAAAATGGGATATTTTTTATTGACGTTTTTATCATATAGCCCGCTTCAGCGGGCTTACAAAATTATCAAATTAGCCCTGGCATTCATGCCTGGGCGGCGGCGGATAATTTTTGCGCGATTTTTTTAAATTTGACTTTTGCCGTATTTTTTGTTAATTTATAATCAACAATAAAACAATCTATTAACCTAACCCTTGGATTTTTTGTTTGAGGCATGGTTAAAAACCCACTCGTATAGAGACGGTCTTCTGATCGGTACTATGCGAGTGGTCTTTGCCCGAAAGGGCATTGGGTGATCCGAAAGGGTCGCCGCCGACGGGAGACCTTTTTTGTAAATATTATAATAGACTTAAGATAACAACAAATCTATGAAAAAACAATTTACAATTTTTTTGATTTTGATTATATATTTAATGTTCCCATGCATAGTTTTTGCGGAACATAAAGCAAATAAATACTTTTCAGAACAATATTATATTAATACTATAAATCATAGTCAATATGTAACATGGCAACTTTCAAATGGAGAGGGTTCAATAGTCGCCGTAATAGATGATGGTGTCTGGTTGCAACATCCCGATTTAGTAGGAGCAAACTGGAAAAACAATAAAGAAATTCCAAATAACGATAAAGATGATGATAATAATGGTTATATAGATGACTGTTATGGCTGGAATTTTTTAGATAATAATAATGATTTAGTGTCTAAAGGAAAACACGGAACCGCAGTAGCTGGCATAATAGCGGCAAGGGATAATACTATTGGTATAGTGGGTATAGCGCCAAAATCAAAAATAATGTCATTAACAGTTTGTGATAATTATGGTTGCGATGATGATGCAATCTATGATGCGATTATATATGCGGCAAATAATGGCGCGGATGTAATAAGCATAAGTCTTGGTTCAACAAATGGTTACACAGGCTATAATGCTGGTTTTGATTATGCGATTAGCTATGCCTACAATAGAGGCGTAGTTATCGTAGTTGCTGCAGGAAACGGAGACACTGAAAGTGCTGGCCAGACTGGAATGGATTTAGATTTTTATAAAATTTCTCCAGTAAATAATAATTTAGTATTAGGAGTGGGGGCGTTGGATAAAACTGGACAATATCGTACAAATTGGAGTAATTATGGCAATGGAGTTGATATTTATGCCCCAGGAGAAGAAATAATATCTACTATTGTTCCTTTGTATAGCAATAATTATAGTTATGGTTATTTAGATGGCACATCTTTTTCTGCGCCAATGGTTGCAGCAACGGCAGCGCTATTAAAGTCTTATTCCATTTTAAGTAATGTAGAGATTATGAGCAGAATAACATCCAAGTCAAATAAAGGAAAATTAGATATAAAAAATTCTTTAGAGGGTATAGATATTAAAAAACGTAGAGATTATGTTTCAAGTATTCCAGAGGAGACGCCACAAGAAGAAGCAAAAACAAATGGATCACAAGAATTTGATAATCAAATTAATAAAAACATTATTGAGGAAAGTAATTTAAATAAAGAAGCTGACAAAGAAGCAATAAAAAATATTATCGCAGAAGAAAAAAATTTAATAACAAAAATAGACAATAATTTATCAAAAAGAATGAGCGGTAACATTTTATTGCAAGTAGAAAAAAACGGCGAAGGGTGGTATGTTAATCCTGATGATGAAAAGAAATATTATCTTGGCAGACCGGCGGACGCGTTTAGCATAATGCGAAAACTTGGCTTAGGCGCAACTCACGAATTTATAACAGGCAACACAATATTTCCAAATCATGTTTTAGGAAAAATATTATTAGATGTTGAGCAAAACGGCGAAGCGTATTATATTTATCCAAAAGACAAAAAAGCGTATTATTTAGGGCGACCCGCTGACGCATTCAATGTTATGCGAAATTTAGGATTGGGAATTACAAATGATGATGTTAGGAAAATTGATGTTGGGGAGATGAATTAAAAAATTAAATTTAATAAATTTGATTTCAAAAAATAATATTTTATTTATGAGAAAATCAACTATATACCAAAATAAAATAGAAAAGCTATTAATTAAGCATTTTAGTGAAATAAAAACAGAATGGGCAGTCTCCCGAAAATCTACTGATAGTTTTAGATTAAAATCAAATTATGCTCCACGACTAGATATTGCAATCGGTCCTTTTAATGTTGGAAATCATATAACTACTTTTGATATTGAACGAGAATATGATAAATCTCCTCAAAAATTAAAAGAATACATAACAAATAAAAACCTTAAAACAAACAACAATCCCAGATGTACGTTAGCTGTTGAAGTTGTTTTTAGTGGCTCCTCAAAGCATATTCTTGGCGATATAACAAACGCAAGTGTTATGGGATTATATGGTTTTGTGGTGGCTAATGATAAAATGTATAAAAAAATACAGAGAATATTTAATTATACACAGCTAATAAAATCTTTAGACAAAGTCCCAAACAATTTATTCAATAATGTATCATTTTTAAACATATCTGATTTTGAAAATTTTTTTAACCCTAATAAAAAAACCTATGCCAAAATCAATAATCTACGTCCGCGTATCATCCAAAGAACAAAAACAAGAGGGCTACTCAATCCCCGCTCAAAGAAAATTGCTTGCCGATTATGCCAAAGCGAATGATTAACGCAAAACTAACAAAATTAAAAATTGTAGCTCAAGTAATTTCTTAACTGCTTATTTAAATATTTCCTGCCTGACCCGCTTTTTAAAAATTTTTCTCTGCCAATCGCATCTCGTTTTTCTATATATGCTTCGTAATAAATTAATTTCCAATTCTTTTTTAAAGAAGTAGTACGGCAACCATATCCATTTTGATGATCGCTTATCCTCCGTTTTAAATCAGAAGTATAGCCGATGTACCAAGACTTATCATCTTGACATTCTAATAAATAAACGTAAAATATATTCCTCCTTATTATAATTAACTACTCAGGCATAACATAAAACGCGTCAAATAAAGACGTGTTTTTATGTATGATATTTCTAAACAATCTAATATAAGTTTTTTTATATGGCAAGGCTGCGCGTAATCCACGTTCCTTGCCGCGTAAAAATGCTTTCTAAATTTTCACCTTATAATGTTGTGACATGCCAATTTTTGATGTGGCGTGCCACGAGATGCCCTTGGGCATTTTTCGTGGCTCGGAGGCAGGGATTCGAACCCCGATAGCCAGGATCAAAACCTGGAGTCCTACCATTAGACGACCTCCGAATTGTTGATTTGCGCAAATTTTAGCAAAACAACCAAAAACCACCTCTCTGGCGGTTGATTGATTATATATTAATACATTTTTGAAAAAAAGTAAAGCAAAAAGTAAAAGCAAAAAAAACACTTGCAAAATGCTATTTCTTTTGCTAAGATATAAATAACAAAACTGCCCGAATAATGGGTGTTTTTAAATTGTTAATTACTAATATTAGATATAATTTTATTTTATGCCTGAAAAGAAATCAACAAAAAAAACAGTTAAATCAAATTACGGCGCTGATTCCATTACCGTTTTGGAAGGGCTTGATCCGGTAAGAAAAAGGCCCGGCATGTACATTGGCTCAACCGCGTCAGCAGGACTGCATCACTTAATTTGGGAAGTGGTTGATAACGGTTTGGATGAAGCTATGGGAGGACATGCCGACACTATAACCATTGCGCTGCTTGATGATGGCATGGTAAAAATTACTGATAATGGACGAGGAATTCCGGTTGGCATTCATAAAGTTACCGGAGTATCCGCACTGGAAACGGTTATGACAAAACTTCATGCCGGCGGTAAATTCGGCGGGGAAGCAAGCGGATACAAAGTATCCGGCGGACTTCACGGAGTTGGCGTTTCCGTTGTTAACGCTTTAAGCTCATATATGAAAGCGGAAATTCACACAGAGGAAAAAATCTGGGTTCAGGAATATAAAATTGGCAAACCGCAAAAAAAAGCAAAAGCCATTGGCGCAACAAAAAAAACCGGAACTACAATAACTTTTAAGCCTGACTCAAAAATTTTCTCTGAAACTGAATTTAATTGGGGAAAAATATTGGATCATTATCGGCAGCAAGCTTATTTAAATAAAGGCATCACTATTAAATTAAGCGACGAAAGATCAAACCACAGAAAGAAAAAATTCGTATTTTATTTTGAAGGCGGAATTAAGTCGTATATTAAAAGCTTGAATTGCAATAAAAACATAAAAAATGAAACTTGTTTTTATGTTGAGAAAGATATTGAAGATTCAAAAGTTGAAGTTGCCTTGCAATATAATGATGAATTTAATGAAAATGTCCTGCCTTTTGCCAATAATATTTATAATTTGGAAGGAGGAACCCATCTGGTTGGTTTTCGCACCGCTTTAACCAGGACTATTAATTCTTACGCTCGCAATCAAAAACTGCTTAAAGAAAAAGATGAAAATTTAACCGGTGAAGATGTCAGGGAGGGCTTAGTTGCCATAATCAGCGTTAAATTAAAAGATCCGCAATTTGAAGGACAAACCAAAGGCAAGCTTGGCAACGCGGAAATTAAAGGATATGTTGAGCAAATATTCGGCGAGGCTTTTACTATTTTTCTAGAAGAACATCCTAAAGAAGCCGAGGCTATAATCGGAAAATGCGTACTATCCAGCCAGGCAAGAATTGCCGCCCGCACCGCTCGCGCTTCCATTCTTAGAAAAGGCGCTTTGGACGGAATGACTTTACCGGGAAAATTATCCGACTGCTCAAGCCGCAAGCCTGAAGAATGTGAACTGTACATTGTTGAGGGAGATTCTGCCGGAGGCTCCGCAAAGCAAGGCAGAGACCGCCATTTTCAGGCAATTCTGCCATTAAGAGGAAAAATTTTAAATGTGGAACGCGCGCGCCTTGATAAAATGCTTGCGAATAATGAAATAAAGAACCTGGTCATTGCAATGGGCACGAATATTGACGACCAGCTTGATATTTCCAAACTGCGCTATCATCGTATAATTATCATGACTGATGCTGATGTTGACGGCGCGCATATTAGAACGCTTTTGCTGACATTATTTTTTAGGCATTTTAAGCAATTGGTAACCGAAGGCCATTTATATGTTGCCCAGCCGCCTCTTTATCAAATAAAACAAGGAACAAAAGTTGAATGGGCTTTCAGCGAAGAAGAAAAAACTAAAATAATTGAAAAATTCGGCGGTATGCCCGATGAGACAAAAAATGAAGAGAGCTCTGAGGAAGAAGAAAATACTGATAACGATAAAAAAACTGAAGACGATAAAAAAGCCCATAAAAAAATCCATATTCAGAGATATAAGGGTCTTGGTGAAATGAATCCTGATCAGCTTTGGGAAACCACTATGAACCCGGAAACGCGCATTATGAGCCAGGTAACCGTAGATGACGCGGCTTTGGCTGACGAAGTATTTGATATGCTTATGGGAGGAGATGTTGCTCCGCGTAAAAAATTCATCCAAACTCACGCGCGCAAGGTTACTAATCTTGATGTTTAATATAATAAAAATTTACAAAACACCCTTAACCAATTCAACCAACAAGCGCGTTCCGGCTCCGCTGGCGCCAATCGGATTTACTCCCCAAAATTTGTCTTTAAAAGCCGGACCGGCAATATCAATATGCGCCCATTTTTCTTTATTCTTTTTTTCAATAAATTCTCCCAAAAACAATCCGGCGGTAATTGCTCCTCCATAACGGGAAGCACTAATATTGCTAATATCGGCAATTTCACTTTTTAATAATTTAGATAAATATTTGTTAAACGGCAAAATACCGACAAGCTCCCCCGCTTCTTTTGCTGATTTTAATATTTTATGATTCAAATCGTTACTAAACCCCATAACCGCGCTTGTGTATTCGCCCAACGCAACCATAGACGCTCCTGTTAGAGTAGCTATATCAATAATATAATCAAAATTTTCTTTTTGCGCGTAACACAAGCAATCAGCCAAAACAAGCCGGCCTTCAGCATCGGTATTTTTCACTTCAATTGTTTTTCCGTTCATAGCTTTTAAAACATCATCGGGTTTATACGCGTCCTTGCCGATTGCGTTCTCGGTAGCGCCAATAATCACATGAACTTCAATTGGCAATTTTAACCGGCTCACGGCAATAATTACGCCTAAAATCGCGCCGGCTCCGCCCATATCCATTTTCATTGTCAGCATTCCGTCGCTTGGCTTTAGGCTTAATCCGCCGGTATCATAAGTCAAACCCTTTCCAACAAACGCGATTTTCTTTTTCGCGTTTTTTGATTTATATTTTAAATGTATAAGCCGTGGTGGATAAGCGCTTGCTCTGTTAACCGCCAAAAACGCTCCCATTCCCAATTTTTCCAATTCCTTTTCACCTAAAATTTTAATTGTTAAATTATTTTCCTTTGCTTCCTTTTTTGCGATTTCAGAAAATTTTAAAGGAGTTAAATCAGACGGCGGTTCATTTACGATATCACGAACAAAATTTACGCTTTTGGAAATAATTTCAGCTTCTTTGATTTTTTCTGTTAATTTTTTTATCGCGATTTTTTTATCATAATAATTCTCAGTGGAGATTATTATTTGCTTGATATTATTTTTCGTTTGTTTTGTTTTATATTTTTGATAATTATAAATTCCAAGCAAAAAACCTTCACTCATTGCTTTAATCGCCTCGCCCGCGTCATCAATAAAATACAAAGCGATTTTTAATGTCGCAATTTTACTTTTCGCGATATTTCTTATTGCTAAAGCAACAGACGAGCGCAAACTTTCCAATTCTAAATCATCAACCCCAATATACATTTTTTTTTCAGGCAATAACAAAACTTCATCAGCAACGCCTTTAAAATTCATTTCATTTAAAATCTTTTCATCGCAAACAAATTTGTGTTCTAAATTTTTGTTCACAACAAAAACAATCTCACAGTCAGCTTTAATATCTTTTATTTTTTTGTCTGATAATTTTATTTTCATGATTTTTGGTTAATTTTTAATTTTCTATTCAATTTAATAATGCATCAAAAAATAATTATTCAGTGAAAAAATAAATTGATCAATAAATAATTCTTTAAAAAATTTGGCGTTGTTTTGTTCGTAAAATAAAATCATTGCTTTTTTATAATCATTATCATTAACGCTTCTGTAAGATAGCGGGCAATAATTATTAGCAAGCAATATGGCATTTCCAAGCAGTCTTGCCGTGCGTTTATTGCCGTCTTCAAAAGGCTGAATATATGAAATCAACAATACGGAAGCAATCGCTTTTAACAGCGGATGATTCTCTTTTTTATTTACAATATCAATTAATTTTTCAAGCGCTTCTCTGATTTGAAATTCATTATCAAGCGGTTTATACTTTGTTCCTGTAATGCCGACCAAGTTTTTGCGGATATTATTTTTTATCGCCATTTTTTCAATAAGCATTTTATGAATATCCTCAATCTTGGCAAGCGTTAATTTTTTAAAATTATTTTTATTGCTAAAAATATAATCCAATGTTTTTTTATGATTTAAAATCATTTGCGTTTCTTCCTTGGTGTGATTTTTCGCAGGCTTATTCTCTTTGATTAAAATTTCCGTATCTATTAATGAATAAGTATTTCCTTCTATTTGCGATGACTTCCAACTTAATTCAATAGTCAGTCTTTCAAATTCTTTTTTTAAAATAGTTTGAGATAATTTTTTTATTCTTTTTTTATAATCATCATTTAATTTATCCAATTCGCTTAATTCATTTTTTAAAAATAAAGAATTTGAAAAACAGTTAAAAATTTTAAAATTAAACCTTTCCTTAACATCGCGATTATCAGGTTCTTTTTTAAAATATTCTTGAATATCAATCTTTTTCAGTAAATTAAAGAATAAAGACAATTCATAATAAACTGACGGACCCTTCCCTTTTCTTATAATAAGATTACTTTGTATTAATTTTTCTATATCTCTATTAACCGTAATCCTTGGAATTTTTTTACCGGTTTCTTTGCTTAACTCCGTGATTATCTCAGATATTCCGATTTTATGTTTTTTGCTGATTATTTTAACAATAATATCAGACCTATTTTGTGTATTGTACTTATCTTTTTGCATATTTAATTATATCATTTATATACGTTAATCATATCATATAATTTTAAATTATTCAATTTACTGCTAAAAAATTCCTTGTTTTTCGCTAAAATTAATAAAAAATAATAAATTAAAATCATATCATTAAAAAACAAAATCGTATCATTAAACCTCCATCCCCCTCAAAGCCGCAACCCTCTCAGCAACCGGCGGGTGCGTCATAAACGCTTTTTTAAAAAAACTTTTTTTACTTCTTCTGTCACGTTTGCCTTCAAACGGCGAAGAAATATAAAGATGGGCTGTTGCCCGATTGGCAACCTCTAATGGTTCTGTGTCTGCTGATATTTTTTCTAAAGCGCGCGCAAGACCTTCGGGATAACGGGTCAATAAAGCTCCGTCAGCGTCAGCCAAAAATTCGCGCTTGCGGGAAATTGCGAATTGCATCATATAGGCGAAAAACGGAGCTAAAATAGATAAAATAATAGCGGCAATTATTATAATAATTTGTAGTTGTCCGCCTTTTTTGTTACTTCTCCTAGCTCCGCCAAAAAAAGTCCAGCGCATAAACCAATCAGCCAAAAGCACGACAACGCCGACTAAAACCGTAACTACCGTAGCAAGCAAAATATCCCTGTTCCCTATATGAGATAATTCATGCGCGATTACGCCTTCCAGTTCGCTTCTATCCAATTTTTGCAAAAGCCCCGCTGTTACAGCCACAACCGCGTGTTCAGGATCGCGTCCGGTAGCAAACGCGTTTGGGGCTGTATCTTTTATTATATATATTTTTGGGATAGGCAATCCGGCTGTAATGCAAAGATTTTCAACCAGCCGATATAATTCTTTATTATCTTCAAATTTAATTAATTTAGCGTCAGACATTGATAAAACGATTTTATCACTCCACCAATAGCTAATAAATGCTGAAATCATACTGAAACCGACAACAAAATATAAAATAACAGGACTTTCCATTGCAACGCTAAAAATATATCCAATTAAAATAACAAAAATCAAAAAACCTGATAATAAAAACCAAGTTTTTCGCTTATTTGAATCTGAATGATTATAAAGTGTTGGCATATAAATATATTTTAACTTATTTTAAATAAAAAAACAATAAAAAACTATAAAAAACCTTAAAATTTTAAAAAAATCAAATTCTGTGTTATAATATGTATAATTAATATTACCTGCTTATAAATATGACGCAAAAAAAAATAATCTCTAAAAATATTCAAAAAATAATTATTGACAACCCCGCGACTCCGGGCGGGGAAGTTACTTGGATTGATATAGCAAACGCTAGAAAAGCGGAAATTGAATATTTAAGAAAAAAATTTAATTTTAATTTAGCACATTTACAAGCATCCTCTTCAAGAGCAACCGCCCAAAGAACGGCAATAGAATGTACTGATGAATATATTTTTTTAATTCTTCATTTTCCAGTCTTTGAAAACGGCGATGGCAATATTATCAGCGCTGAAATTGAATTTTTTATCGGTGAAAATTATATTGTTACTCTGCACAACAACAATCTTAAAGCCTTAAACAGATTTTTCAATCTCTGTAAAAAAGACGGAAATTCAACTCTTTCATACGAATTTGAATCATCAGCTATTCTTTTATACGAAATTCTTGATAAATTAATGATTGACTGCAATGAAATTTTAGATAAAAACAGCATAAATATCGCCAATCTTGAACAGGTAATTTTTGAGCAAAAATCCAGAAGAGCGGTTTCAGAAATTCTTTTATTGCGCCGCAATATCATTAATACGCGCAAAATTATGCTTAACCATAAAAATATCATTAAAAGATTCAGTAAATTTGAATCCGGCAATATTCCTGAACATAAAATTCGCAAATACTACAATTCTCTGCTTGAAAATTCCAAACGTTTTTGGGAAAATTTGGAAATTCAAAAAGAAATGGTTGAAATTCTCAATAACACCAATGAATCGCTTTTAAACAATCGTTTGAATGATATTATGAAGACTTTAACAATTTTCTCGGTTATTGTATTTCCGCTTACTTTGTTGGCGGCAATATTCGGCATGAATACAATGAACGGAATGCCTTTTATCCACAGTACTAACGGTTTTTGGATTATTATGTCAATGATGATGGTGGGATGTACTGGAATGTTGATTATTTTTGCGAAGAAAAAATGGTTGTAAAAAAATTATCGTAGAGACGCGCCGCGGCGCGTCTCTACGATAATTTTTTTTATTCGCTTAAAATATTCTTTACATCATCCAAAGAACTAACTCTTATTAATTCTTCTCTCTTCTTGCTCGCTCCTGGAAATCCATGTATATACCAACATAAATGCTTGCGCATTTCAATAATTCCCTTTTTGCCTTTTTGCGTGTAAGCTAGCTCCGCGTGCTTTACGGCAATTTTAAAAACCGCTTTTTTTTGCCGCTCAACTGATTGTCCTGTTCGCAGAGCTTTAAAAATCCAAGGTTTGCCAAGCGCTCCGCGGGCAATTCCAATGCCATCCGCCTCGGTTTCATTTAAAACGCGCATGGCGTCTTCATAGGAATAAATTCCGCCATTTGCCATAATTATTCCGGGAAAAAAATCTCGCGCTTTTTTTATTACTGCCATATCAATATCTCCGGAAAACATCTGCGCGCGCGTTCTGCCATGTATCATAATCGCTTTTACATCCAAATCGGAAATATAATCTAAAAATCTTAATATATCAACATCTCCTGCTTTGGTTCGCGTCTTTATTGATATTGGCAAATCAGTGCTTTCTGTTGTTGCTTTGATTACTTTATAAGATTTTTTTAAATCAGCCATTAGCGCTGCTCCGGCGCCTTGCTTTTGCACCTTTTTTACAGGACATCCAAAATTTATATCAATTCCATCAGGCTTAATTTGCTTATGAATTAATTCAGTAGCAACTTTAAAATACTCAGGCTCGCTGCCAAAAAGCTGAACCACAAACGGTCTTTCTTTTCCTTCAAACCGCGCTAATTTCAAAGTTTCAGATGAATCAAGATTTTTTCTTTTTTTAGCATCATAAAAAAACGCCGTTGCCGACGCCATTTCCGAATACATTACATCCGCGCCAAATTCTTTGCATATCTGCCTAAATGCTGAATCGCTAATTCCGGCTAAAGGCGCCAGCGCGTAGAATGGTTTTTTTAATTTTTGCCAAAAATTCATAATCACGTAACACGTAACAAATTATTTTTTATAAACTCTCATTCCGTCTTTACTATCTTCTACTGTATATCCTAATTTTTCTATTTCATCTCTCAACCTATCAGATTCTTCAAAATTCTTTTCCTTTCTAGCTTTTTGTCTTTCCTTCTTTAACATTTCAACATTTTCATCTATTTTTATATCCTCCACTGCCTTAATATTCAAATCAGCAATACCAATGCCTAGTATTTCTGTATCGAATTCCAACAAGATGGCTTTTTTATCCTCGTTGCTCAAATTTGACTTTAACATTTCCTGAACTACAGCCAACGCTTTAGGCATATTTAAATCATTATTTACTTCTTCTAAAAATTTATTTTTAAATTCCTTGCTTACTTTTCCGCTTTTTTCCCCAAGATTTCTAAATTGATTTTTTAAATGGTTTAATCCTTTTTCCGCATTTTTCATCACTTCCTCGCTATATTCCATCGGCTTGCGATAATGCGTCTGCAAGGCCGCGAAACGATATACTAACGGATCTATTCCTTTATCAATAAAAGTATTCTGCAAGGTCAAAAAATTCCCTTCGCTTTTAGCCATTTTTTTACCGCCTTTAATATTTAAAAACGCTCCGTGCATCCAGTATTTAAAAAACTTCTTGTCAGGATACGCAGCCTTAGATTGCGCTATTTCATTTGTATGATGAACATTAATATGGTCAATTCCGCCGCAATGTATATCAAGTTTTTCGCCAAGCAAAGCCATGCTCATAGCCGAACACTCAATATGCCAACCCGGAAAACCAATATCCCAATCTGCTCCGTATTTTTTTGGATCCCATTCCATCTGACGTTTTTCACCTTTAGGCGAAAACTTCCAAAGCGCGAAATCTGTTGGATTTTTTTTCTCTTCATTTTTTTCAACTCGAGCTCCTTCTCGCAAAGTTTCCAAATCTAAATGAGAAAGCTTGTTATAATCTTCAAATTTAGAAGTGTCATAATATATGCCATCGCTTATTTCATAAGTAAAGCCTTTTTTTTCTAAAATTTTTATTAAATCAATTTGCTTCTGAATATATTCAGTAGCTTTGCACCAAATATCAGGCTCAATAATATTTAATTTTTTTAAATCACTTTTAAACGCTTTTGTATAAAATTCAGCAATTTCCCAAGCGGTTTTACCTTCTCTTTTTGAGCCCTTTTCCAATTTATCCTCACCCATATCACCATCGCCTGTTAAATGCCCGACATCGGTAATATTCATAACATGCTTAACCTTGTAGCCGTTATATTCTAAAACACGCTTTAAAATATCTTCAAAAATATAAGTGCGCAAATTCCCGATATGCGCATAATTATAAACCGTAGGTCCGCAAGCATACAATCCGACTTCTGATTTGTCTATGGGTTCAAATTCTTCCTTTTTTCTGGTTAACGTATTGTATAAATAAATTTTATTCATATAAATTTGTGCTTAAATATTTCTCTCCCCTATCCGGAAAAATTGTTACGATATTTCCTTTTGTAATTTTTTCCGCCACTTTCAACGAGGCGAGCATGGCGGCTCCGGAGCTCATTCCGACAAAAATTCCTTCATTTTTTACAATCTGCCGCGACATTTCGTATGCTTCTTTAGTGTCTATGATAATTATATCATCTAATTTGCTCTTGTCATATATCGCAGGCACGATTGCCTCTTCCATGTTTTTCAAGCCTTGAATATAATGCCCTTTTTCAGGCTCGGCGCTAACAATTTTTACTTTTGGATTATATTTTTTTAAATATTCGCCAACACCCATCAAGGTGCCGGAAGTTCCAATCGCGGCCACAAAATAATCAATATCACCGCCGGTTTGCTGCCAAATTTCTTGGGCGGTTGTTTCGTAATGAGCCGCTCTATTAGCATCATTGGAAAACTGATCAGTATGATAATATTTTTCCGAATTCGCAGAAACTAACTCGCGCACTTTCGTAATCGCGCCATCAGTTCCTTGACTCTTGGGGGTTAAAATTATTTTAGCGCCAAAAGCCTTAATCATTTTTTGCCTTTCAATTGAAACAGCTTTGCTCATAACAATTTCCACCTTATATCCTTTGACAACACCGATCATAGCTAAAGAAATCCCGGTATTTCCAGAAGTGGCCTCAATAATTATTTTATCTTTGCCTAATTTTCCTTCAGCCTCAACGCTTTCAATCATTTTCAAGGCAACCCTGTCTTTAATGCTTCCGCCCGGATTTCTGCCTTCAATTTTAGCAAAAATATTTACGTTTTCTTTATTGCTTAATTTATTGATTCTAACCAAAGGAGTATTGCCGATGGTTTGTAGAATATTGTTGTATATCATAATTGCTTTTATCTCTTTTTCTATGTTATAAAATTTTATCAAATAAATCTTAATCCAGTCTATTAAAAAAATTTGTAAAGGTTAAAAAAAATATCTTATTCACTGCCTCTTTATTCAAATTCAAATTAACTAAATAGCCCTTAGGGCAATTAATTTTGCTTGATTTGCAAAAACCTGTTAAAACCCTGTTAGCCGCAACATTGCTAAAATTTTTATACTTAACTTCTATTGGGTAAACAACGTTGTTCTTTTCAAAAATAAAATCTATTTCCGCTTTATGGATAGTTCTGTAAAAATAAATATCATCTTCGCTTACATTTTGCTTTAACTCAAGATAAATAAAATTTTCAAAAAGCGATCCGCTGTCAGACCTGTTTATAGGCTCTACAAAATTATTCAAAATTTGATTCCGAATGCCAAGATCAAAAAAATAAATTTTAGGCATTTTAGTGATTTGGGAACGAATATTTTTATAATATGGAGAAATTTTATGCAAAACAAAAGTATATTCAAGCAAATTTATATAGTTCTCAATTTCCAGCCGCGGCAAATCCAAAGTATTGGTTAATTCATTAATGTTAAGCAAATTTCCGATTTGATTTGATAAAACTTTAACCAATTGGTTAAACTTCATTAAATTATCAATTTTTCCAATATATCTAATATCTTTATTAATATAATCATTAACATAATTTTTTAATAACATTTTTTTATCATTCGCGTCTTGAGTTAAAACAACTTTAGGCATGCCTCCGAAAAGCAAATATTCATCCATATATTTTTTAAACTGGCTTTGAATTGTTAAGGGAATATTTTTATTGCTATAATAATCTAAAATATCAATTTGCTTGAAACGCAAAAACTCTTCAAAACAAAGAGGATTAATTTTAAAAACAACTTTTCTTCCGGCTAAAGAATCCTGCAGTTTAGCTTTTAGCTCTAGCGCGGAAGAGCCGGTTGCGATTAGTTTAATTTTATCCCTATGCTCATCATATAAATACTTTAAAAAATTAGAAGGATTATCTAAATATTGAATTTCATCAATAAAAAAATAGTTTTTTTTATTTTTCACCTTAATATAATTTAATATATTTTTAGGCGAATTGTTTAATTCATCTAAAACTTCAAGCTCTTCCAAATTCAAATAAAAAATTCTTTCTTCTTCTATTTTTTGACGTTTTAATTCAATTTGCAATAATTTCAAAAGAGAGGTTTTGCCAACCTGCCTGGCTCCGTTTAAAATAATAATCTCATCTTTTAATAGCCATCTATTTATATTTTGCTGTATTTTTCGATTATAAAGCATATTTTTTATATTTATAAGAATTTAACCGTATTATTTTTATATTTTAATAAAAATATTTCAGATTGTCAAATAAAACGCAAAAAAAATAAAAAAGCTAAATCAAACAAATACTTGATTTAGCTTTTTTGATATATAAAAAATTTTATAACTTTTTTTTCTCATCCACAGCCTTTTGATAAACCTCTAAAACACCATCAACAATAACATCCCAATTATAATATTTTTCAACTCTTTTTTTAGCAAGAGTGCCTTTATTTTTAACTTCATCGGGATGATTAATAATATATTTTATTTTCTCTTTTAAATTATCAACATCTTTATTTTTAAAACTAAAACCGGTATCTTCAATTGCTTCCAAATTTTCGGGAATATCGCTTACCAACGTTCCCAGGCCGTATGACATGGCTTCTAAAAGCGAGATGGACAAGCCTTCCGACTCCGAAGGCTGGATAAACGCGTAAGCGTTGGAAAAAAACTCTTTTAAAATCTTTCCTGTTTGGCGGCCTGTGAAAATTATTCTTTTGTCTGATGCAGCTAAAGCGCGCAACTCTTCCGTGTAAGTATCTGTAAAAAATCCATCACCGACAATCACCAGTTTTTTATCGGTGTTTATTTTTTTAAACGCTTTAATCGCGTAATGAATGCCTTTATGCTGAATTAAGCGTGAAACTATAATTACGTATGAATCTTTTTCAAGCTCCCATTTTTGCTTAATTTCTTTTACTTTATAAAATTCGCTTTTTAAAACGCCATTCGGTATATACTCGGCTTCTTTTTTGTATTTTTTTAAAACATATTTTTTCAGACCTTTGGAAATAGTGATTACCTTATCTGCCATATTACAGCAAACATATTCCCCCAGCCTCAAGCTGAATCTCGCAAATAATTTCCATTTTTTATGCTGATAGCACAAGGTGTGAAAAGTAGCCACAACCGGAGTTTTTGGCTTTAATATCTTAAGCAGCCAAATCCAAAACGACGGGCCGATTGAATGAAAATGCGCGACATCAATATTTCTCCTTAGTATGTCAAAACAAGCAAAAAAAGTATGGCTGATTGCGTCCAAATGCTTGGTTGGAATGCTTGGCAGGCTGATTAAATTAACGCCCCTATGCTCTTTTAAATTTTTATCAGTATAATTAGGGCGGGTATAAACATAGACTTCATGCCCTTTTTCTGCCAATTTTATTGACAATTCCTCAACATGCGTTTCCACTCCTCCAGAAACCGCCGGAATGCCTTTTTGTCCAATTATCGCTATTTTCATCTATTGATTATATTAAAATTTATTTTAAAAATTTTTTAGAGCGGAGATTTTTATATAACCTCCGCTCTATATGCCGTCAATTTGCCAATTATTGACGGCTAACTAAATACCATCTTGAAAATTACCTTTTTGAGCATACCTGAAAATGAATCTTTTTGGGCTTACAAGTATTATTGAGGTAATCTTCTTTTTCCTTTCGGAAACGAGTTTTGCTTCCGCATGAAGGACATTTCAAGAATTTCACTCCATCTTCCTCTGACAGAGAAGCTAAGTACAACACAGAATAACAATTACTACATTGTCTTGCCATTTTAAATTACCTCCTTTCTCAAATACACTTTTATTATTCTCTGGTGACAACCACCGGATTATCATTAATATACTGCTCGTCAATTACAGCGATGATAAAAAACTCGCTGCGGTAATGTTCTTGCGCCTGCTGGTCGCCTACATAAACCGAGCCGCTTGTTCCAAAATTATATCCGGAAATGTATAGCACGCCTTTTACAGCGCCAGCGCTTTCAACATATTCAACACGTCTCGCTATATTACGAATTGATGTCGGACCGAAATTCGCTTCATTACTTATAAAATCACCAACCTGAACATTAATAAATCCGTAATGATAATTATCCAGCATCTGGATCCGTATTTCCTGTCCCTCTTCAGTAGGGTAAACGCCGAGCATTCTTACATTCGGAGTAATTATTGTTTTATCTTCGTCCGCGTATTTATAAGTAATTATATTTTCCCGCGGATTAATGGAAAAACCATAGCCCTTTATGGATAAAATATTATTATCCAAATTGATATTCGCGCTGCTGATATACGGTCTTACATTTAAAATTGAGCTGCCATTATCAGTCCAGCGATCATATTGCAAAGTAACTTTTGTCGCGTTGCTTGACATTGCCAAAGGCGCTTTAGCGTAAATAACCGCTTGCGTGCCGCTTAAATCAATCGCGTAAGGCGCGACTGTTATCTTTTCCGAATTGCTTAACTGAAAATGAATTTTTGCCAAATTCAAATTATCCCCAACGCCGTCAGCAGTAATAATTATATCTTTGCCCGGCAAAACCGGATCCGGAGAAACACTGATTACAGTTGGAATAATTTCAATCGGCCTATAATTTGAATCTTTTTCATTTACCTGAATGTTAATATAGCCATTTTGCGCGCCTAACGGAACAATAACTTTAAGATATGTTCCGTTTGAATTAATTGCTTCATTGTCAACGGCTACCGCGATTCTTTGATTATAGCCTTGAAATTCCACCACAGTAGAACTAGCCGCTGACCTAAAGCCTTCACCGTAAATTGTTATTTCATCGCCAATCTTTGCGGCTTGAATTTTTTCCGAGCTTGAATATATTACGCGGCTATAGCCGGTTTTAATTGTATTTAATTTCGGCTTGGCCAAATAGCTTAAATACTCGCTGCGGTCGGATTCAACGCCATTAGAAAGAATTGTAATATCAAAATTATTAACTTTTTTAGTGGTTCGCGCTTCAATTTCTTCTAAATCGCCGACACTGATAACTTTAGCCCTGATTGTTTCCAGTTTATTGCCTTCGGTATCGTAATAAACCACGCTTGGAGATACGCCAAATCCTTTTCCGTAAATCCTTAAATTATCACCCACATGCTCATAACCTCTTTTGCTCCAATCAGTCGCGAAAATAATCGGCTTTAATTTATAAGCCAGTGAGTTGGATTTATTTATTTTTTCCACTCCATCTTTATCAAAAAATGAAGCTTGCGCATACATTGACCCTGAAACCGTTCCCGCAGGCAGTTTAAACGACATTTGGCTTAATTCGGAATCCATTGTTAAAGGTTCAATCCACTTTTTAATAACTTCTTTTTCATTATTTAAAACATTTACAACCAAAAAAATACTTTGTGATTCCATTGGCATAAAACCGCTGCCGCTTACAACCATATCCTCATCAATTCGGATTAAACCTGGATGAAAAGAATTAAGCCTTAACAAAACATTATAATTAAAACTTCCCGCGTAATTATCATTAACATAAACATTGCCTATCCCCGAGTAAGTTCCTTTTTCCATATCAAAATAAACGCCCGAAGAAGTCATCCTTTTTAAATCAAGATTTTTGGTTGTAGCGGTTTTGCTTAAATTATCATAATACGGAACTTCAACTTTTATATCATCTTTAGAAAAATTGTTTACATTCGCAATTTTGATATATTTTTCTTCGCCGATATAACCTCTTACCTCAACCGTAGAAACGGAAAGATTGGCTTCAATAACTTGTACGCCGTCAAGATATAACGTGGCATTATCAGGCATATTTCCGTATACAAAAGCCAGCAACGCGTCTGTTGTTGCTGTTGGCGAAAAATTGATTACATATTTTTGCCACTGATTATTAATTGACCTTGCCTTATACTCGGTAATCGCGTTATAAGAATCGGCTCGCTGCATATAAGTTATCAAATCCATATTAACGGTAGAACGAGCGTAAAAAATCAAATAATAATCTTTAGCCACGTCAATCGCGAATTTATTTTCAGGATTGTTTGTTGACATCAAAGCTGAAAATGCTTGCCCTGGCGCGCCTTTCGCGTCAATCGCGGCGCAATACGATCCATAACCGTAAGGAGCGTCATAGGCGCGATAAAATTCAAATTCACGGGTTGATGCATCATCCTGCCAGTCGCCCCAGTAATAATCAATATTACCCTCAAAACTGCTTTCCTTGATTAAATTTACAGCGGCTCGCGCGGTATTTGTTTGCGGCGCTGTATAAATAGAAACACTGAATAAAAATGCCGTAATAAGCATTATATTCAAAATTTTAAACGTTTTTTCTTGTTTTTTTGCTTTTTTCATAAAAATTGTTTTTAAAACATATTAAAATTTTATTTAATATTAGTGAGTATTTATTTAATAACTAAAAATTAGCCTTAAAACAGTTTAACTTAGCACGGATTTAAAATGATGTCAAGGGCAAATAAAAAAACCTGATTTGTTTTGTTA